>VGOD01000140.1 GCA_016876015.1 Chloroflexota bacterium
GCGGCTCTGTCCCGCAGCTCGTCCTCAGTGGTACCAAATCGTCAGTACGGGCGCCTGCGCCGCAGTGCAGGGGCTCCAGCCTAGCTCGCTGCAGAAGTCATAGACCACGTAGCCGCCGGCTGCGGCTTGCAGCAGCACCAGGCCATGGTTGTTGGCCGCATCGGCCACCCAGGCCTGGACCATGTCGCTCACATCCAGCTCCACCCAGGCGCCGCCCGCGCTCGCCAGCGCCGCGCTGCCATCGGCCGTGGCCGCGTAGTCGCTGCCCGCGCCCATGCCGGCCACGCTCCAGTTCACCCCCGCCTTGCGCTGGATGCGATTGGCCTGGCTGTCCACCCAGTCCGGCAGCACGCGGTGCGCGGCCAGGGTCAAGGAGTTGCCATTGCTCCGCCCCATGTGGTAGACCCGCAGCGTCGCTTCGTCCACCGTGGCGCTGGCAGGGATGCTCGCCACGTCGAAACGGAGCAGCGACTTCACCGCATTGTCCGCGCCCACGTGCAACAGGCTCGTGTAGTTGTAGCCGCCCGAGTAGTCGAAATAGGTGGCCTGGTTGCCGGTGTATCCCCCGGCGCCCTGTTGGAAAGTCGTCTTGACCGGCGGGGGCGGCGCCAGGTGGTAGCGGATCGTCAACTTCGGCGCCTGCGCCGCAGTGCAGGGGCTCCAGCCCAGTTCGCTGCAGAAGTCGTAGACCACCGAGCCGCTGGCCGCGGCCTGCAGCAGCACCAGGCCATAGTTGTGCGCCGCGTCCGCCACCCAGGCCTGGGCCAGGTTGGTCACGTTCAGCTCCACCCACGCGCCGCCCGCGCCCGTCACAGCCACGGTCGCCGCGGCCGTGGCTGTATAGTCGCTGCCCGCGCCCATGCCGGCCACGGTCCAGTTGACCCCGGTCTTGCGCTGCACCCGGTTGGCCTGGCTGTCCACCCAGTCGGCCAGCACGCCATGCGCGCCTAGGGTCAAGGAGTTGCCGTTGCTGCGGCCCGTGTAGTATATTTGCAAGATTGCCTCGTCCACAATCGCACTGACCGGAAGGGCTGAGACATCGAACCGGAGCAGCGACTTGACGGCGTTGTTCGCGCCCACGTGCAACAGGTTGGTGTTGTTGTACCCGCCCGAGTAGTCGAACCAGGTGGCTTTGTTGCCGGCATAGTACCCCAGTCCTTGCTGGAAGACTGTGCGATACAGGCCATGCAGATCCTCGTCCGCCGGCGGATCCACGGTGAGCTCATCCCACCAGTAGCTGGGCGTGCTGCCTTCTACGAGGTCCGTGGTCGGTCCCCACCACGCCGTGTGGACCGTGACGCGCCTGAAGAACACATTGGTCTGCTCCATCGGCACCCCCGTCGCTGAGATCACAGGGACGCCGTCACGCGACACCGTCACATCCACGCCCCGGCCGGCCACGCTCTTGACCTGGGCGGACAGGTGATACCAACGATTCAGCGCCGGCGCCACCCCCTGGACGGGCGGGATGACATCGCTCACCGTATCCGAGTCCACGTGCAAGTCGCCCCCAGGCCCCAACCACACGTTCACCGAGGCGCCGTCTACGATCTGTTGGTCACCCTCATTGCGAACGACCATGAAGTAAACACCCGTGTAGGACGAGAGGCTGTTGCGCCGAAAGTAGAAGTCGGCTGATGCCACGCTCCGGGCCAGGTCGTCGTAATCGTAGCGCACCCAACAGCCTGGCATGCCCGTGCCCGGCGCAAGCGGCCTGTCGCAACGCCACGAGCCACTGCCGAAGACGCGCTGGACTGTGTCCAAGGACAGCAGCGCCGTCTCGTCATTGCCAGCCTCGAATCCCGCGGCCGAAGGCGTGCCAGCAGGTGGCGGTGCCACGTCCATATGCTCACACACATTGGGGTCTTGACACCACGAGCTGATGTGGACCACAGCGTCTCCGCCGAAGGGCGCGGTCAGAACCCGGGTGGCCGTAGTGCCGGGGGTGGGATTCCCGGCGATGACGCTGGTAGGCTGGGGCGTCCCTTGCAGGCTGTACCAGGCGACCGCATAGCTCGCATCGGTGAAGTCACTCATGTTGACGCTTACCATAGCAGTTGTGTTCGCCGCCGCCGCCCGCCGCCGGCCATCGGCGCTCGGCGTAACAGTCGAGGATGTGTTGGGGATGTAGGCCAGGATCTCCTTTGAGCCACGCCGGGCGACCTGGCCGCGATTGAACTCCGCCCAATCCGGGTTGCCCGACTGCGCGATGAGCGCATCTTGCGGCTCGAACAAACCCAGATCGGCGCGCGCGCTATCCAGGACGCTCGGAATGGCTCTGACGCTGTTCAATCCGACGAGAGCGGTGGTCGAGAAGACGCCGGGTGTGGGTGTACCCACCGTATATGTATACCAGCCGGTCGCATAGGTGTTGAGCGCCCGCCAGGTTGAGGCCGCGCCATAGGTCGCGCCGCCGCCGGACAACAGATACGACCAGAAGAGACGCCGGAAGTAGTAGTCTGGATACGCCACCTCCATGTCGGTTGTGTTCTTGAAATTGCCTTCGTAGCGGTCCTCCGTGTTGAGAGCCGGCTCACTCCTCGCAGCATAGCTGTACACCCCAGTTCCTTGGGAATAGCCTATTGGCGTCGGCAACGGCCGCGTCCCATCCATCTGCTGGGCCGAAAGATCGGAGTACGAGTAGGCCGTGATGTAGGTGTGCCAGGGCGCGGCCGGCGTCGGCGTGGCCGTAGCGTAGAAATCCTCGGCTTCCCGCAGGTGGCCAAAGCTCATGGGCCGCCGTGCCCCCGCTTGGTTCCAGGGGTCATTGCGGACAAAATAGTCGCCGACTTCCTGGGCCAGGCCGCGCGCGCTCCCGTCGGTATCCAGAGCGTCGTTGGTGATTGACCAGAACACGTTGGGAAAGGCGGCCCAGCGGGCGACCATCGTCTGCCAAAGCTGCCCCTTGAGGGCGGCGTTGATGGCGTACCAGGTGTTGCACGGATCGTTGGGCGGCCGGCAGTGGTCTGGCACGAGCAACATCTGGACGTAGAGCGCAGGTTGTTCCTCCAGCAGCAGTTTGAGCCTGGCGTCTGCGTTCTGAAAAGACTTCCGATTGGGATAGAAAGAGCCCGGGGTTGCGGTGGCGAGAGCCGCGAAAGTGGGCGCTCTGTTGTAGAGGTCTTGGTTCTCGCCCTTCTTGTCGGTGCTCCAAAAGAGGCTCAAGTCAGCGACACATTCCACGGCGTCCGATCCCACATCGTCGCCGGCAAAGGTACCGAGGGCCTCGACACGCAGGACGTTCAGCCCATGGCTCACGACATCCGCGGCATAGCCCCTGACGAAGTCGCTATACGCCGCAACCGGCGTCCGCCTGGGACAACGAGTCGGCAGCGGCGGGGGCGTCAGCGTCTCTGTTTCAAAGAAGAGGAGATAGGCTGTATCCGCCTTGGGCAGAAAGGTGCGGCCATCGTCGGTGTGCCAACGCTTCGCACCGGTCGCGCCGGCCGCGGCGACGCGCAGCATCCCACGCAACCCGGCTCCTGGTTGATCGCTGGCAGAAAAACTGGGATCGCCATAGTCCGCAGCGCCTGGCGGGGGCGTCCAGACCCACGGGCCAAGCCGGTTCACGTACACACGCGCCCTCCAGAGGTCGCGGCCTTGACTGCCATCGCCATCATAGAAGGCCATGACCGTGACGGCGGCGCTGGCGTCGAGCTGGGGCATAAAGGCGACTGTAACGGTAATGGCGTAGGGATTCGGTGTCGAGGGCAGTGTGAAGCTGACCTCGTGGATGCCGTAGAGCGCGGCCGTGGCGGTTCCTGCCGTGAAGCCGCCGGAGAGCGTGGTCTCTTCGGGCGTGTTGAAGGCGGCGGCTGCCGCCCTCGCGGCGTTGGCTGGCTTGGGTGTAGAGGCAGGCCCCGCGGTCGGCTGCGGCGGCTGCGGCGTGCGGCGCGGACGGGCGCTGTCCTGCGCGCCGCCCGGAGGCGTGGGGACGCCGCCGTTGCCGCTTGGGTCGCCGCTGTCCGCCCGGCCGGTGATCAGGACCTTGCCATCACTCAGCAGGGTCGCCACGTGCGCTTCGTACGCCGCGGGCAGACGGCCAGCCGGCGTCCAGTGCCGTGCTGCAGGCTGATACGTTTCCGCCGTGTCGCTGGGCCGGCTGCCGTTGAATCCGCCGGCCACCAACACCTGGCCGTCGCCCAGGAGGGTAGCCGTGTGGTAGGCGCGGGCGCTGCTCATGCTGCCAACGGAGCGCCACGTGTTTGCGGCCGCGTCGTACAGCTCGGCGCTGGCCAGGTAACTGCCGTTGTAACCGCCGACAACCAGGACGCCGCCGTCAGGCATACGGGTAGCCGTGTGATCCAGGCGCGGGGCGGCCAAATCGGCCGCCGGTGTCCAGGCGTTGGCATCGGGATCGTACAACGCTGCGCTACGGAGCGGTTGGCGGCTGCCATCCCAACCGCCCACGACCAGGACCTTGCCGTTGGAGAGCAGGGTCGCCGTGTGGTGTGCGCAGGCGTTGCGCAGAGCGCCCGCAGACGTCCAGGTGTTCGTCGCCGGGTCGTACAGCTCTGTGTCGGCATGCAGGTCGCTGCCGCTGTTCCCGCCCACGACGAGCACCTTGCCGCCGGCCAGAACAGTTGCCGTGTGGCCCGCGCGGCCATTGCTCATGGCGGCAGCCGGCATCCAGACGTTGGCCGTAGGGTCGTACAACTCCGCGCTGGCGAGCGCATTGCCGACATGGTCCCAGCCGCCGACGACCAGCACCTTGCCGTCGGGCAGCCAGACTGCCGTGTGGTAGGCGCGGGCGCTGCTCATGGCGCTCACGAGCGTCCACCCCTGGCTGGTCGGATCGTACAGCTCCGCGCTGGCCAGGGCGCTGGCGCCATCCCAACCGCCCGCGGCCAGCACTCTACCGTCGGGCAGGGTGGTCAGGGTATGCGAGTTACGGGGGGTATGCATGGCGGGTGAGACCCAGGGCTCCTCCGCGACTTGGGCGACAAGCGGCGAGCCGACGGCCAACACCAGGATGAACACGAAGCAGCAGACGCCGAGCGAGGGACCGCGGCGTGGCGACCGGAACCAGGGGAGAAAAGCGGCGCGCATATAGCCTCCTTGCGATCAAGCGCCATAGCAGGCAAATGGGCACGATGAGGCGCAACGGTATTCTGCCACTACATGGACAACGTGTCAAGTTGCGAATTGGGGTGGTGTGCGGCAGAGGCGGCGGATGTGATGCGGGGCCTTGCGTGGCTGCCGTCGGCAGACCGCACCCCCTCCTCACCGGCCGACGCCATCGTAGACGGCTGCGCGGTCGGGATAGAGCACATTGGCCACGCCGATCAAGGTCGGCGCGGTGGTCTGCGCCACCGCGCCGACCACGAAGTCGGCCGGCAACCCGCTCAGTTCGGGGCTGGTGCGCGTATTCAGCCCGAACGCCTGGTACGAGTTCAACGTCCGGTTGACCGGTCCCAGCAGGCGCAGGTAGTCGTCCTTGATGCGCCGGCCGATCCAGACCAGGGCGATGGCCGCAATCAGCCCGCCGACCACCATGCCGTTCGTCAGGCCGATCAGCAGCTCGCGGGTCAGCCGGGGCGCGGCATCGCGCGGCGTGACCTCGCCTAACGCCAGGCCGCGCACGGTGACGGTCAGGGCCTGGGTGGCTGCGCTGCCGCTGACGCCCGCCACGATGGGAAAGAAGGCCGCCAGCACCGCCACCTGCGCGATGGTCTCCTCGAAGAGGCCCAGCACCGTCGCGGAGATCATGGCCGTGCCCAGGTTGAGCACCAGCCAGGGCAGGCGGGCGCGCAACGCGCTGGGCGTGGGCGCATCGGCCGGCTGCTCTTCGGGCACGCCGCCCAACCGGTAGATGTCCTCGGTGGCCTCCTCCTCGATGACGTCCATCACATCATCGTGGGTGATCAGCCCAGCCAAGCGGCCCTGGTCATCGATTACAGGCAGCGCGCCCAGGTCGTAGCGCACCATCAGGCGGGCGGCCTCCTCTTGATCGGCCAGCACATTCACATGAAAGACATCCGGGTCCATGATGTCGCCGATCCGGGCTGTGGGTGGGGTCACCACGAGCTGGCGCAACGACACGACCCCCACCAGGCGGCGTTCGCCGTCCACCACGAAGAGGTAATAGAACGTCTCGGAATCCGCGGCCTCCAGCCTCAGATAGGCGATGGCCTCTTCCACCGTCATATCGGCGCGCAGCGCGATATCGGCGGCCGTCATCTTGCCGCCCGCGCTCTCGTCGGGATAGGCCAGGAAAGGCTCCACCACGTCGGCGTCGTCCAGGATGGCCAACATGTCCGCGGCTTGCCTTGGCTCGATGTCGCCCAGCAGGTCGGCCGCTTCATCAGGCTCCATCTCGGCGATGATGCGCGCCAGTTCCTCGGTATCCTGCCGGGCCGCGACCTCGGCGGCCTCTTCATCCTCCAACTCCTCGAGGATGTCCGCCGAGTCCACCGGATCGAGTCGCGGCAGCAGATCGTCCTGGTCTTCTGAAGGCAGTTCGATGAAGACATCGGCCTGGTCGGCCGGACGCAACGCCTCGACCAGCGCGACGGCCTGGTCCCAGTGTTGCTCGGCCAGGGCCTGGCGGACGCGGACGAGGATTTCCTCAAGCTCGATCGGTTCCATCGGCACAGCTCCTCGGACAGGTGCAGGGCATGAGCGCGGAGACGAGAAGCCCGCACGTTAGAATGTGGCGCGTTCGGCCAGACCATCTTCTACCACATCCGTGTTATAATGCCTGATGCTGTGGCGCTGTGGCGCTGTGAGCGGAAATCTGCACGGAGGGATCATATGCCAATGAAATACGGTTCCATCCCCGGCATCGCCAGGCCGGTCTCGCGGCTGGTGCAGGGCACGGTGATGGTCAATTCGCGAGAGCTGGATGCAGGGTTTGCGTTGCTCGACGGGATCTATGCCTTGGGCTGCAACGCGTTCGACACCGCGCACGTCTACGGCAACGGCGACGGCGAGCGCACGTTGGGCCGCTGGATTCGCGAGCGCGGAGTGCGCGACCGGGTGGTGATCATCACCAAAGGCGCGCACCACAACCAGGACCGCCGGCGGGTGACGCCTTTCGACATCACCGCGGACTTGCACGACTCGCTGGCGCGGTTACAGGTGGACAGCATTGACCTCTACCTGCTGCACCGAGACGATTCCAGCGTGCCTGTCGGCCCCATCGTCGAGATCCTCAACGAGCATCGCGTGGCCGGCCGCATCCATGCGTTCGGCGGCTCCAACTGGTCGCACGAACGCGTCGCAGCCGCCAACGAATACGCGGCCAGCCGCGGGTTGACGCCCTTCGCAGTCAGCAGCCCCCAATTCAGCCTGGCGGAGATGGTGGTGGAGCCGTGGGCCGAGTGCATCAGCATCAGCGGGCCAGCGGCTGCGGCAGCGCGCGCCTATTATGAGCAGACGCAGACCCCGCTGTTCACCTGGTCGAGTCTGGCCGGCGGCTTCTTCTCTGGCCGCTTCCGCCGCGACAATCTCGACCAGTTCACGACCGGGCTCGATGCCGTGTGCGTCAAGAGCTATTGCTACGAGGCGAACTTCGGCCGGCTGGAGCGCGCGGAACAGCTCGCCCGCCAGCGCGGGCTAAGCCTGCCGCAGATCGCGCTGGCCTACAGCCAAAGCCATCCCCTCAACCTCTTTTCGCTGGTGGGCTGCCGGACGCCGGAAGAATTCGCCGAGAACATCACGGCGCTGGAGACGCGGCTGACGCCGCAGGAGGTCCGCTGGCTGGAAAGCAGTACACGTTAACGAATCGTTGTTGACGCAGAGGCGCAAGGGCGCAAAGCCGCAAAGCACTGATTCTCAGCTTTGCGTCTTAGTTTCCTTGCGCCTTTGCGTTGAATGTGCGCCGCTAAGCGAATCGGCGGATGTGACCCCAAGAAGTGACCTCTGGCACTGGAAAGCGTGACCTCCTGTGCGTTATGCTCAGGTCGGTCTGAGCGGCAAGCCGTCGCTCTTCAATCCCAGAAAAGGAGGTCACAATGTCTGAACCCATTCTCATTGCCCAGGACCTGAGGAAGTCGTTCGGAGATCGCGAAGCCGTGAAAGGCATCTCGCTCCAGGTGGCGCGGGGCGAGGTGTTTGGCTTGCTCGGGCCCAACGGCGCGGGCAAGACGACGACCATCTCCATGCTCACCGCGCTGCTGGAGCCCAGCAGTGGCAAGATCATGGTGAATGGCCTGGACCTCAAGGCTCACACCAACCAGGTCAAGGCCCAAATGGGCCTCGTTCCCCAAGAGATGGCCCTGTATACGACCCTCTCCGCCCGCCAAAACCTGATGTTCTTCGGCCGCATCTACGGGCTGCGGGGCAAGGAACTCCGCCAGCGCGTAGACGAGGCGCTGCGGATGATCGGCCTGATCGAGCGCGCCGATGACCCCGTGAGCGCCTACTCAGGCGGCATGAAGCGCCGGGTGAACATCGCCGCCGGGCTGCTGCACAAGCCCCAGATCCTCTTCCTTGACGAGCCGACGGTCGGCGTGGACCCGCAGAGCCGCAACGCCATCTTCGAGAACGTCGAGGCGCTGAACCGGGCCGGGATGACGGTCATCTATACCACCCACTACATGGAGGAGGCGCAGCGCCTCTGCCACCGCGTGGCGATCGTTGACGAGGGGCGGATCATCGCGCTGGACACGCCCGCGGCCCTCATCCGCAGCCTGGGCGGCGGAGTGGTCATGCTGGGGGTCGCCGACGCCGCGCCCGAAAACCTCACCGAGCGCCTCTCCCAGGTCCCGTCGGTCAAGTCCGTGACCCGCAGCGACGGCCTGCTCAAGATCGAAACCCAACGCCTTCAGGAAGCCCTGATGGGCGCCCTCGACCTCACCAACCAGCTCGACGTGCGTATCACCTCGCTGGAAATCCTGGAGCCGAACCTCGAGAGCGTCTTCCTGCACCTGACCGGCAAGAAGCTCAGACAGTAGGAGGAGTAAACCATGAACACACTGGCTGTCGCCTGGAAAGACTTGCAGATGCTGCTCAAGGATCGGGGGCAGATTCTCCTGCTGTTCCTGGTGCCGATCGGCTTCATCCTGGCCTTCAGCGCGGTCTTTGCGGCCGGCCAGCAGATCGAGGAGCAAGTCATCGTCGTCCCCGTGGTCAACCTTGACCCCCACGGTGAGATGTCGGGGCTGCTGCTGCAGGACCTCAACGACGACCGCGGCCTTCGGACCCAAGACTATGACCAGGCCCAGGCGGAGGCCGGCCTGAAGGATGAGAAGATCAAGCTGGCGCTGATCATCCCCGCCGGCTTCAGCGCAGACGTGCGGGCCGGCGCACCGACGACGCTGCGCCTGATCTACGGCCCTGCCGCCAGCGACTCGGAGGTGCAGGCGGTCCGGTTGGTGGTCGCTGGCGTCGCCGCCGACCTGTCGCTGCAAACCCAACTGGTGGGCGGCTTGAGCCAGATGGCGGCCATGATGGGCGACGCTCCGCCGGACGTCCAGGTCTTTACGTCCGAGCGGATCAAGGTCCAGGCCGAAACCCAGTTCGAGCGGGCCAAGAGCACGCCCCTGGTCGCCCTCTCCGCCAGGTGGCCCGACCAGATCACTCAGGGCCGCGAGGATTTCAGCCCTTCGACATTCGGCATCGCCGGCTTTGCCATCATGTTCGCCTTCCTGACGGCGCAGGCCACGGCCACTTCGATCTTCGACGAGAAGAAAGAGGGCACCTTCCGCCGCCTGCTGGCTGCGCCCCTGGGCAAGTGGGAATTGTTAGCCGGCAAGATGCTACCCAACTTCGTCATCGCCGTCTTGCAGATGGTCGTCATTGTGGCGGCGAGTCTCGTGCTGCTGCCCTTGATAGGGCAAGATGCCCCGTCGCTCGGCAACTCGCCCCTGGGTCTGATGCTGATCGCCATCCTCGTCGCCCTGTGCTCCACCAGCCTGGGCATCCTGCTCGCCGCGATCTGCCGCACCGAAAGCCAGGTCGGCGGCGTCAGCTCCGTCTTCCTGTGGGTGGCCGGGATGGTCGGTGGGGCCTTCATCCCCGCCTTCGTGCTGGGCGACTTTCTCAACACGATCGGGAAGGTCGTGCCCCACTACTGGGCGTTACAGGCCTACAACAATCTGACAATCCGTGGCCTGGGCCTGGCCGGCATCCTGCCCGAGCTGGCTGTCCTGGCAGGGTTCACGGCGGCCTTCTCGGTGGTGGGCCTGCTCAGATTCAAGTTCGACTGAAACGTATTGCGTATTCCGTATTGCGTAGTGCGTATTCCGTATTCCGTTACGCAATACGCAGTACGTACTACGCAATACGCACTACGCACTACGCACTACGCAATACGCACTACGCAATACGCACTACGCACTACGCAATACGCAGTACACAACCCGTCAAGGAGCGAAAGATGATTCGATACACTCTCGCCGTCGCATGGAAAGACTTGCTCATCGTCTTGAAAGACAAGGGCGCCCTGGCCGTCTACTTCCTCATGCCGCTGCTCTTTGCCAGCCTGCTGGGCATGGCATTTGGCAACGCCGGCAACGAGGAGAGGAAGATCGAAATCGCCACCCTACTGGTTATCCGCGACAGCGGTTCCTACGGCAAGATGCTGGCCGATGGCCTCAAAAAGGCCGAGGTTCTCGTCATCGAAGAGACGAGCGACGCGGCTCTGGCCGATCAGCGAGTGGCCAAGGGCGACATTCCGGCCGCGCTCGTCATCCCCGCGGACTTCAGCAGCAGGATTGACGCTGGCGAGCCAGCAACGATCACGCTCATCAAGGACCCCACCCAGCAACAGGCCGCCAGTATCGTCGCCGGCATCGCCAACCAGGCCATGGCTGAGATCGGCGTGCTGGGCGAGCTGCGCTATGGCATCCACGCGGTCCTGGCTCAATCGCCCGACTATGACAAGGCGCCCCCTGAGCTGCGCCAGGCGGTCGAGGCCCAGACCCTGGGCGTCATCTGGACCCAGGTGCAGCGGATGCGCCAAAACCCCGTGATCACCGTCCGGGACGAAGCCGTGGCGGGGGCCGAGGAGTTGCAGCCGTGGGACCCCATCACCTACTACGTCCCCAGCTTTACCGTGGCCTTTGCCTTCTTTCTGATCGGCCAGATGGCCGGCACGCTGCTGCGCGAGAAGGAAGAGGGGACTTTCCGCCGCCTGATGTCTTCGCCCATGCCGCGCGGCGCCATCATCGGCGGCAAGATGCTGGCCTACGTGATCGTTGTCTTTCTGCAGGTGATCGTCCTGTTCGGCGTGGGCTACGCCCTGTTCAAGATGCCGCTGGGCAAGGCGCCGCTGGCCCTGCTGCTCCTGACCGTGGCGCTGGCCCTGTCCTCCGCCTCGATGGGCATGCTCCTCGGCGCGCTGTGTCGCAGCAGCAAGCATGCCGAGCGGCTGGGTCAGGTCCTCGGCTTCGTCCTGCTGGCCCTGGGCGGCAGCATCTTTCCCCTCTTCCGCAGCGAGGGTTTAATGGGCATCGTGTCGCGCATGACCCCCAGCGCCTGGGGCATCGAGGGCTACATGGGGCTGGTGGCCGACAACTGGACGTTGGCGCAGACCGCGCCCAACATCGCGGCGCTGCTCGGCTTTGCGATCGTGTTCTTCGGCGTGGCGGTGTGGCGTTTCAGATTCGAGTGAGTGATGGTGTTCGACGATAGCTATTCAGCCGTAGCGGAGCATCCCTTTGACAGGCTCAGGGCAAGCTCTGAGCGGAGTGGCGGCGTTGTTCCGCCACGCAGTCGAAGGATGCTTACACTTCGGCATAGGTCAATTGGTATTCGTATGGTGTTCAGCGAACGATCTCGACGAACGATCGCAGCAACATATCACAAAGGAGGATCACGATGAACAAGGGAACACTGATCGGAGGGATCGCCTGTCTGGCGCTGGCGGCGCTGCTGGGCGTGTTGGCCCTGCTAATGCCTGACAAGATCATGTATTATGTGGAAGGGGTCAACAGGCCGTGGGTGCCGCCCGCCGTCTTCGGGGTGGTCGGCGTCGTGCTGCTGGCCGTGGCCTTCGGCGGCGCCCTCATCGGCGGTCAGAAGGCCGCAGCCGCGACGCCGCCGAAGGCCATCGTCATTGATCCCGCGAAGGCCGCCCTGAACAAGCGCCTGGAGACGATCGGCTGGGGCTGTTTCCTGGTCATGCTGGGCGGGTTCCTGCTCGTACCGCAGACGGTCATCGCCAAGGGCTTGTGGTCGGTCGGCGTCGGCCTGATCATGCTGGGGCTGAACGCGGCGCGCTACCTCAAAGGTATCCGGATGAGCGGCTTCACCACCTTCCTGGGCGTCATCTCAGTGATCGGCGGCATCGCGCAACTGGCGGGGCTGAACGCCATCGAGGGCGCGTTCTTCCTCATCATCCTGGGCGTCTTCGTGCTGGCCAAGCCGTGGTTCGACAAGCGGCAGCTCTTCGGCAAGGCCGAGGAAGCCTGACCGACAATCTACTTGCTTGGCAACTATTCAGCCTGTGCTCACGACATAGCATCCTGAGCGGAGCGCAGCGCAGTCGAAGGAGCCGGATGGAGCCGAAGAGCTTGTCCTGAGCGAAGCCGAAGGAATGCGGCCTTACGCGATGACCGCTCCGCATTCCTTCGACTGCGTGGCGAAAAGACCGCCACTCCGCTCAGAGCTTGCCCTGAGCCTGTCGAAGGGATGCCCCGCTCAGAGCTTGCCCCGAGCTTGTCGAAGGGAGAGGGGTCGGGGGTGAGGTTTTCATGCGCCGTGGCGTCGCGCCCGGCATGGGCAACCGCCCTGAAGATCGCCCACCAGGCGCCCGGTATCCTCTCAGACGCCTGGCGCTTGGTGGGTTTCGACAGGCCCCTCAGCGCCTACCGACAGCGCCTGAGGGGCCTTTTCTGCGTCCTCCGACTGGATTGCATCCGCCGGAGGCTTGCTTGCCTGAACCCTCAAAACAGAGTACAATCGTATTATGAGCCAAGAGATACTTACCCGGCGCGAAGAGATCGTTTCCATGGTGAGCAGCTATGTCATCCTGGCGGCGGCCGGCATCGTTGGCTTGAGGTTCGATCCTCCCGCTTCGATCACGTTGCGCTGGGTCATCGTCATCCTGCTGGCGCTGATCGCCGTGCTCCAGGCGCTCATGCGCCGGGCCGGGAGCACACCCTGGAAGATCCATTCCTGCCTGGCCCTATATGGCACGTTAACGGCTGCCCTGATGTTTCTGCAGCCGGGCTGGACCATGTATCCTGTCCTGTTCGCGACGCCCATCATGTGGGCCATCCTGGTGTTGCCGCTGCGGCAGGGTGTGTACTGGATCGCTGTCTATACGGCCACAACGACAGCATCCTTCGCGGTGGGGATCAACCTGGGCGAAGGGCTGGTCGCCCTGGTCCTCTACGGCGTCCTCTATGCGTTCATGGGCGCGTTCGCTGGCGCCCTGGCGCGCGCCGACGCCGCCCGTCGTCACAGCCAGACGTTGCTGGCTGAATTGCAGGAGGCCCACCGCCAGTTGCAGGAATACGCGCTGCGCGCCGAGGAGCTGGCCGTGGTCGAAGAGCGCAACCGCCTGGCGCGCGAGATGCACGACACGCTGGGCCACCACCTGACCGTGGCCTCGGTGCAACTGGAAGGCGCGCAGCGGCTGTGCCCTACGGACCCGGAGCAGGCGGCGACGATGGTCGGCACGGTTCGCGATCAGGTGCGCGAAGCGTTGGGCGAGCTGCGCAGCACGGTGGCCGCCCTCCGCTCCCCCATCGAAACCGACCTGGACCTGCGCAGCGCGCTGCGGCGGCTGATCGATAACTTCGAAAGGGCCGCCGGCCTCATGGTCCACAGGATCCTGCCCGAAGGGATGCCGCCTCTGCCCGACGCCTACCGCCTGACCCTCCTTCGGGCCGCGCAAGAGGCGCTGACCAACATCGAGAAGCACGCCCAGGCCAACCAGGTGTGGCTCGTACTGACCATTGGGAACGAGGCCGTCGCTCTGCTGGTCGGCGACGACGGCAAGGGCGTCTCGCGAACCGCCGGGCGAGCTGGCTTTGGCCTGCAAGGCTTGCGGGAGCGGGCAGCGCAACTGGGGGGCGAGCTGCATATAGAGCCGCGCGCCGGCGGCGGGACGCAGCTCTCGCTCCGGCTGCCCTTGCCCAGGAGCGACCGCAATGTCTAAGGCGATCCGCATCCTCCTCGTGGACGATCAGCGCCTCATGCGCGAGGGGCTGCGCGTCCTGTTGGCCATGGAGTCTGATCTGGAAGTGATCGGCGAGGCGGAGGACGGGAAAGCTGCCTTGAACGCCTACGAAGCGCTGCAGCCCGACGTAGTGCTGATGGATGTGCGGATGCCGGGCATAGACGGCGTGGAGGCGACCTGGCGGCTGCGTGAGCGCTGGCCAAAGGCGCGCATCGTCATCCTGACGACCTTTGACGACGATGAGTACGTTTTCGAGGGGCTGCGCGCCGGGGCTCTGGGCTACCTGCTCAAAGACGTCTCGGGCCATGACCTGGCCCAAGCCGTGCGCACGGTGGCCGGCGGCGGCGCCCTGATCGAGCCGTCGGTGGCGGCCAAGGTGGTCGCCGAGTTCGCTCGCATGGCGCCGCCGGTTCGCGATGTGGACGTCGGCCTGGCCGAACCCCTCTCCGAGCGCGAGGTCCAGATTCTGCGCCTGCTGGCCGGCGGCCTGACCAACCGCCAGATCGCCGAACGGTTGAGCATGGCCGAAGGCACGATCAAGAACTACGTGACCAATATCCTGGGCAAACTGGGCGCCCGTGACCGCACCCAGGCGGCGATCCGGGCGCGAAAGGTGGGTCTGATCTGAGCCGTAGGGGCGGACGGTCGTCCGCCCCTACGGTGACGTGCAACGCCGACATGGGGCCGGCGCAGGTGCGCGACTTCTGCCAGGTGGACGAGACCGCCCGGCAGCTCCTCGGCACGGCCACACCTGCACTGCACCTGTCGGTTTGTGCTGGGCTACCTGCCGCTCTACTTGCGCGGCATCGGCAGGGCCGCGGCGCGCGCCGACAGCGTACTGGCGGCGTTCCACACCGTCAGCGTATGTTTCGTGCTGCCGTTCGCGCTCTGGTCCAATCGGTATGGCGTCGGTGACGTGACCAGGTTGCCGGCGCGCAGCGTTTTGGCACATTGCCGCTTGTAGGCGGGCAGAACTTGGGGTATAATCGGGGTATGAAGATC
>VGOD01000141.1 GCA_016876015.1 Chloroflexota bacterium
GGCCACCGCGCCGGCCGGCAACGCCACCGTCACCCGGCCGGCCAGCCCCGTCACCTGCCCGCCGGCCGGCCCCAACCAGCCCTGGCCGGTCAAGGGCCAGCGCACCGGCGTCGCCGCCTGCGCAGTCGCGGCAGCGGCCAACTCGGCCGCCGTGACCGTCGCGGCGGTCGGGGTGAGGTTGAGGTCAAGGTTAAGGTTGAGGTTAAGGTTGAGGTCAAGGTCAGGATCGGCGGCCGCGGGCCGCGCGGCCAGGGTCAGCCCCGCGTGACTGTCGGCCAGTGCCGCAGGCGCGGGCCGAGCAGGGCGATAGGGCAGCGCCGCCTGCAGGATCAGCAAAAGGACCAGCGCAAGACGGAACAGGAAGAGCCAGCCACGGGACATCGGCGCATCTCCTTGGCGACCAGTTCATCTGACAGGGGGAATGATGCACGCAGACTCCTTATACCATGACCGGCCGCGGGTTGTCAAGCCGTCAACGGCTCCATGGCCCCCAGCCCAGAGATCGCTGCGCCGCCCGCCAGCCGCCATGAGCCAGTCGCACATTTGTGCTACAGATAAATGCAACCTTAAAATTCATGTACAAACCAAAACTCAGGACTAGACATATTACAGAAAGAGTGGTAGTATAGCTCCACTCATTATTATCACAATGGGTTAGAGTGGGAAATTCTCCCTTTTCAGCCCAAAGAGATCAGGTGAAAAGGCGGAGACCCGATGTTCTACGGCGAATGGGAATACACGCTTGACGACAAGGGCCGCATCACGCTGCCGGCGAAGTTCCGCGAGGAGCTGGGCGAGACGGTTCTCCTCGGCCGCGGCACGAGCGGCCAGGTCAATGTGTACACGCGCGATGCCTGGACCCGCCTGGCCGAAAGCCTGGAGCAGGCGGATCCCGCCCTCGAACTGGTGCGCAGCGCCCGCCGTCTGATCTTCGCAGTCAACGAACACGAGATTGACAAACAAGGCCGGATCATGGTGCCACCTTTCCTGCGCCGCTACGCCAACCTCGGCTACGAAGCCGTGATCCTGGGCAACAAGGATCGTTTCGAGATTTGGAATCGCGACCGCTGGCAGGAGCAATCCGCGGCCATGGCCGTCCAGACCGCTGGCAGGAGCAGCGTCTCGCCAGACGAGCCGGCATTCGCCTGGGATTTCTAGGCCATGGCGCACGTCCCGGTCCTGCTCGCGCAGGCGCTGGCGGGGCTGGCGCTGACGCCGAATGCTGCCTGCGTAGACGGCACTTTGGGCGGCGCGGGCCACGCCGAGGCGATCCTGGAGCGCACGGGGCCGGCAGGACGCTTACTCGGACTCGACGCCGACCCGGCCGCGATTCAGCGGGGCCAGGCGCGGCTGGCGCGCTTTGGCGAGCGTGTGGCGCTGGCGCAAACCAGCTTCCGCGGGCTGGCCGCAGCAGCAGCCGAACACGGCTTCACCCAGGTCAATGCGATCATTCTTGACCTGGGGCTATCTTCTTTTCAGTTGGCCGAGGCCGAGCGCGGCTTCAGCTTCCAGATCGCGGGGCCGCTTGACATGCGCATGGATCCGGCCAGCCCCTTGACCGCCGCCGAGATCGTCAACGAGTGGCCGCAAGACGCGCTGGCCGACGTCATCTATCGCCTGGGCGAAGAGCCGCGCTCCCGGCGCATCGCGCGGGCCATCGTGGCCGGCCGCCCGCTGCGCACCACCGTCGAGCTGGCCGAGGTGGTCAGCCGGGCGGTCGGGGGACAGAGGGGCGAGCGCATCCATCCGGCGACGCGCGTCTTCATGGGTTTGCGAATCCAGGTCAACGACGAACTCGCCGCGCTGGAAGCCGTCTTGCCGCAGGCGGTCCAACTACTGGCGCCTAAAGGCCGCCTCGCGATCATCACCTTTCATTCGCTAGAAGACCGTATCGTCAAGCAGTTCATGCAGCGTGAAGCGCGCGATTGTGTATGCCCAACCGACCTGCCCCTTTGCCGGTGCGGGCACACTGCGACCCTGAAAATCATCACCCGAAAACCGGTCCAGCCAGAACTTGCAGAGATCGCCGGCAACCCGCGGAGCCGCAGCGCAAAACTACGCATTGCGGAGAGGTTGAAGGTTAGAGGTTAGAGGTTAGAGGTTGGAGGTTGGAAGTTGGAGGTTTGACGTTTGACGTTTGACGTTTGACGTTTGACGTTTGACGTTTGACGTTTGACGCTTCACGTTTCACGCCCAGGAGGCTCTGATGCTCAACACCCACCCGCCAGTCTATCATCCCGCAGCGCGTGCGCCGGGGCTCTGGCCGGCGCTGCGTGACGCATGGCAGGCCGGGCTGAAATCCGGGTTTTTCCACTTCCTGCTGATCCTGGTGTTGGCGAGCGGGCTGACCTGCCTCTACGTGTGGCAGACGACCGCGATCTCTACCATCGAGCACGACACCGATGTCCTGCACGCCAGGATCAGGCAGATCGAACGCGAAAACGTCGCGCTGATCGTACAGGTCGCCCGATGGCACGCGCCTGGCTACGTCGCCCAGAAGGCGGCCGAACAGGGGCTCGTCTCCGGCCAGTCCCCGCTCTACGTCCAGTTGCCGACGGCGCCGGCCGCTGCTGAGCACGAACCGGCCGGCGCCGCCCTTTGGCGGCAGTTGACTGGCTGGATGCCCACGGCCAAGACGGCTGAAGCAGGATCGCTGGCTTTCGGAGCGCGCTGAGAGAGGGCGCCATGCCCCAGAAAAACGCCTGGGTTCGCTATCCGCAGACCAGCGAGTCGCCGGAACGCGAGCCGTCCCATGAGTGGCCGTCCCCTGCGGCCGGCGAGGACGCTACGATGCTGGTCAGACGTGTACGGCCCCTGGCCGGCGTCTTCGCGTTCTTGATTCTCGTGATCATCGTCCGACTGGCTACCGTGCAGATCTTCGCCGCGCCGCCGCCCAAAAGGTCGGCCGCCGAGTCCGCCAACCTCAGCCGGGGACGCGTGGTGGATCGCTCCAACCTGCTGTTAGCTACAGACGTTCACCTGTGGGAAGTCTATGCCGCGCCGCCCCAAATCCAGACGCCGGCCGACGTCAAGCTGATCACCACTGTGGCGCAGATCTTGGGGCGGTCGGATCAGCCGCTGCTGGCGACCCTGAGCGCCCACAGCAAGCTGCCGACCGTCACCCTGGCGAAGGATGCGACCGAGGAGCAGTGCGCAGCGATCATGGCGCTCAAGCAGACCAGGCGAGTGTGGTGCGCAGCCCGCCTCGGCCGCATCTATCCGCAGGGTTCCCTCGCCGCCCACCTGATCGGCTTTGCCAACTACGAGCAAATCGGCGTCTACGGCGTCGAAGAGAGCTACAGCCCCTGGCTGCGCGCGGCGGGCGATTGGTCGCCGGCCCGGCTGCCGGGCGAACCCCGGCCTGCGCCCCAGGCGTGGAAGCTCTATCTGCCCTCGCCGGCCGGCCGCGATGTGGCGCTGCACCTCGACGCGCCCCTGCAATACGCCATCGAACAACGTCTCGCTGAGGCGATCGCCAAATACCAGGCCGAGGCCGGCACGATCATCGTCATGGATCCCCGCACCGGCGGCATTCTGGCGCTGGCCAACTGGCCCACGTTCGATCTGAACGCCTACTCTGAAGCGCCGAAGGAGACATGGGTCAATGCGGCCGTCGGCCAGATCTACGAACCCGGCTCAGTCTTCAAGCTGATCACCATGGCCGCGGCGCTGGACTCCGGCCAGGTGACGCCCGACAAGCTCTATCGCGACGAGGGCGCGCTGAAGGTGAGCAATCGAGAGATACGCAACGCGGAGCACAAGGCCTACGGCGACATCACTGTGCGCGAGGCGTTGGCGCGCTCGGTCAATGTCGTCACGGCGCGCATTTGCCTGGACATGGGCGCCGAGACCTTCTATCGCTATGTGCGCCAGTTTGGATTCGGCAAGCTGACCGAGATTGACCTGCACTTCGAGGGCTACGGCATCGTCAAAGAGCCGGGCAACCCCAATTGGAGCTACTTCGACCAGGCGACCAACTCGTTTGGCCAGGGCATCTCGGTCAGCAGCCTGCAGATGATCAGCGCGGTGGCCGCCATCGCCAACAAAGGCGTATTGCTGCAGCCGCAGGTCGTCAAAGAACTGATCTATAATGGCCAGCTCTACAGCCTGCCCCCGCGCGTGATGGGATACCCCATCAAGCCGGAAACCGCCCAGGCGCTGACGCAGATGATGGCCTACACCGTTGACCGCTCGGCATATCCGCGCATGGCGCTAGGCTATCGCATTGCGGGCAAAAGCGGCACTGCCGAAGTCCCGACCGACACGGGCTACAGCGCGCTGGACACGATCACCAGTTTCGTCGGCTTTCTGCCCGCGGCCGACCCCCAGATCGTCATCCTGGTCAAACTGGTCAAACCCACCACCGCGCGCTGGGCTGAACACGTCGCCCAGCCCGTCTTCGGCCTGGCGGCCCAAGATGCCGTGCGCATTCTGCGGATTCAGCCGGACGACAGGATGCCGTGAGCTGATTTTGGATTTTGGATTTCGGATTGCCGACTTTGACGCTTGACGTTTCACGTTTGACGTTTCACGCTTCACGTTTGACGTTTCACGCTTCGCGTTTCACGTTTCACGTTTAACGTTTCACGTTTAACGTTTCACGTTTGACGTTTCACGTTTGACGTTTCACGTTTGACGTTTCACGTTTGACGTTTCACGTTTGACGCTTCGCGTTTCACGTTTCACGTTTGACGTTTCACGTTTCACGCTCTGCGGGAGCCGCGATGATTCACCTGTCTCATGTGTGGCGGTTGATGGTGGGTAATGCAGTGGCGACGCCGGCCGGGCTTCCGGATGCAACCATCAGCGGCTTCGCCATTGATTCGCGGCAGGTGCAGGCAGGCGCGCTGTTCGTCGCGCTGCGCGGCGAGAAGACGGACGGCCATCTCTACCTGCAAGACGCCTTCGTCAGGGGCGCGATCGCGGCCATCGCCGAACCGCGCGCTCTGGAGTTGGGGCTAAGCGCCTGGTTTGCGCTCCCCGATGGCGCGGTGCGACCGCCCGTCGGTCAAGAGACCGCGGAGGCCGCGAGCCCCGCGCCTTGCGTGTTCATCGTGCCCGATAGCCTGGTCGCACTCCAGAATCTCGCCGCCCAGTGGCGCGGCCAGATGCCGGCCGTCGCCATCGGCATCACCGGCAGCATCGGCAAGACCATGACCAAGGAGACCGTGGCGAATGTGCTGGCCCAGCGTTTCGCCACCCTGCGCACCGAGGGCAACCTGAACAACGAGATCGGGCTGCCGCTCATGCTGCTGCGGCTGACGCCGGAGCATCAGCGGGTCGTGCTCGAGATGGGCATGTATGCCCTGGGCGAGATCGGACGGCTGTGCGAGCTGGCCCAACCACGCATCGGCGTCGTCACCAACGTAGGGCCCAGCCACCTGGAGCGGATGGGATCTATCGGCCGCATCGTCCAGGCCAAAGCCGAGCTAGTCCAGGGGTTGCCGCCGGCCGCCGAGGGAGGGGTTGCGATCCTCAACGCCGACGATCCGTTGGTCATCGGCATGGCCGGGCTGACCAGGGCGCGCGTCTTCACCTACGGCCTGAACGAAAGCAGCGACCTGTGGGCTGACGAAATCGTCAGCGCCGGCCTGGAAGGTATCAACTTCCGGCTGCACTATGGCAAGGAAGTGCTGCACCTGCGGCTGCCCATCCTGGGTCGGCACAGCGTTCACACCGCCCTCCGCGGGGCCGCAGTGGGGCTGGTGGAGGGGCTGAGCTGGGCCGAGATCATCGCGGGCCTGCAAGATGTGCGCGGCCAGTTGCGCCTGATGGTCGTGCCCGGCCTGCGGCAGTCCACCTTGATTGACGACACCTACAATGCCAGCCCGGCCTCGGTGCTGGCCGCGCTCAACCTGTTGGCCGACATCACCGAAGCGCGGGTCGAAGGCGTGACCAGCCGACGCCCCATCGCGGTCTTGGGCGACATGTTCGAGCTTGGCTCATACGAAGAAGAGGGCCACCGGCTGGCGGGTGGCCGCGCGGCCCAGGTCGTTCAGAAGCTGATCACCGTCGGCGCGCGGGCCCGCGGGATCGCCGACGAAGCGTTGGCCAGCGGCCTGCCCCAGGCCGACATCTACCCGACCGTGAGCAATGCGGATGCCATCGGCCTCCTGCTCGGACTGGTTCGGCCGGGTGACGTGATCCTCGTCAAAGGCTCGCGCGGCATGGGCATGGAGACCATCGTAGATGCCCTTTCTCAGCTCTCTCAACCAGGCCCGGCAGCCGAAAGGCCGCCCGCGGCCGGGAGTTAACATCGCATGTTGGAACAAGCGCCCATGCCGTTCGCGCTGGCCCTGGCCACTGTGTCGTTCTTGCTGGCAGTGATCTGGGGGCAGCCGCTGATCAACGAACTCAAGCGCCGGGGCATCGGCAAGAAGATCCATGTCGAAGAGCCCGGCGTTCATCAGGTCAAGACCGGCACACCCACGATGGGGGGCATCCTCTTCCTGGGGCCGGTGTTCGCCATCACCGTGATCCTGAACCTGGCCAACCTGCTGAGCGGCCTGACCTGGGGAAAAGCGATTTTGCGACTGTTCAACTTTGCGGAGGGAAGTAGCCTGATAGGCAAGTCCATTCTGCTGCCGCTGCTGGTGCTGCTCTCGTTCGGCTTCCTGGGCGCGCTGGACGACCTGGCGGGGGTGCGCGGCAGGCGCAAGGAGGGCCGCCAGGGGATGCTGGCCAGGGTGAAGGGCGCATTGACGCTGCTGCTGGCGCTGGCCGCGGCCGCGGGCATCTACTTCTTCCTGGACCTGCACAGCGTTGCAGTGCCAGGAATCCCCTACGAAATCAACATGGGATGGATCTACATACCGATCGCTGCATTCATCATCGTCGGCGCGTCGAATGCCGTCAACCTGACCGATGGGCTGGACGGGCTGGCCGGGTCTACCTCGGCCGTAGCCTTCGCCGCCTATGGCGTCATCGCGTACTTGCAGGGCCAGTATCCGCTGATGTCGTTCTGCTTCACGATGGTCGGCGCGTTGTTCGCCTTTCTGTGGTACAACTCGCACCCAGCGCAACTGTTCATGGGCGACATGGGCGCGCTGGCCCTGGGCGCGACGTTGGCTGTCGTGGCCTTGATGACCGGCCAGTGGCTCTTGCTGCCCGTAGTGGGCTTGATCTTCGTCGCCGAGGCGGTTTCCGACATCCTGCAGGTCAGCTACTTCAAGTGGACCAGGCGGCGGACCGGCCAGGGCAGGCGCATCTTCAAGATGGCGCCTATTCACTACCATTTCGAGCTGCTCGGCTGGTCCGAGACGCACGTCACCCAGCGTTTCTTCTTGATCGGCATCCTGGCCGCGATGCTGGGCATCGCGCTGGCGCTGCTATGATAGCCCATGTCTGAGATCACACACTTTCGCGGCATTCTGCCGCCCGAAGGGTATCATTTTCTGCCGCCGCCCAGCAAGGCCAGCGCAGGCGGGCTGATCCTGAACGCGCTCGCGCCGCTGCACGGGGAGATCGATCGCGCGCTCGCCCGCAACGACCAGCAAGCGGCCTTGCACATCGCCTATGATGCACTGAGCCAGGTGGCCGACAGGCTGGCCGAGCAACGCGGCGATCGCGCGCGGCCCGGCCAGGTGATGATCCATGCCCTGCTCGTAGAACTGACGCCGCTGCCGTTGGAGCTGCGGCCCGATGGCACCTTCGCCGAGCCAGGCGCCGGCGTCCAGGTCAGCTATCGCAACTGGACTGTCGAACAAGCCCGGGCGCTGACCTTTGCCCACAGCCTGACCGAACGTTTTCAGACGCTCTGGCCGGGCGCATGGATCATCTTGCCCGGCCTCTCGACATGACAGGGCCGCCTCTTACCGGATCGCCTATGACGCTGAAGGCAGTGAATCACGCTCTCTCATCATCCAGTGCGCCGCGCTACGCCGGCCTGCGCGTGACCATCCTGGGCATGGCGCGGCAGGGGCTGGCGATCGCGCGCTTCTTCATCGAAGCCGGCGCCCAGGTGACGCTCAGCGACCTGCGCACGGCCGAGCAACTGGTCACGGCTCGTGTCGGGCTGGAGAGATTCGCCGACGCCCATGCTCCGCAGGGCGCGGAACAACCGGTCGTGCGCTTTGTCTTGGGGGGCCACCCGCTCTCGCTGCTCGCGCAGACCGATCTTCTCTGCTTGAGCGGCGGCGTGTCGCCCGCCATCCCCATCGTGCGCGCGGCCGTGGCGGCCGGCATTCCGCTGAGCAACGATGGACAACTGACCCTGCGCCACTGCCCGGCGCCGGTGCTGGGGATCACCGGTTCGGCCGGCAAAACGACCACCACGACGCTGATCGGCTTGATGCTCGAGGCCGCCGGATTCACCGTGCACATCGGCGGCAACATCGGCGAGCCGCTGCTCGATCGGCTGGCGACCGTGCGGCCAGGCGACAAGGTCGTCATGGAGCTGTCGAGCTTCCAGTTGGAGCTATTCGACCGCAGCCCGGCGATCGCCGCCATCACCAACATCACGCCCAACCATCTGGACCGCCATCCTTCGATGAGCCACTATGCAGCCGCCAAGGCCAACATCCTGCGCTTTCAGGAACCGGGGGGCGCCTGCGTCCTCAGCGCCGACGACAGCTACACCGGCCCCTGGCTGCGCGACGGTCGCTGTCAGATAGCCAAAGGCGCGGGCCAGGGCGCTGTCTACTTCCCCTTGCAGGGAACGCGGCTGGGATTCAGCCTGGCCGGCGAGGTGGAAGCGGGCGCGTTCCTGGCGGGCGGCGCACGGTCGCCCGGCCGCGCCAGCCTGGTCCCCGATCCTGCCGGCGTGCTCGTGTGGCGGCGGCCTGGGCTGCCGGATGTGGAGGTTTGCCGCGCGCGCGATGTGCGTCTGCGCGGACGGCACAACCTGGCCAATGTGTTGGCCGCCATCTGTGTGGCGGGCGCGGCCGGCGCCAACACGGCCGCCATGACCCAGACGGCCACATCTTTCGGCGGCGTGGAACATCGGCTGGAGATCGTGCGCCAACGCGCCGGCGTGCTGTGGGTCAACGACTCCATCGCCACCGCGCCCGAACGCACCGTGGCTGCCCTGCGCTCGTTCAGCGAGCCGATCATCTTGCTGGCGGGAGGGCGCGACAAGAACCTGCCGTGGGATGGGTGCGCGGCCGTGATTTACGAGCGGGCGCGCGGCGTGGTGCTCTTCGGTGAGGCGGCCGGGCTGATCGCCGGCGCGCTGGCCCGCTACGAGCGGCTGGCGGCCGCCTCCCGGCCGGGGGCGCCAGTCATGCGACCGCAGACGATCAGTTGCGCGGATTTGCCAGAGGCGGTCGCGGCCGCGGCCAGGCTCGCCCGGCCGGGCGAGGTGGCGCTGCTCTCGCCGGGCGGCACGAGTTTCGACGCCTACGAGGATTTCGCGGCCCGCGGCCGGCACTTTCGAGCCCTGGTGGAGGCGCTGCCATGAGAGGGGAAAAAGAGGACAGTAGCGCCACGGCCGTGAAGCGCAGAGGCGAGCGCAGCGCCGGGCCAGCGACCGCCAACGCCCGATCGCCAAAGGGCGGCTCTCGCGCTGGCTCGGCATCTCGCCGATCGCCGCGCGGCGACCGTGCGCTCCCCGCAGCAAAGGCGCGCCCCAGGCGTTCATATGGCGCCAGCGTGGCAGATGCGGCAATCAGTGCGCGCGACCTACCCGGCCGGCGGCCGGCGTCTGGCGAGCGCGGCTCGCGGCCTCCCGCGCGCTCGGCTTTGGGCCGCGCCAGGGCGGCTGTGGCCGCATCGGCCCTGGACTACCCGCTGGTGGCCATCGTAGCGACGCTGCTCGCCCTGGGCCTGGTGATGGTCTTCAGCGCCAGCTTCTGGCAGGCGCAGAAGTTCTTTGAGCTGCCGCCGGCCTACTTCTTCACCCGCCAGGTCATCTGGGCTGTCGTTGGCGTGGCGGCCCTGGTGGTCGCCTATTTGATCCCCTATCGCTGGTGGTCGCGGCTGGCCATTCCGCTGATGATGGCGACCCTCGTGCTGTTGCTGGCCACGCTGATCTTCGGCGACTACCGGTACGGTGCGCGGCGCACCCTCTTCGGCGGATCCATCCAACCGAGCGAGATCGCTAAGCTGACGGTCGCGATCTACGTGGCCGCCTGGGTCACGTCGAAACGGCGTCACCTGCGCGATGTGCAGGGCGGCCTCTTTCCCTTTGCAGTGCTGATGGGTATGGTGGCGGGTTTGATCGTTCTCGAGCCGAGCATCAGCGTCACGATCATCATCCTGGTCATCGGCACAGCGATCTTTTTCGTCGGCGGCGGTGACGCAAAACAACTGGCTCTGTCCGCGCTGATCGGCGCGCTGGTGTTGGGCGCGTTCATCTGGCAATCGCCGCACGGCGGCCAACGCGTGCAGGATTGGTGGGCGATGATCGCCAACCCCGGCCAGGTCAACGAGCACACCGCGCAGATCATGGCGATGTTGCGGCAGGGGCACGGCATCGGGACCAATCCCGAGAACTGGCTGCCCAAGCTGGGCGTGCCGCTGCTCTGGAGCGACTACATCTTCGCCAATGTCGGCGCAGATTTGGGATTTCCAGGCGCAGTGGCCACCGTCGCGCTGTTCGCAGGCCTGGGCTATCGGGGTCTGGCTATCGCGCTGACCACGACCGATCGCTTCGCGTGCCTGACCGCCATCGGCGTCGTCACCTGGATCATGGCGCAGGCCGCCATTCACATGTGCGCGTCGCTGGCGCTGATCCCGGCCACGGGCGTACCGCTGCCGTTCGTGAGCTACGGCGGCTCTGCGCTGGTATCGTGCATGGCAGGAGTGGGGATCTTGCTGAGCATCGGCCGCTCCTCACAGAAACGGGAGGCGTCCGTTCGACAGTCCTTCGACTACGCTCAGGATGCAGCTCAGGACGGGTCGCATGGCAGATGAAGCGACGGGCTTGCGCGTGCTCCTGTCGGGCGGCGGAACGGGCGGGCACATCTACCCGATTCTGAGCGTGGTAGCCGCGCTGCAAGCGGCGGAAACCCACCAGGCGCCAGGCGCTTCGGAAGCGCCGGCGCTTGGCGGGGCGACTACCAGGACAGGCGCCCATGCCGGCCGCGGCGCCACGGCGGATGAAAACGTTCGTAGTAACGACTTCAGTCGCCGTGGCCCGCGCCGAACGACTGAAGTCGCTACTACGAACCCGCCTGTTTTCAGGACAGAGCAGTCAGAGACGAACCAGGCCGCGGCGCAGCTCCCCGTGGAGTTCCGTTATGCCGGCCAGGCCGGCGGGATAGAGGAGGCGCTGGCGACCCGCGCCGGCCTGCCGTTCAGCGCCATCGCCACCGGGCAGATCCTCGGCCAATCGCCCTGGAGGATCGGCCGCAGCCTGGCGCGCATGGCGGCCGGGGTCGCGCAGTGCACGGCGATCTTTCGCCAGTTCCGGCCCGATGTCGTCTTCATCACCGGCGGCTACGTCACCGCGCCCGTGGCCTGGGTCGCCTGGCGTCGCCGCGTGCCGCTCTTGATCTATCTGCCCGACCTGACGCCCGGGCTGGCCATCCGGCTGACGAGCCGGCTGGCGACCGAAGTGGCGGTATCGTTTCCCGAGGTCGCGCGCTACTTTGGCCGCAAGGCCATTGTCACCGGCTATCCGGTGCGCCCAGAGCTGTTGATGGCCGACCGCGACAAGGCGCGCGCGGCGCTTCGGTTGGCCGCCGATCGGCCGATGCTGCTGGCTTTGGGCGGCAGCCGGGGCGCGGCCAGCATCAACCGGGCGCTGGCCGCGGCCCTGCCTGAACTGCTGCCGGCCTGTCAGATCGTTCACATCAGCGGTCCGGCCGACTGGCACGCGGCCGCCGAAACCGCAGCGAAGTTGCCAGCCACGTTGCAACCGTGGTATCATCCCTATCCCTACCTGCACGAGGAGATGCCCCTGGCTCTCGCGGCGGCCGACCTGGTGGTGGCCAGGGCTGGCGCAGCGACATTGGGAGAGTTTCCAGCCGTAGGGCTGCCGAGCATCCTGGCGCCCTATCCTTACGCAGGCCAGCACCAGGATGCCAACGCCGCGTACCTGGCTGAGCGCGGCGCGGCGGTCATCGTAGCCGATAGTGACCTTCACGCGCGTCTGGCGTCATCAGTACTAGAGCTGCTGAATGCGCCAGGACGGTTGGCCCAAATGGGCCAGGCTGCCAGGGCGCTGGCCAGGCCAGACGCCGCCGCGAAGATCGCGCGTGAGTTATGTCATCTGGGCAGGTGTTGAGATGGAAATCATCATCCTTGCCACCGTGATGGCCTTTTTCGGGGTGCTCGGCTACCAGCGCGGGTCGCGGTCTATGCTGTTCACCTCGGTGATCACGGGGGGCGCGCTGTTGGCCTTTGCCCGCGCAGGACCGACGATCGTCAAGTACATCAACACGATGTACATGGGGACCAAGATCGGCCCGGGCGCGATCCAGGCGCTGGCCAGCGGCGACGCCAAGGCCCTGGACAAGCTGTTCGCCAGTCTGAAAGCCGCCAAACCCCTCATCCCGACGGACAATGCCGGGTTTGGGCTGTCGGTGGTGCTGCTGATCCTGATCGGGCTCAGCCTGTGGGCCAGCCGCATCAAGTACCTGCGCGGCGCGCCATCGGTGATGGGACTGTTGTTCGGCGTGATCAACGGCTACCTGGCCAGCGCCCACCTGCTGAACGCAATGTCAGCGGGGAGCGCCTGGCCGTTGCCGTTCGGGCTGAGCAAGCCGGCCGCGCCGGCCGCGGCCGCGGCCGGCGCGGCCCCCGGCGGCGATCTCGTGGATCGGCTGCTCCGTCTCGTCACGCAGACCATGAGCGATCAAACCCTGGCGGTCGTCATCATCCTTGCCATCGCACTGTTTGTCTTCCTGGCCACCCGCTTCAGCAACAAGCCTGCCAAAAAGGGGTGAGCTATGGGGCCAGTTGAGTTAGTATTCGGACTGTTGGTGGTCATCTTCGCCGCGATCGGGGTCGTGCGCGGCTATGCGCGCGAGCTCGGCATCACGACGATGCTGTTGTTGGCCCTCTTCGTCATCGAGTTCACCGACGAGAACATGGGGCCGCTGTTGAGCCGAGCGCTGGAGTTCATCGCCGGCCGGAATCTCGCAGATCAGGCCACGGCCAAGGCGTTGATCTACGCCGGCTTCCTGACGTTGATCGTGTTCATTTCGTATCAAGGAATCACGCTGACTTTCCCCGGCGCCGGCAAGAGCTTTGCCTACAGCCTGGGCGCGGGGCTGCTGAACGGCTATCTCTATTCGGGCAGCATGTGGTGGTATCTCGGCAACGCCAACTACCCTTTCGTCAACATCAGCGAGAACTACAGCGCGATCTACAAGCTGGCGTGGGAGCTGTTGCCGCCGCACATCTTGCCCTGGTACTACGTCATCGGCCTTGCGGTGTTCATGTTGATCATGCGCGTGTTGAAATAGAGGCCCCATGCCTATGCCATCTGAGTCCATCAGCCTGGATCCAAAGCAGGATTTGCCCGCGGCAGGCGCGACCGCGGATGACTGGCTGGCCAATCTCCTGAACTGCCCGCCCGCGACGCGCGGTCAGGTGCGCATCCACCTGGTCGGCATCGGCGGCGCCGGCCTGTCGGCCATCGCCGGCCTCTTGCTGGAACGCGGCTATACTGTGTCCGGTTCGGATCAACGGCCGAACGAAGCCACGGCTGAGCTGGCCGACCGGGGCGTGACGATCTATCGCGGGCATCAGGCTGGCCACGTGGCGGGCGTACACCTGGTTCTGATCTCGTCGGCCGTGCCAGACGATAACCCTGAAGTGACCGCCGCGCGCGCGGCCGGCATCCCAGTGGTGAAACGGCAGGAGTTCCTGGGCCCGCTGATGGCCGGACAACACGGCATCGGCGTCGCCGGTTCTCACGGCAAGACGACCACCACCAGCATGATCGCCATCATCCTGCTGCGCGCCGGCTTCGATCCCAGCTTCATCATCGGCGGCCGCGTGACCATCGGCCCGGCCGAAGGCGTGGCGGCCGCGACGACCATCGCCGCGCGCGCCGGCCGCGGCCCTTTCGTGATCGAGGCGGACGAGTACGACAGCATGTTCCTGGGCCTGGAGCTCGAGGCGGCCGTGGTGACGAACGTGGATTGGGACCACGTGGACTGCTACCCCACGCCCCAGGCGTTCATCGAGGCGTTCCGCCAATTCGTCGGCCGCCTGCCCGCAGGCGGCCTCCTGCTGGTGTGCGCGGATGATCCCAGCGCGCTCGCGCTGCGCTCGGCGGTCGGGCCTGACGTGACCGTGCTCGCCTATGGGCTTGCGCCCGAGGCCGATTGGCAGGCGAGAGACCTGGCGCCAAATCAGTTCGGCGGTCTGGATGCCGAGGTATGGCGCGGCGGCGAGCCGGTCGCGTCTCTGTCGCTGGCGATACCCGGCCGGCACAACGTGCGCAACGCGCTGGCCGCCATGGCCGTGGCGAATTGGCACGGCATCCCGCCCCACCGGGCCGCGACCATGCTGCGCGACTTCCGCGGGGCAGGCCGGCGCTTCGAGTTGATCGGCGTGGCGAACGGCGTGACGGTGATTGACGACTATGCTCATCATCCGACCGAGATCGCCGCAACGCTGGCGGCCGCGCGGATGCGCTATCCCACGCGGCGCATCTGGGCGGTCTTCCAGCCACATACCTTCAGCCGGACCAAGGCGCTGCTCGACAGCTATGCGCACTGCTTCGATGATGCCGATCGCGTGGCGCTGTTGGACATCTACCCGGCGCGCGAGAAGCTGGACCTGGACATGCACAGCCGCAAGCTGCTTGAGCGCATGGAGCATCCGGCCGTCGAGTATGTAGGCGGCATCCAGGCCGCGGCCGAGCGCCTGCTGGCGAATGTCGCGGCCGAGGACATCGTCATCACGATGAGCGCCGGCAACGGCAACCAGGTGGGCCAACTGTTGCTGGCAGGCTTGCGGCTGCAGGAAGGCAAGGCGTGAGGGGAAGGCAGGAGGCGGTGGTCAGGAAGCAGGGGACAGTGCTCTGGGCGGGGTTCCGTGACCCGCCGCGGTTCACGGAACCGGCGTGAGCAGCGGCGAAGCCAGAGAAGGCGGGAAACGGCCTGTGCACAGAGACACCACGGCGTCGCTCGATGGCGCGAAGGT
>VGOD01000142.1 GCA_016876015.1 Chloroflexota bacterium
CCATGAGCTGGCTCATGAAGCGCAAGTTGTGCAGCGTGGCCAACCTCTCTGCCAGGATGTCCTTGATGTCGAAGAGATGGTGCAGATAGCCGATCGAGTAACGTGTGCACGTGGGGCAGTCGCACCACGGGTGGATGGACCGATCGGCCTTGATGTGCTTCGCGTCATGGATATAGACGTAGGCCAGCCAGTCGCCCTGCTGGCCCAGGCCAGACGCAGCCGGATCGGTCGTGAAAGCATAGAGCCGGCCGTGACGAGCGTCGCGGGTCGGCAGCGCGCCGTCGAACAGATCGTAGCCCAGCCCCGCGCAGATGGCGATGCTCTCGGGATGCGCGATGCCCAACCCATGCATCGGCGCCTCAGGCGGTATCAGCTCGCGAGTGTAGGCGATGATGTCGGTCAGCAGCTTGCCGGATTCGTCCAGGGGCCAGCCGCCGTAGCCGTAGCCATCGAAGCCGATTTCGAGCAACGCCTCTGCGCACGCTCTCCGCAGTTCGCGATCGCGGCCGCCCTGGATGACCGCGAAGAGCAACGGCCGCGCTTCAGGAGCGAGCCCTTTCGCGTGCATCAGCCGATCAAATTCGGCCCTGGAGCGCCTGGCCCAATTCACGGTCCGCTCGACCGCCTCGCGTTGCGCGTGCGGCGCATCGCTCACATGCGTGCAATCGTCCAGGCAGAAGATCACATCGGACTTGTAGGCGATCTGGAGCTGGACGCTCTTCTCAGGGGTCAGGTTGAACTTGCGCGAGGTCTTGTCGGGCCGAAACAGAGCCCCCTTGCTGCTCAGACTGCCGAACCCCGGATTTTGCCGGATCAGCGAGTAGACCTGGAACCCGCCGGAGTCGGTGAAGATGGGGCGCGACCATCCGGCCATTTGGTGCAGCCCGCCTAACGCCTGGATCGTCGTGGAGCCGGGGTGCTGCATCAGATGAAAGGTGTTCATGACGAGCGCCTCGATGCCGCAGCCTTCGAGATCGGCGCTGTCCACCGCGCGGACGCCCCCTCGCGTGGCATCAGGCAGGAAGGCCGGCGTGGGCAATGGGCCGTGGGGCGTGGGCAAGGCGCGGCTCATGCGGCCGCCGGGGTGGAGGCTGAGGTTGAGGTTGAGGTTGAGGTTGAGGCGGGCTGGGGCTCAGCGTCGCTGACCTCGGCGCCGGCCACGACCACGATGTATTCACCCTGCGGCGTCGCGCTCTCGTAGCAGCGCGCCAGCTCCGAGAGGCGGCTGCGCTGGACCGTCTCGAACATCTTGGTCAGGTCGTTGGCCAGCGCAGCAGGACGATCGCCGAATACCTCGAGCGCATCGCGCAGGAACCGGGCCAGGCGGTGCGGGCTCTCGTAGTAGATCAGGGTATAGCGCGAGTCACGATCGGCGGCGAGGAAGCGACGCCGGGGACCGGGCTTGTGCGGCGGGAAGCCCCGGAAGGTGAAGGCATGGACCGGCAGCCCCGACAACACCAGCGCCATCACGAACGCGGTCGGTCCAGGGATGGCGGTGACGGGAACCTGGGCCTGGATGGCCGCGCGCACGAGAGTGTAGCCCGGATCGGCGATGCCGGGCGTACCCGCGTTGGTGACGAGCGCCACGCTCTTGCCCTGTTCGAGCAGCGCCATGATCCGTACGATTGCGCGCGCCTCGTTGTGCTCGTGGAAGGAGATTTGGGGCTTGCGGATGTCGAAGTGCTTGAGCAGCAGACCGGTCTTGCGCGTATCCTCGCTGGCGACCAGGTCCACGCTGCGCAGCGTCTCGAGGCCGCGCAGCGTGATGTCGCCCAGGTTGCCGATCGGGGTGGCGACCAGGTAGAGCACCAGAGCGACTCCTAATCGCGTACCGGGAAATAGCAGACGCCGGCCGTGCCTGGACCGGTGTGGACGCCGAGCGCGGGCGAGAGCTCCGCGATGAGCGACTCGACGCAGTTCACCCGCTCCTCGACCAACGCCCTGATCTTCTCGGCTTCCTCGCGCGCCGCGGCGTGGACGTAGGCGATCTTGACCTTGCCCATCTTGTCCACGGCCGCCTCGATCATCTCGGCCATGGCCTGGTAGGCCCGATGCCGATTGCGCACCTGGCCCAGCGCCACGATCACGCCATCTTCCATGCCGATCAGCGGCTTGATATTCAGCAAGGTGGCGACCAGGTGTTTCGCCCGGCCGATGCGGCCTCCCATGTAGAGATACTTGAGCGTGTCCGCGGTCTGGATCATGCGGGTGATCGGCATCATCCCCTTGACGAGCGCCACGATGTCGGCCAGCGATTTGCCCGCCAGCGCAGCGCGCGCCGCCTCGATCACCATCCAGCCCTGGCACATGGAGACGTTGAGCGTGTCAATCACCTCCACGCGCAGCTCGGGCCGGGTCTCCGCCAGCATAGACTGGGCTACGGTCGCCGCCTGGTACGCGCCGCTGCCCTTCGATGTCATGTGGATGCTGACGATCTCGCGCACGCCCTGCTCGTCGGCCAGCTTCTGATAGAGCGTCAGGTAATCGCCGGGGCCGGGGCTGGCCGTGGTGGGCAGCGCAGTGGCGGTCAGCATCCAGTCGTAGAAGGTCTCTCGCTGGGCCGACACCAGGTCGCGCAACACTTCCTGGCCGCGATGGATGTAGTACGGAACCCAGTGGATGTGCAGCGCCTCGATAACGGCTTCGGGTATGCTGGCTACGCTGTCGGAGACAATCGTTACTTCAGACACGTGCTCCTCCTGATGAGTAGAGACCTGTATGGAAAACTCATGACGACTCTCTCCAACTGTCGAGAAGGGCCAGCAAGCCCAGCAGGTAGCTCTGCACGCCGAAGCCGCAGATTTGCCCCTTGCAGACCGGCGCGATGACCGAGAGGGCGCGGAACGCCTCGCGCGCAAAGATGTTGCTGATGTGCACCTCGACGGCCGGTATGGCGACGCCAGCGATGGCGTCCCGGATCGAGTATCCGCTATAGGTCAGGCCGGCAGGATTGATCAGGATGCCCTGGGCCCAGCCGGCCGCATCCTGGATCGCATCAACCAGAACCCCTTCATGGTTGGATTGGATGATGCGCAACGTCGCGCCGTGTTGGGCGGCCAATGCCTGGAGCCGGGCATTGACCTCGGCCAGGGTGGTCTTGCCGTAGATGTGCGGCTCACGCAGGCCCAACAGATTCATGTTCGGGCCGTGGAGGACGAGGATGTCAGACATGGAACGAGTCCTGGGATGGATGGCAGTCATGGCGCGATTATACCGCCATAGGCCGCGAGGGACAAATCACACAGGTCAATCGAAGGCATGGCGTAGCCGGGTTAGGGGCGCGGTCCTACCTGGTCAGCAGGGGCAGGCGGGCGCAGTGGCCGGCAACCGCACTGAAGACGCCGATCAACTGCCGCGGCCAGGCCGGACTGAACCAGACGCGGGGATCACTCTCCGCCTGCCAGTACAGGTCGAGCTCCAATTGGCCCGCACCTGACCCTGGCGGCAGCCACAACGCCACCCGCACATCCCCGCCCGGCGCCACCGCCTGCGGCAACAACCCGGCAGCCGTGCACACCCCGTTCCAGCAGTAGCCCAGGCCCACCTGCTGGGCATAGTAGCCATCTTGGGCGTCATACCAGGTGGTGATGCCGCTGTTGTGCAGCCAGACCTCGAGCTGGCCGCAGATGCCACTGGGATCGCCGCGCGGCCGCGCCCACCCCACCCGCAGCACGTTGCCGCGCCAGGCCGGGGTCACGATGGCATTGGCATTCGCAGCGTCCCGCACGTGCACGCCAGGATAGTAGTGGGCCAGAAGTTGAAAACGCTCCGGCCAACTGACCGACCAGGCGAAGTGCGGCACGCTGGGCGCAGGCGGAGGACACGGCGCCGGATAGGGGGCGCAGCGATAGCTGGAACTGCCGCGCGCCCAGCGACCGGCTTTGCACGATCAGCCACGCGGCCGCAGCCGCCAGCCCCAGCAGCAACAGCAACCCCAACCCACTGCGCAACAACCGGCGGCCTGTGCGGTTCATCGCTCCACCTCCTGACTGCTGACCCCTGACCCCTGTCGCCTGATCTTGCGCCATTATACCACGCCCCCCTCCCCCAGTTTGTCAAGAGGGTCCCGACGCGCGCCTGGCTCACAACGTATTGCGCTCACCATCCTCGCGCGCCAGTATCCCCTCTAGCGCGGCGCGGACCGCGGCCGCGGCGACCCCCTCCACCACGCGCACTTCGCCGATGCGACGGGGCAGCACAAAACGCGGCGACCGGCCGCGGCGCTTCTTGTCGGTGGCCGTGGCCGCCAGCGCCGCAGTCGGATCGAAGGCATGGCGCACCGGCAGACCGAGGCGTCCCACCGCATCGCGCACGCCTTGCGGCAGATCGGCCGCGCAGCAACCCAGGGCTGCACTCAGCTCGGCCGCAGCGATCATGCCCAGGCCAATCGCCTCGCCGTGACGCAGGGTGTAGCTCGAGATCAGCTCTAGCGCATGGCCGAAAGTGTGGCCCAGGTTGAGCCAGGCGCGGTCGCCTGTCTCGAAAGGATCGCTCTCGACGATGCGCGCCTTCACGCGCACCGCGGCCGCGATCATCAGGGTGCTCTTGTCTGGAGCAAGTGGCAGCGAGGCAATCTCCTCTTGACACGCTGCGAAAAGCTCCGCGTCGCCGATCAGACCGGCTTTCAGCACCTCCGCCATGCCAGAGCGGAACTCGGCGGCAGGCAAGGTGGCGAGCAGCGCGGGGTCAATCAGCACGACCGCCGGCTGTTTGAACGCGCCGACGAGATTCTTCCCTGCGGGCAGATCCACCGCGACCTTGCCCCCCACGCTGGCATCCACCATCGCCAGGAGGCTGGTGGGGATCTGGACGAAGGGCACGCCGCGCAGCCACGTGGCGGCCACGAACCCCGCCATGTCGCCGATGACGCCGCCGCCCAGCGCGATCACCGGTTCGTCCCGCGCCAACCTGGCCGCCGCAAGACGATCGTAGAGGCCGGCGACGGTCTCAAGCGTCTTGTACGTCTCGCCATCGGGAAGCTCAAAGACCAGCGGCTCGAAACCTGCCTGACGGAGAGATGCAAGCAGCGCGCCGGCGTGATAGCCTCCCACTGTCGGGTTGGTCGCCACCGCGCAGCGTCCTGGCCGCAGCCCGGCCGCGCCGATCCGCTGCCCGGCCTGCGCCAGGAGCCCAGGCGCGATGAGCACATCGTAGCCGGCCGCATGATCATGGCCGGGAGCTGCGTCTGACCCGCTTTGCTCCGCCCGCCCTCCCCCACCGATCGGTATCCGGCAGCCCCCTTCCGGCAGGCCCGCTGCGATGCCCAACACCCGCTCGGCGGCCGCCTCGACCGAAAGGCTGGTGGTATCGAGACGCCGCGGCAGGGTCGCGTAAACCTCGCGGCGTTGGGCCAGCAGGGCCGCGAGGCGGTTGCGGGGATCAGGGCCGGCGAGCAACGGCCGCTCGTGGACCAAGTCGTCCCTTCGGCTACGCTCAGGGCAGGTGTGATCGGCTGCCACGCGGTTCTGGGCCTGACCCGCCAGCCGCGCGCTGATCGTCTCGAGTCCGGCTTCCAGGCAGATGACTATCCCGCCAGCAGCGAGCGCCTCGCGGTTCGCCGGGTTCAGCACCGCTCCGCCGCCGGTGGCGACGACCAGACCGGCCGGCGCGCGCAACTCTTGACATAGCGCGGCCTCTAGCCTGCGAAAGGCCGGCTCGCCATCCTGGGCGAAGATGTCGGGGATGGACTTGCCGGCGCGTTCGACGATCAGATCGTCCAGGTCAACGAAGCGCCGGCCCAGCCGCGCCGCCGCCTCGCGGCCAACCACGGTCTTGCCCGTTCCCATGAAGCCCGTGAGGACGATGTTGGGGGGTGGAGGTTGGAGGTTGGAAGTCGGAGGTTGGAAGTTAGAAGTTGGAGGTTGGAAGGGCATGGTTCAGCTCCTTGCCGTCATGATTCATATCCGAAGCGCCATTCGACGTCGTCCATCGGCAGGTCTGCCAGGCGGTTGCGGGGAAGCGCCGCAAAACGCGGAAGTTGCTCGGCGAGCGAGTCGCCCCCCAGCTTACGCAGCAGTTCATCGGCCAGCGCCCAGGCGACCATCGCCTCGCTGATGACAACGGCGCGTGGCACTGCGCAGAAGTCGGATCGTTCGTAACGGGTGGCGGCCGGCTCGCCGCTCGCCAGATCGACCGATCGGAGCGGCGTCAGGGTGGTGGCGATGGGCTTCATGGCCGCGCGCAGCACGATCGGCTCGCCGGTGGTGATGCCGCCCTCGATCCCGCCGCTGCGGTTGCTGGCCCGGTGCAGACTGCCATCCGTCTCCCGCACGATTTCATCGTGCACCTGCGTGCCGGCCAGGCGCGCGTTGGCGAACGCGGGGCCGATCTCGACCCCTTTGATCGCCTGGATGGCGCCCAGCGCGGCCATCAGCCGGCCGCCCAGCCGCCGGTCGAAGTGGACGTGGCTGCCGAGGCCGGGCGGCGCGCCCAGTACAACGATCTCGAACACGCCGCCCATGGTATCTCGCGCTTGCATGATCTCACGGATGTGTCGGCGCATCGCCTCGGCCGCGGCAGGATCGGGGCAACGAACATCGTTAGCTTCGGCCAGGGCAAACCGTTCGGCGTAAGTCAGGTGGTCGGGCAGGTCGGCTGCGATCTCACCGATGGCGGTCACGTAGCCGCCGACGGCGATCCCGAACTGCGCCAGGTACGCCTTGCAGATCGCGCCGACCGCGACGCGGGCCGCGGTCTCGCGGGCGCTGGCGCGCTCGAGGCCCAGGCGCAGGTCTCGGTAGCCGTATTTGAGCGCAGCCGTGAGGTCGGCGTGGCCTGGCCGCGGCACGGTCATCGGCGGGATGAGCTTATCGGCCCATGACCGGTAGTCGGCGTTGGCGATCTCCAATGTGATCGGCGCGCCGGTGGTCAGCCCGGCCATCACGCCCGCAGTGATGCGCGCCTCGTCGTGCTCGATGCGCATACGCCCGCCCGAACCGAACGAGACTTGCCGTCGGGCCAGCTCACGATTGATGGTCTCGGCGGCCAGTGGGAGGCCGGCGATCATCCCCTCCAGGATGGCCGTCAGTTTGGGGCCGTGGCTCTCGCCGGCCGTCAAGAAGCGCAACATGCGGTGTGTCCTCTCACGTCTGATGCTCCCGAACCGCCGCGTACATCACATCCACAGGCGCGGGCAGGCCGGTCCACAGCTCGAACGAGGCCGCGCCCTGGTGCACCAACATGCCCAGGCCGTTGATGGCGAGCGCGCCGGATGCCTGAGCCAGGGCCAGAAACGGCGTGGGGACATTGTAGATCAAGTCATAGGCGACCTGGTCGGGCCGAAAAGACACGGCCGGATCCCAGGGCAGGCCATCCGCGTCGCCGTGCAGCCCCAGGCTGGTGGTGTTGACGATCAGGTCCGACTCCGCAGCCAGAGCCGGCAGGGCGTCGGGGAACGGGTGTGCGGTCACATCGGCCGCGGGCAAGGCGCGAGCGATCAGCGCGCACAACTCGTCGGCGGCCGCCCGCGTGCGATTGGCCACCGCCACGACCGCGCCCCGCTCTGCCAGTGCATACACGATGGCCCTGGCCGCGCCGCCCGCGCCGATCACCAATGCCCGTCCACACAGGCGCGTGGGCCGGGTTGAGGGCGCATATGCCGGCCGACCTGGATCATCCGGCCGCAGGCCGTCTGCCAGAGATGGGGAGGCGCGCTGGACCGCTGCGTGCGCCGTCACCGCCACGCCATGATCCCACAGGTCCGCCAGAAAACCGTAGCCGTCCGTGCTGTCGCCCAGCAGCGAGCCATCCTCCCGGACGATGATCGTGTTCACCGATGCGATGGCGGCGGCCGTGAGCGTCAGCTCGTCCATCAGCGGCACGAGGCCGGTCTTGTGCGGGATTGTGGCATTCGAGCCAGCGAACCCCAGGGCCGCCAATCCTCGCACCGCATCGGCCAGGCGCTCAGGCGCGACGGGCAGGGGCACGTAGACCCAATCCAGCCCCAGAGCCGCGAACGCCGCGTTGTGCATGGACGGGCTGAGACTGTGGCTGACCGGCCAACCCATCACGCCGGCAAGGCGCGTAGCGCCGGAGATTGCGGATTGCGGATTGCAGACCGCAGATTGCAAACTGCAAACTGCAAATTGCAGATTGCAGATCTCCGATTGCGGATTATCGTTTCTCATATGACTCTTGACGTTTGGCGCTTGACGTTTCACATCTCACGTCTCACGTTTCACGCCACTCCACGTCCGCGCCCAGGGACCGCATCGTCTCGACGAAGCCCGGAAACGAGTCGTTGATCACCTGCGCATTGCGCACGACCGTCTCGCCGCGCGCAACCAGGCCCGCGACTGCCAGCGCCATGGCCAGCCGATGATCGCCGTGGCTCTCCACGACCGCGCCGCGCAAGCGGGTGGGGCCGCGAATGACCATGCCATCGGGCCGTTCCTGGACATCCGCGCCCAGTTTGCGCAGCTCCTCTGTCACTGCGGCTATGCGATCCGATTCCTTGACCCGCAGTTCGGCGGCCTCCCGCACGGTGGTCACGCCGACAGCCTGCGTGGCCGCCACCGCGAAGATCGGGAACTCGTCAATCGCCCGCACGACCAGGTCGCCGGCCACCTCCACGCTGCGCAGCTCGCTCCCGCGCACGACCACATTGGCGAGCGGCTCGCCCGCGTCCCCGACCGGCCAGGCCGGCGTGGCCTGGCGCTGCGGTTCACCGTGGACGATGGCGACCGTTGCGGCCATCTGCTCCAGCAGGTCGTAGAGACCGGTACGGGTAGGATTGACGCCCACCCCGCGCAGCAAGATGTCGGAGCCTGGCACGATCGCCCCTGCCGTCAAGGGAAAGGCTGCGGAGGAGAAATCGCCGGGAACCGTGAACGGGCCCAGCTCGCGGCCGCGACCGGAGCCGCGTAGCGGCTGCCGGCCACGCATGAGGACAACCGAGCCCTTGCCGGCCGGGCCAGGGGCGGCGCGCCCTGCCGGCGCAGGCTGCTCGACCACGACTTCGACGCCATAACCGCGCAACATCCGCTCGGTGTGATCGCGCGCGGGGCCGGGCTCACGCACGATCGTCTCGCCTTCAGCGAAAAGCCCGGCCAGCAGGATCGCCGACTTAACCTGGGCGCTCGCGACCGGCATGGCGTAGTCAATCCCGCGCAGGTTGCCCCCGCGGATCGTCAGAGGAGGCAGCCTGCCGGCCTGCCGGCCGAGCACGGTTGCGCCCATCAGACGCAACGGCTCCGCGATGCGACCCATCGGCCGGCGGCGGAGCGCCTCGCTGCCCGTCAGCACGCTGGTGAAGGACTGGCCCGCCATCATGCCCGCCAGCAGCCGCATTGTGGTGCCCGAGCCGGCGCAGTCCAACACATCGGCCGGCTCGGCCAGGCCGTTCAGCCCGACCCCATGCACCGTCAGCTCGGTCTCAGAGTGTTCATCAACGGTCACGCCCAGCCCACGCACGCAGCGCAAAGTGGCCAGACATACATCAGCGTGCACCCAGCCGCGCACGGTCGTGTCGCCCTCGGCCAGTGCGCCCAGCAGCAGCGCCCGATGGCTGATGGACTTGTCCCCCGGCGCCGTCGCCGACCCGCGCAAAGGGCCTGAGGGGTGAACGATCAAGCTTCGCATGGCAACTCCTTGGGTTGAGTCCAAAATCGAAAATCCAAAATCTCAAACGGTCAGTCCCGCGCGGCGCGTTTGGGCCCCAGCCAGACAGGCGCGCAGCGTGGTGTCGTCGCCCGCGGCCAGCGCGTCGCGCACCATCGCGAGCTGACCTGTGCAGGCATCCAGCCACCCGACCACGGCCTCGCGGTTGGTGAACAGGATGTCCAGCATCATATCCGCGTCGCTGGCCGCCAATCGCGACGTATCGCGGAAACCGGACGATGCCAGCGACCACGCCACAGGGTCCGCCGCAGCTTCCACGGTCCGCACCAGCGCGACCGCGAGCGCATAGGGCAGATGGCTGATGCCCGCCACAGCCCGGTCGTGGGTGGCGGGATCGAGCACGATGGGGCGGCCGCCCACCGCGCGCGCCAGGCTCTCGGCGCGTTGCAACGCGCAGGGCTGCGTGCGCGGCAGAGGACACAGCACGAAGGGCCGATTGCGAAACAGCCCGGCCTCGGCCGCAGCGAAGCCGGCCGTCTCCTTCCCGCACATGGGATGCCCGCCCACTGGCTGGAGTCCATCCGGCAACCCAGCCATGGCCGCGCAGACTGCGCTCTTGGTGCTGCCCAGGTCGAGCACCAACGCGCCGGGCCGCGCGTGCTGGCCCACCTCGGCCAACATGCGCACGATCGTGCGCACAGGGGTGGCCAACACGATGACATCTGCGGCGCTCACGCCCTCGGCTAGATCGCCGCTGCCATCGTCAATGGCGTTGGCTGTGCGCGCGGCTGCCAACGCCTGCTGGTTGCGCGTCACCGCCACGATGCGCGCGCTGCGCCACGCGGACGCCGCAGATTCCCGCGGCCACAGACCCGCCGCCGATCGGTCATCGTCAGACGCGCGCAGCGCCAGCGCCAACGAGCCGCCCATCAGCCCCAAACCCACGATGCAGATACAAAAACCATCCTCCATACCTTGTCACCCCGTCACCCCGTCACCTTGTCACCCTGTCACAACACCCTTCCCACGGCCGCCGCGAGCCGGCGCAGGTCGCTCATTAGCTCAACAAACCGCTCTGGCTTGAGCGACTGCGCGCCATCCGAGAGAGCCTGCTCGGGCCGTGGGTGCACCTCGATGATCAGCCCATCGGCCCCGGCCGCGATGCACCCCTTGGCGATCGGCGCGACCAGATCCCACTTGCCGGTGCCATGGCTGGGGTCAGCAAAGACCGGCAGGTGCGTCCACTGTTTGAGCAGCGGGATCGCGTTGATGTCGAGCGTGTTGCGCGTGGCCGTCTCGAAGGTGCGGATGCCGCGTTCGCACACCATCACGCCGTGGTTGCCCCCGCTGAGGACGTATTCGGCGGCCATCAGCAGCTCTTGCGCGGTGCTGCTCAGCCCGCGCTTGACGAAGACCGGGAGCCGCGTCTTGCCAACCGCCTGGAGGAGCGTGAAGTTCTGCATGTTGCGGGCGCCGACCTGGTAGATGTCGGTGTATTGGCCGACGAGCGGCACGGCCTCGGGCGACATGACCTCGGTGATGATCGGCAAGCCGGTGGCCTCGCGCGCTTCGGCCAGCAGCTCCAGCCCCTCCTCGCCGATCCCCTGGAATGTGTAGGGGGACGTGCGCGGCTTATACGCGCCGGCGCGCAGAATATCAGCCCCGGCCTCCTTCACCGCGTGCGCAGTCTCCAAGATCTGGCTGCGACTTTCCACCGCGCAAGGGCCGGCGATGATCGTGAGCTTGGGTCCGCCGATCTGCACCCCGCGGACCTCGACGATCGTGTTTTCGGGGTGGAAATCGCGGCTGGCCAGCTTGAACGGCTGCAGGATGCGCACGACCTTCTCGACGCCGTTCAACATCTCGAAGTTGTGGTTTTGCAGCGGCCGGTCGTCGCCCACCACACCGATGATCGTGCGCTCGGTGCCGTGCGACAGGTGGACCTGGAAGCCGAGCGTCTCGATCTGGTTGACGACCGCGTTGATCTCGCCGGGAGTGGCGAGGCTTTTCATGACGACGATCATGGGAAGACTCCTCTTGTGTCAAGCTAGGCGGCCTCTGGCGCGGCCGGGAAACTGCCCAACAGCTTGACGAATGCGCTGCGCATCAGCAGGCTGCTCAACGCGCGGCCGACGCCCACATCTTGCCAATGGCCCTCCAGGTCAACGTAGAAGACGTAGTGCCAAGGCCGGTTGCGCCGGGGACGGCTCTCGATCTTGGTCAGGTTGATGCCGCGTGTGGCGAACTCGCCCAGCGCGTGATAGAGCGCGCCGGGCGTGTGCGTGGTAGCAAACACGATGGAGGTTTTGTTCTTGCCGGCCGGCGGAGGTTCTTCGCGGCCGAGGATGAAGAAGCGCGTGGCGTTCTCCGGCGAGTCCTCGATCCCTCGGTCGAGCAGTTCGAGACCATAGGTCTGCCCGGCAAGCGCGCTGGCGATGACGGCCATGCTCGCATCGGGATGCGCGGCGAGCTCGCGCGCTGCGCCAGCCGTATCGTAGGCAGGGATAGCCTCCCAGCCATGGGTTCTGAGATACCGCTCGCACTGCGCCAACGCCTGAGGGTGCGAGCTGACGCGCCTGATGTCGGTCACGGTAGCGCCAGCCGCAGCCAGCAGGCAGTGACGCACGCGCAGCTTCACCTCGCCGATGACGCGCAGATCGTGATCCAACAGCAGGTCATAAGCCTGGGTAATCGAGCCGGCCTGGGAGTTCTCCACGGGGAGCAGACCGTGGCTGGCCCGACCCTCCTCGATGGCCTGAAAGATGTCGTCGAAGGAGTGACAGGGCAGTGTGTTGACGAGCGGCCCGAAGTGCTGATGGATCGCCTCTTGTGAATAGGCGCCCGGCTCGCCCTGGAAGGCGACGATCTGTCTGCCGCTGGCAGTCGGTTGGCTGGCGCTAACAGAGGCGGTTGGCCGGGGCGGCGGGGTTGGCGCGAGCGTTTCGGGGAGAGCTTGGGGGCCGCCATTCCCCGCGGCCGGCATGGCGATGATGCCGCTGTCTGTCGCCAGGTCTGGCCGAAGCTGACCCGCCTCCCGCAGATAGCCGTGACGGATCGCCTCCGCGGGCAGCTCCGTGTTCCAGTGAATCAGCACCCGAATGCACCGCGGCAGAGAGTCTGGCACGGGCAGTTGCATCACGTCCAGCAGCGGCGCCTCGTTCCAGCCCAACTGGCGCGCCGCTCTGGCCGGAAAGGCGGCGTTGAGATCGGCCGTTACGCTGAAGACGGCGCTGGCGATGTCGGCTGGACGCAGGCCGTTGGCGGCCGAGAGCCAGCGCAGTAGTTCTTCGGTCGCATCCAGGATCGCGATTTCGGTGTTCGCGGCGGCCGTGGTTGCGCCGCGGATACCTCGTAGGGGCATGAGCAGATCTCCTTTCGCGTTTAACAAAAAAGCGTGGAGTTTGGCTCCACGCTCCGGTTCGCTGCTTTGACGATTTAAGGGAGGCTCAGATCACCCATCCCTCCCCCGGCGCGTCGCGTCGTATCCGGTAGGCCGGATAATAAAAGTAGAAGCTAAACGACAGCGCGCGGCCGAGGATCGAAAGTTTCTTCATGGTTTTCTCTGGGAGGAAATGATAGCATTGCCCGCGGTGATTTGTCAAATCCGCGGAGGGCGAGATTGCTTCGCAAAAGACGCTCGCAATGACGCCTCGGAAGATGTGGGTAATCGCCGCGGCTGGCGCGGTTGACTTCCCGCCATCACAGGCGTACAATGGCCCTTGCAGGCAGGCCATCTTCTGTTTGGTGAGAACATGATCGTTCGCGAGATCGAGGCCAAGACGCTGCTCTCGGCGGCCACACAGCCCGACCCGTGGTTCGGCATCAAGTACACGATGAATCTCTACCGCGGGTGTCAACATCACTGTATCTACTGCGATTCGCGCAGCGAATGCTATGGCATCGCGGATTTCGACGGCGAGGTGCTGGTCAAGGTCAATGCGCTGGACTTGCTGCGCCGCGAGCTGCCGCGCAAACGCGTCAAGGGCTACATCAGCGCCGGCTCGATGAACGACCCCTACATGCCGCTCGAACGGGAGCGGCGCCTGACCGCTCAGGCGTTGGCGGTGATCGCGGAGTGCGGCTTCCCGGTGCACATCTTGACCAAGAGCGACCTGGCGCTGCGCGATGTCGAGACCTTTCTGGCCATCGAGGCCGCGGCCGGCGGGCCCAGCCCCGGCGCGGTGATCAGCTTCACCGTGACCACCGTGGACGACAACCTGGCGCGCAAGATCGAGCCGGCCGCGGCCCCTCCTTCCGCCCGGCTGGCGGCCCTGGCGGCGCTGGCGGCGCGGGGGCTGCACACCGGCATCGTGCTGATGCCGGTGCTGCCGTTCCTGACAGACAGCCCAGAGAACATCCGCCAGATCGTGGCGGCCGGCCGCGAGTCCGGCGCGCGCCACGTGATCCCCGCCTTCGGCGTGACGCTGCGCGACCGGCAGCGGGCATACTTCTATCGCCAGTTGGACCAGCTCTTTCCCGGCCTGCGGCCGCGCTACGAGCGGACGTTCGGCGGTCGCTACCACGCGCCCGCGGCCGCAACAGCCCGCCTTGAGACGGTCTTTGCGGAGCTGGCCAGCCGTTACGGCCTGGCGCGCAATGTCGCGGCCTACCAACCGGCCGTCGCGCAGTTGCCGTTGCTGTAAACAAGTTGCACTTCATCCCTCTCATAGGAGGCAAGATGTCTGACTACGATCTGCGCTCGCTGGCGCTGCCAAAGCTGACCGGCGTCGCGCTGCGAGCTTTTGCCGCCAGCCTCGGCAACCCTCTCGGCCGCGCCATCCTGCTGCCGTCCCTGCTGAAACAGGGCGGGTTCGACAGGTTTCGGGCCTTGCGGCTGGATGAGCCGCCGATCTTCTACCCGCACACGCCGGGAATCGCGGCCGGAGGTCCTCTGCCCCTCGCCGGATTGGAGGCGGCCCTTGGCCCGCGCGCCCCGGCCGGGCCATTCAAGACCGCGCGCGATTACGCGCAGGCGTATCGCCGGGGGGTCACGACGCCCGAAGAGGTTGCTCGCCGGCTGAACGAGGCGATCCGGGCGAGCGATGCCAGCGACCCGCCCCTGGCCGCGTTCATCGTCACCAACCCGGAAGATGTGTTGGCGCAGGCCCGCGCCGCAACCGGTCGGATCGCCGCGGGGCAGGCGCTCAGCATCCTCGATGGCGTGCCGGTGGCCGTGAAGGACGAGATAGATCAGACGCCATTTCCGACCACTGTGGGGACCGTCTTCCTGGGACGCCAGCCCGCGGCCCAGGACGCGACCGTAGTGGCTCGTCTGCGCGCGGCCGGCGCGGTCGTGGTCGGCAAGGCCAACATGCACGAGATCGGCGT
>VGOD01000143.1 GCA_016876015.1 Chloroflexota bacterium
GTAGAACGTCGTCGGCGCGCTGGCGTCGTTGGTCGCGCGAAAGCGCACCTTGAGATCGCGCTTTACGTAGTTGCTGGCGTCGAGCGTCAGCGAGGTCCACGTGCCGGTGGCGACGCTGGTGTTAGTGATGTCGGCGATCTGACCCAACAGGGTATCGCTGCTGTCGAGCAGCTCGACGTACAGGTGGTCGGCGTTCGGCGTGGCGTCGCTTGTCTGCACATAGTAGTCGAACCACACCTCCATCTTCGTGCCGCCGGGCCAATCGGCCGGCGGCGGCATGGCCGGCACGCGGATGGCGCTGTGGGTGACGCCGTCGGCTGCCAGGTTGGCGCCGCCCAACACCGCGGCCTTGCTGCCGCCTGGCACGCCGACGTCGGTCACCGTGGCCGCGCCGCTGAGGGTCCACAGATAGTCGCCCGACTCGAAGTTGCCGTTGTCGTACCGCATGTAGTTGATGTAAGCTGTCGAGGGGTCGGTGATGACCACCATGGCGCCAGGGGTCTCGATCACGAAGTCGGGGGCCGAACGGATGTCGCCGTTCCACAGGCCATCATAAGTCGTGACAAAAATGCCGGTGCTTAACTCGGCGTTGTAGCGCGCAGTGATCCAGTTCGTGACCTTGGCCCAGTTGAAGCCGTTGGAACTATACTGGAGGTCATGCCAGGAGAACAGGCGCATCGCGCCGCGCACGGGATAGACGTTGGGATCCATGTAGGTGGAGCCGTAGTCCATGTAGTAGACCCCTGGCCGCTGGCCTGCAACCAGGCGATCGGGCGCGACATCGGGCGCGGGGACGGCCGCTTCGGGTCCCGGCGCTGCCACCTGCGGCCCAACGCCTGCCGCCTGCGGCGCCGCGGCGACGACCGATACTGTGATCAACATGACGATCAGCGCGAAACCGGCGAAGGTAAGCAAATGCTGCCGCATAGCTGTCTGATTTCTCCTTGTAGTTAGATGGAATCGGTCTGGATGGGATCCAGCCCGCCAGAGAACAGGACTCAGCGTCCTGTGACCAGGAACTTCAGGTACTTCTTGGCATCCTTCTTGATGGCGATGCCGACGCCGCAGCCGCTGTTGCAGCCCGGACACATCCGCTTGCGCAGCTCTGCGGCCCGAAAGCGCAGGTTCTTGGGGTCGTGGTAGATCTCGCCGACGCTGCGTTTCTCGTCGTTCACGTTGCCGATTTTCGGGCTGGAGAGGCAATAGGAGACGTCGCCATAGGCATCCAGCGCCACGCCATCCATCGCAAATGGACACGGCGTCATCCGCGGCGCGCCATCGCGGTACATGCGCACCATATCGCTCCAGTACAGCGCCGCCCAGTTCGTCAACGAACGCTCGCCGGCCAATTGCTGCATGAATGCGATTAACTCCTCGCGATCTTCGGCGCGGAAGTCTACATCGTCCTGGCGATCCTGGTTGCTGATGTAGGTGTCGTGGAACGCCACCATCTGGAAGCTGACGTCTAGCCCACGGGCTGCGGCCCACTCGCGCAGCTCTCGGGCCTGGCGCAGATTCTGGTGCATGAGGACGTAGCCGACCCCCAACCAGAAATCGTGGCGTTTCTGGAGCGCCTGGAGTCCCGTGATCGTTTCCAGGGCCTTGTCGAAGGCGCCGGGGATGCCGCGCACCTGGTCGTGCAATGCGCCGATGCCGTCGAGTGAAACCGACATGCTCAGCTTGATCTTCTTCGACTCGATCAGTCCCAGGATGCCCTCGGTCTGCGCCAGGATGCGTTTGGGCAAGAAGCCGTTGGTAACCAGCGATAGCGCTCGCGCCTTCGGCAGGCGGCGCACGAGATAGGCCACGATATCCACGAAGTCGCTGCGCAGCGAAGATTCCCCGCCCATCACGAGCAGGTCCTCGACGCTATCGAAGAGCGGGTCGGGGTCCATGAGCGCCGCCAGCTCCTGAGCCGTCATCTCGTGCTTGTGCGGCGCCTGCCAGATGTTGCACATGGCGCACCGCGCATTGCACCGATAGTTCGTGATGAACTGGAAAATCGTGGGCGGCAAGACCTGGAAGCGCGAGCGTATGTTATAGTCGGCCGCGCCGCTCAGCCACCTGTTCCAATCAGCCGATAGCGCCTTCTGCAGGGCCGATTTGTCATTGTCGCTCAAGAAAAGATCTCCGCGGCCGCTTTTCGCATGATCGCCCGGCCGGAGGCTGGATAGAGCCAGGCCAAGTATAGTTTATGGGTCTCACATGAACAGCAGATGAACAACCGGCCGCCGTGACGTGAGCTTTTTGCAAGAGTCGCTTCGCGGGGCGTCGAGCCCGCACTGAAACGCGAGAGGGAGGGCGCCCGCCCTCCCCCTGTCACTGGCTCCTATTCTACCACAGCATGGCGCGTGCAGCAAACCGTCCCCAAAGCCGCTTTCCCTTCAACATGAACGCCAGACCCAACAGGAAAGATACGCCCGTGACGGTCGCGCCGGCCACGAAGCTCGCCGGCAGATAGTACATCTCGAACCACCGATCGTCCGGGCCCACCTGCACCGCCAGCAGACCCCCCACCGGCTCTATCCGCCGGCCGGGCAGCCCCTTCAACCGCCAGCCGGGGTCGTAGTTCTGATTGACCACGACATAGCCTGGGCCGGCCGTTTGCGTTTCGATCACCAGGCGGTTGGGGGACCAGACTGCGAAACGCGCCGCGCCGGTCGCGCCGTCCAGGTAGACCTCGCCTCGATAGTCCGGCGAGTCGCGTGGGATTGCGCGTTTCGGCAAGGGGACCGGCTCATAGGCGTGAATCGTGCCGACGTTGCTCAACAGGGCAGGATACAAGCCGCCTTCTGGTCGGTACATCACCCGGCGATAGTAGGCTTTGAGTCGCGATTCCTCCCCATCGCTGACCACGTTCTCCTTGTCGTGCGAGACGAAGCCTGTGACCTGGTAGAACTCGGCGCTGCGCGTCGTCTCGACCGGCAGAACGGTGAACGCGTCACGCAGAATCGGCGCATTGACCGCGATCAGATCGCACAAGATCGCCAGAACGCTTACGATGGCTACGCCTTGCCCCAGCCACGGCCGCCGCGCCAGGCGGTCCACCCAGCCCCGCGCCGTTTGCAGTCCGCAGCCGGCAAACAACGCGACCAACAGCATGTAGACGAACCGGAACCGCTGGGCAACCCGCATCGAATCGTAGGGCGGCAGCTCGTGCAGCGCCGACCACAAGCTGATCGGGATGCGATCCCCAAAGCTGATCCAGACGAAGATCACGAGGCAGATGATCAACGCTGCGTCCCGCCGGCCGCGCGCCGCCATGCCGAGCAGACAGAGCGCCAGCGGGACCAGCCCGACATACATGCCGTTCTCATCGAAGAAGTAGCTGAAGCCATGCCAGAAGCCAGGCTCGCCCACTGGCAGCCGCAAGATCACGGCGATCGTCTGCTCGCGGCCTGTCAGACTGTACCAGAGGCTGCCAATGCTGTAGCCGGAGTAGTCGTCTATTGGTCGGACATGCCGCAGCATGAACTCCAGCGATGGCGCGATCTTGATGGCCCCCAGCCCCAGACTGAAAGCCAGGATGATGCCCAGAACCTTTAGGGCTGCGCTGGGCTGCACCGCACGCAGCAAAGCCGAGACGCCTGCGTGTAGGACGATGAAGTTCACGCTGATGACGACCGGATAGATCCCGCCGCCGAAAAACATCAGCGCGCAGATCAGGCCAGCCCAAACCCCGCAGCGCCCGGTTCTGTAGGCCCGGAAATAGAGTCCCAGCAGCCAGGGGATAAGCGCGATGCTCAGAAACGTGGTCATGCCCACCGCCAGCGCGAGGACGAACATGCTGCTGAGCATGAACACGAAGGAGACGAGGAGCGCGCTGATGCGATCGAGCCGGCGCTCTCGGCCCAGCCAGTACGCGCCGGCCAGTCCGATGACCAGGTGCAGCCAAATCTCGATCTTCAGACCATGCACCGCGCCGAACAGCAGCGCCACCAGGTAGAGCGGCGACAGAAAAACCGATTGCGGATTCCCCAACGCGGGCGCGCCGCCGCCGTGGTAGGGGTTCCAGAGTGGGAACTGGCCGTATTCCAGGAGCGAGAGGGCCGGAACGCTGTGGTAGAACAGATGTTGATCCCAGTCCTGGATGCCCCAGTTGTCGAAGTTCTGGAAGGCTGGCCAGGTGAAGATGAAGGCGATCAGCGCCCAGAGCAAGAGCAGGCCGGCCCTGCGCGGCCAAAGGGCAGAGATGATGAGCGACCTCTTCATGTCGTTTGCCGCGTGACGCGGTGGGCAGTATAATAGAGATAGACCTGACGAGCCAGGATACATCGAAACGATGCAAAGCGTCAATTCTCGAATCGCCCCACACCCAGCAGGCGTCCTGCGTCGAAGAGTCGCATTGAGCGCTGTTCTGCTGCTGGCGACGCTGCTGCGAGCCTGGGGCCTCCACTTTGGCCTGCCCAACCTGTATCATCCCGACGAGCCGCGCTATGTCGCCAGCGCGCAAATCCTCTTCAAGACAGCCGATCTGAATCCGTATTCGCTGCCGCGCCTCTCTTCGAGCGCGCTGGTCTATGTCGTCAACGGCCTGGCGTATGGCCCGTACTACGCCATCGGCAAGCTGATCGCCGCGTTCGACGCGCCGCAAGATATCGCTGCCCCGGTCGTGCCTGCCAGCGGCGCGGGCCGCACCGCCATGCCGGGCACATTCCTGCTGGGGCGCAGCGTGACCCTGCTGTTCGGCGTGGCCAGCGTCTTCCTGGCCTGGCTGATCGGCCGGCGGCTGACGGACAGGCCGGCGGTCGGGTGGCTGGCGGCGCTGCTCCTCGCCGTGTCGCCGACTGCCGTCGCTCACAGCCGCTACATCACGCCGGATACCTTTCTGCTCTTCTTCGTGCTGCTGGCCTTTTGGGCCGCGGTCGAGATCGGCCGGGGCGGCCGCCTGAGACACTATCTCCTGGCGGGCGTGGCGCTCGGCTGCGTGGTCTCGACCAAGATCAACGGCATTTTGATCGCGTTGCCCGTGCTGGTCGCCCACTTCTATCGGCGCCGCCTCAAAGGTCTGCGCGACCCCAGGCTGTACGGCATGGCCGCGGCGGCTGCGATCGCCTTCGTGTTGACCACGCCATATCTGCTCGGCGACTTCCGCAAGGTGATCGGCGATCTCCTGTTCGAGGGGCGGCACTACTCCGCGGGGCATCCGGGCATGGAAGGCGATAGCTTCGCATGGTACGTCGCGTATCTGTGGCAGACCGAGGGCCCGCTCGTGCTGCTGGCGGTTGCAGCCCTGTTGCGCGGTCTGTACAGGCGCTCCAAGATGGTGATCTTCCTGGCAGTCTTCCCACTGGTCTACCTGGCTTTCATCAGCAGCTTCGAGGTGAGGAACGCGCGCACGCTGCTGCCGCTGCTGCCGTTCCTTTTCCTGCTGGCCGCGTGGCTGCTGGTGGACGTAGCGCAAGTTGCCAACTTGCGCCACAGGCCGATTCTCAGGCCATTGATCGGGTTGGCCATCATCGTGGCGTTGATCGCTCTGCCCCTCACGCGCACTGTGCGCGAGACGCTGGATCTGCTGCGACCAGACGGCCGCGAGACCGCGCGCGTGTGGATCGCGGAGAATCTGCCGGCCGGCGCGCAGGTCGCGCTGGAATCGTACGCGGCGTTCGTTGATCCACAAAGATTCAGCGTGCTCGGCAGCTACAAGATGATAGATCGCACGCCCGACTGGTACGTCGCCAACGGGTTCGAGTACCTGGTGTTCAGCCAGGGGATGTTCGGCCGCTTCTACGCCGATCCCGCGCGCTATGCCGCCGAGATCGCGGCGTATGAAGCCTTCTTCCAGCGGTTCCGGCGGGTGAAGTCGTTTGACGATGGCGGATATGAGATACGCGTCTACAAGATCGAGCGTCCCTAGCGGTCTTCTGCCGCTGGCGATCGTGCTGCTGGCGTTCGCCATCCGCGCGGCCGGCGCGGCCGCGACCGGGCTGTGGTATGATGAGTTGCAGTCGGTGACGCACGCGGCCCTGCCGCTGGTGGATCTGCTCAGAAGCGTCTACCGGTGGGACGCGCACCCTCCTGTCTACTACGCGCAGCTTCACGTGTGGATGCTGGCAGGGACGAGCGACCTGTGGGTGCGGCTCAATCCGATCTTCTGGTCTACCCTGACGACTGCTTCGGTCTACGTGATCGCCAGGCGTCTGTACAGCCGGCAGGTCGCGCTCCTGGCGGCCACGTTGTTCGCGGCGTCGGCGTTCGCGGTCTGGTATGCGCAGCAGGCGCGCATGTACGCGCTGTTGATGTTCTTGGGGTTGTGGAGCCTTTACTTCGCGCACCGTTTCCTGGCGGGCAGCGGCGGTTGGCTGACAGCCGCGGCATTCCTGCTGACGACGGAGCTATTCCTGTACAGCCAGGGCGCGGCCTTCTTGCTGCTTGCATCGTTGGCCTGCTACGCGTTTGTCTGGCGGCGCGGCCGCTGGCCGGCGCGATCCACGGCGGATGAAAAACAAGTGGGCTGGATTCGAGGCTTTAGCCGGTTTGGTGGTTGGCGGCAGAAACTGGCTGATCCTGAAAGGAGGCTTCGCACAGCCTCGAGACCAGAGCGGTGGGCGATTTTCAGGACCGACCGCCGGATGTGGGCCTTCGCCGGGCTATTGGTCGCGGCGACCGCGCTCTACGCGCCGTGGTTGCGCCACGCCACAGAGATCAGCGTCAGGCATACCATGACGCCGAACCTCTATGACGTGACTTACACCCTCTTCTCGTTGGTTTTCGGCGTCTATGAGCACTACGGGGACTGGCTCCGGTGGTCGAGCATGGCGGTGTTAGCGTTGGGCGTGGGTTGGCTGTTGTTGAAACACGCGCGGTCGCGTCCGCTGGTGTGGGCTTTTGTCGTCGCGCCGCCGCTGTGCTCCTTGCTGATCAGCCTTGTTCTGAAACCGGTTTGGCTCTACAAATCGCTGGCCTACATCACGCCATTCCTGTGCATCACGCTGGCCCTGATCGTTTGTGAGCTGATCCCTGGCCGCATCCAGGGCCGCGGCAGCGCATGGATCAGGCGCGGGCTGGTCGGCGTCATGATCGCGGTGTCCACCGCCAGCCTGATCCTCCAACAGATCACGCCGATGTCGTGGTGGGACACGGCAGCCGCAGCGCGCATTCTGAAGGCTCACGTCCAGCCCGGCGACATCGTGTATGCACCCGGTGAACGCTTCTTCTGGGCGCTGAGCTGGTATCTCGTCGGACCGGGCAGCGTGAATCCACTGTCGACCGACTACGATCTCGTCTCGCCTGCGGGGGTGCGCATCGTCTCGCGGCCCGCGATCGCGCGTTACGGGCAGCGACAGACTACCTGGTTGGTCTATCGAGCCGATGACATTGACGCCCCCGCGCCGTTCGATCCCGGCCGCGCGGATTTGCGGTGGCGTCATAACTACGTGATTGTCGAGCGTATCCAATGAAAGAAAGAGGGTACGCCTCCTGTCTACGTCGTCCTCGCGAAACGCACGCCGAACCGCTTGAGGAAATCCGCCAGCTCCTCGCCGAGCGGATTGGCCACGCCCCCGCGCTCTTTGGCTGCCAGATCGAGCCACATCCCCGCCTGACGTTCCAGCGTCTGGCGCAGCTCCTGGCCGATCGGCGGCAGCGACAGCAGCACAGCGCCCAGCCTTTCGCCGACACCGGCCCTCTCTATATCTTCGCCTGGCAGCGCGCCATCATAGTCCACCCAAAGCCGGTGTGATCGCCCCTTGCGCCCGGTGATCTCGGCCCGATCGAAGCCGGCTTCTTGCGACCAGGCCACGCGCAGCCCTTCGTGTTCCAGATAGCCGCCGAACTCCGCCAGCATCCCTCGCAGCATCTCGGCGCGGCGGCCATGGTCCAGCCGGGTTGGATACTCCTCGGCAGTGCGGATCACCTTGGCCGGGCTGCCCACAGCCAGGCTGCCGGCTGGGATCTCCCGTGTGACCAACGAACCCGCGCCGATGGTCGCGCCGTCGCCGATCGTCACGCCGGGCATGATGAAAACCTGCCACGGAATCCACACGTTGTTGCCGATGGTCACAGGCGCAAATGTGACCGGGTAGCCGTCCAGCATGTTCTGCCAGGAGCCGTGGGTGAAGATCGAGCAGCGGCCGCCGATGCCGGTGTCGTCGCCGATGGTGACGGGCCGCGCTACGTTGATGAAGGTGTGCTGCATGATGATCGTGCGCGCGCCGATTCGCAGATGCGAGTCTGGCGACGACAGGCCGCCGACGAAGACCTGCTCGTTGATCTTGGCATCCTCGCCGATGGTGATCGTCTCGGCATCTATGAACGACGTGGCGCCGATGCGCGCGTACCGGCCGATCTTCACCGCGCGCGCCTTCAGGTATGTCCCGAAGCCGATGGTCGCGCCTTCGCCGATCTTGATCTCGCGCGCCACGATGACCGATCCGGCGCCGATGGACACGTTGGGGCCGATGATTGCGCCGCGGGCGCGGTAATAGGCGTTCTTCAGCGGGCCGGGCAACAGCCCCACGGTAAGCATCTGCCTGATGGGGAAACGCGTGTGTTTGATGAGCATGGGAACCTCGTATCAGGTCGGTGGGCGATCAAGCCCCCAGGAAACGCCAGACATAATCCCAGGCCGTCAACGCGTCGATGTCGCCGGTGACGGCCAGGGCGCTGCCTGCGGCGTTCGGCCAACGGTCGGTCCGGGCGGCCGCATTTCCGTGCGCCTGCCACCATGCAGCCACATCGCCCAGGGTCGCCAGCCAGACGGCCGGACGCAAGCCGCGAGCGCGTTCCAGCACCGCAGCCAGCGCCTCGGCGCACAGTGGAAGGCGCTCCGGGTGCAGTTGCAGCACGAAGAGCTCGCCGCGGGCGTGGCATTGCTCCAGACTGGCGATCCAGATGGCCGCAATGCGGGCTGGATCGGAGATGCGTAGGCGCTCGATGAGCATCTCGTCGTCTGGAAAGCTGACCGGGATTTCGAGAATGCCATCGGCCCAGAAGGGCAGCGACGGAAATGTCTCGGCCGGGTGCGGCCGGCAGAATTCGAGCAGGCGCTGCAGGTCTGCGCGGGCGTGAGAGTCCGAGTCGCCAGGCGGACCTCCGACAGGCCATCCCCGATCCAGGACCGGCCAGAGGATGCTCTGGCTGCTGTCGTAGGCGTACCCCGCGCCGCGCAACGCGGTCAATAGACTGGCGTTCCAACGCAGATAGGGCGCGCGAAAGCCGGTGAAGGGTATGCGCTCGCGGTGGAAAATGCTCGCCGCGGCTGTCAGCTCGGCCGCCTGCGCGGAGGGCGCCAACAGGCTCATATCGCTGTGACGATAGCCGTGCACGGCCAGCTCGACCCGCGCCGGGCCCTGCAACAGCGACCGCAACACGGCCGGGCGACGCCGCAGGGTCAGCGCGGTGACCGGGAAGGTCGCGCACGCGTCGTAGGCGGCCAACAAATCCACGAACGCGGCCAGCGACCGTGCCATGCGGTCGGCTGTCAGCCCCACGCAGCTCACGATCGCCCGTCCACGCCGGACGATGTTGAGGGGGCCTTTGGATCGGATCAGGTGAGTCAGCATGGTCAAGGTTAAAGTTGAGGTTAAGGATCGGTTGTTTGTGCGACGCATGAAAAACAGATTAGCTGGTTTCGAGGCTTTAGCCGGTTTGGTGGTCGGCGGCAGAAACCGGCTGATCCTGAAGGAGGCTTCGCACAGCCTCGAGACCAGAGCGGTGGGCGGCGATTTTCAGAACAGATGGCTTACCAGCGCCAGATAGGCCGCCCGATCTCGCTGCCAGTTGTACGCCTCGGTGAAGCGTCGCGCCCGCGCCGCCATCGCCCTGGCTGCATCGGGATGACGATACAGATACACGACCTGACGGGCCAGGTCTTCAGGATCGCCCGACTCGAAAAAGGCCGCCATGTCGTCAGCGAAATACTCGCTGATGGTGCTCGTGCGGGCCGCCACGGCTGGAACCTCCATGTACGCGTATTCGATCAGCTTGGTGGGCAGGATCGTGTCGGTGAAGACGTCGCGGCGCACCGGCGCCACCCCGACATCGGCCGCGCGCAGGATTTCGGGCATGGACTCGAGGGGCAGGCGTGGATGGAAGCGCACGACCCCGGCGAGTCCCAGATCGCTCGCCAGCCGCTGCGCTTGCGGCAGGTAGTCGCCCATCCCGTAGATCTCGACCCGCAGATCGGGAATCTCGGCCGCCATGCTGGGAACCGCACGGAGCAGCACGTCGAGGCCATAGCGCAGCAGCACGCCGCCGTGATACAACACCGTGTAGCCTTCGCTCTTACGGACCTGCACCGGCCGGTCGAAGATCGTCTCGTCCGGGCAGTTCATGATGATGTGCATCCGCGAGCGCGGAATCCCGCGGCCAGCCATGACATTGAACTGGTGCGTGGTGCATACTGTGACCGCATCGGCGAACGCGCAGGCCCACCGCTCGTTGGCCCGCAGCAGCCGCGTGACGGGATGCGCCGAGTGCAGGTTGAAGCGGGACATGAACAGCTCGGGCGCCATGTCGCGCACGTCCAGCACCACCCGCGTGCCCGAGAGCAGGCGCAAGGGCAGCGCGCAGAACGCCAGGATGTCGGGCGGATTGTAGACCTGCACCAACGCATAGCGACGTCGTAGATGCCGCCGAAGCAGACGCCATGCGGCCAGCACGAAAAACTCGAAGTACTCGGCCAGATAGGTCAGCGCGCCGCCGCCTTGATGCCGCGTGACGGGCAGGCGATAGACCGTGACGCCGCCGACCGCCTCCTGCGGCCTCTCGCCGGGATAGCGCAGCGCGAAGACATCCACCGCATGGCCGGCTGCGGCCAGCGCCTCGGCCATGCGCCGCGCGCGGGGTTCCATGGGGTACGGAGAATGGGTGATGACGGCGATCTGTTTGGTCATGGCGATCTCTAGCGCAGACAGGCGAGCATGACAGCCAGTTTGACGGCTTGCGCGTCGAGCGCGGCCGCCTCGCGGTGCAGGTTCAGCAGCCCGGTGCGATGCGGTCGGGCCAATCCGCCCTGCACCACGAACGCATACGCGACCCCTTGTTGCTCCAAGGCCTGGGTCGTCGCGGGGTTGGCGTCGGCCGGCCGGCCGTAGGGATAAGCGAAGATCCGTGGCATCTGCCGGCCGGCGACAGGCGGCCACAAGGAACGGCTTTCCAGCGCATCGAACGCGGCCGCCGCATCCGCGGCGAATTGCTGGACCCCATCGGCATCCGCGGTCGAGTGATACAGCGTATGATTGCCAACCACCATGCCAGCCGCGGCCAGCGCGGCCAGCTCCTGCCAGACGGCTGGCCGATAGGGACAGCGGATCGCAGGATCCACGTGCAGAGCCGTGCGCAAGCTCGCCAGCAGCGCGGGATGCCGGCGGCTGGGAGTGCGCATCACGATCGGCAGGAGCGTCCAAAACGCCTGCACGCGTGAGCGTTGGTCCGTTACGTCGAGCTCGATCGGGCCAGACGTCGATCCGGCCGAGACCCCGTCGAGGGTCAGAACGGCCCGACCCATGTCCGCGTGTTGGCAAAGGGTCGCCAGCTCGAGGGAGGGCGCGGAAGCGCCACTCTCGATCAAGCCTGGACAGACGAAAAAGCACGCCTGCAGCCCGCGCTTGACGAACTCGGCCGCAGCCGTGACAACCTGGTCGCAGGTGCCGTCGTCGAAGGTGAGCAGCGTGGCCCGCGGCGGCAGCGAGCCTTCAGCCAGCCGCGCCAGGAATTCGAGCGGCGGGAGGGGGCGCAGTTCGCGGGCGACGAAATCGAGAATGCGCCCCAACCCGGCCGGCGAAAGAAACAGATAATCCTCCGCGCCCGGCAAGATCGGCGCTCCTACGTGATGGAACATCAGGATCAGCCCCTGGCCGCCGCGCGCCTGGGCCGCGGCCAGCCGCGCGCCGAGCGGCCAGAGCAGCCGGCCTGCCAATGGCCTGAGCGCGAAGCGCAAGGAAGAGGGTATCCACATTCTCCGATGATCCTCTGAGATCACACGCGCCTGCCCGCGCGGCGGCCCAACAGGCCCTCGATCACCACGCCCAACAGCACAAGCGACGATGGATCGGTCACAAAGCGAAACCGGTTGTTCTCGCCAACCTCGAGCGCATTGCCGAGGAACGCGACATAGAGGATGTTGAAACAGAGAAAGAGCAGCGTGATACGGCCGGCAGGGTCAAATGCGCTTCCGATTAGGCGTCCGCGCCACACGGCGCGCAAGCCGCAGATGACCAGCAGGGGCAACCCTGCCAGCAGGAACAGATAAAGATAGTGCCCCTTGCTCTCGGTGTAGATGGGCAGCCCCGGGATGTGCGCCAGGTCGAGCGGCAGCTTGCCGAAGAACAGTGTATCGTAGATCGCGACGATTGGCCCGGCGCTGGCGCGATTGGTGGAGCTGAGGAACAGATTGTCGCTGCTCGAACGGAAGTAGGCGAACCAGGCGCGCAGACTGCCAATCAACAGGGTCTGCGGGTAGCCGCGCAGGATGTACAGCGCATCGGCCATATACTGATCCGAGAGTGCGATGTAGCCGAGATGATTGTAGTTGGACGCGCCTGTCTGCTTCTTGATCTGACGCAGCGCGGGAATGCCCTCGTAGCCGGGAATCTCGAAGTAGGCTGCCGGATAGAATTCGGGGTCCGCGAAGCGATCCAGCAGCGACACGCGCGAGATTTCCCCGTTCGCTGCGAGCTGTCTCCGCTCGGCGATGGGCATGTTGCGCGCGGTCATCCCCCAGAAGTTCATCCCCATCCACGTGCTGGTCGTGAACTTGCCGAACAGCGCCAGGTTCTTGCCATAGATCGCCAGCATGAAGATCAAGGGAATCAGGGCCGTCAGGATGATCTTCTTGCGATCCCGGCCGTGAAGCCATGCGATAGCCGCCGCCACGACAAAGTATGCCAGATGGAAGAGGCTGTATATGCCCGATGCCAGGAATAAAGCTGTCGCGAAGCCCATCCACTGCCAGACCTTGCCTTGCCGCAGCGCCATCAGCAACATCAGGGCCGCCAGCGTCACCACGAGGCTGAGCGGGAAGGTGTAGAAAAGCCAGTGCTCGTACAGGATAAATGATGGGCTGGCCATGAAGACGGCGCTCAGACCGAAGGCGAGAAGCCTGCGCACGCCCAGACCGACCAACAAATCGAAGATCGCCAGGTAGAAGATCAGCCCCCATACCACAGAGATAGCCTGAAACACGACCAGCTCACGGCCCGGCGCGGCCTTCAACACCAGGCCGAGGAACAGGTTGTAGATAGGCGGTTGGCTATGCAGGTAAAACAGGCTCTCCAGCAGCCGGGTTTTCAGGAGCGCCGGATCCAGGAACTGCTGGTACCAGTCCAGGGTAGACATATCATAGCGAACGCCCAGCAGCCAATATCCCGCATGAACCAGTGCGAATAGCCCTATGGCGCCGATCAGGTATACGTGCTTTCTCGTCATATCAGCATCGTTCGTCGCTGAATTCCGGTGAGACTCACCCGGCCGGCGGGTTGCTATAGGTCGCTGTGCAGTGGGCGCACACCAGGCCAGATTCCGCGGCTCTCAACCGCCGGCCGCACGCGCACACGTAGCCGATCAATCGCGCGGGCGCGCCGACTACCAGGCCATGCGGAGGCACATCGGCTGTGACGACCGCGCCCGCGCCGACCATCGCGAACCGGCCGATCGTCACGCCGGGCAGGATCACCGAACGCGCGCCGACCGCTGCGCCGTAGCAGATGCGCACCGCGCCCGCTTCCCAGTCCGCAGCGCGTTTGAGCGTGCCATCGGGGTTGATGGCGCGCGGGTAGAGGTCATTGGTGGTGACGACGTGCGGGCCGATGAAGACGCCATCTTCGAGGATCGCGCCGTGGTAGATCGAGCAGTTGTTTTGGATTTTGACCCGATTGCCGATGGGCACGTCGAAGTCAATGTAGACGTTCTTGCCGATGATGCACTCCTGGCCGATGTGCGCGCCCTCGCGCACCTGCGCCTGGTGCCAGATCGAGGTCCCATCGCCGATTTGGGCGCGCGGTGAGACATCTGCTGTGGGATGTATTCGGATCATGCGTCATTCCTGTTGAGCTGCGCTGTCGTTCGCCGCAGGCCACGGCGACTAAAGTCGCGACTACGAACCCGTCTATTTTCGGGACAGGCGCCCATGCCGGCCGCGGCGCCACGGGGGATGAAAATGTCATTGCGAGGAGCGTAGTGTGCGACGAAGCAATCCCCTTCGTTGACGGGGAGATTGCTTCGCAAACTGCGCTCGCCATGACCAGCCTGTGCATTTTCACGACAGGATACCATCAACCGGCTGATCCACGAAATCGCGGCCGATCACCGCGCGGCGCCGGCCAACAGTCATGTCATGGGGGTCAAGGCTTCGCCAATGCCGCCGCGATCAGCTCGACATACAGCCGCCGGCCCTCTGGCCGCAGGTGGATGCCGTCTTCCCAGAACAGGTCTGGCTGATCTTCGGTCGCCCCGCGCCAGTCCACGAGCGTGATCTGGGGATAGCGTTTCACGCCCGCGGATAGAACAGTGTTGTTCGGCGTCTCCCATTGCCGCGGAGCCTTCACATTCACCATGACCACGCGCCGCGCATCCCACAGCACAGCCATGACGTCGTCGAGCTGGCGTATCTTTTCAATAAGTGGGGGCCGACGGGGGTCGCAGACCATAGGCATCAAGCTAACGGTCCCGCCGTTCCGACAGTTGATTTTCTGGTGCGCTTATGGCATCATGCTACCCACCACACACTGCGG
>VGOD01000144.1 GCA_016876015.1 Chloroflexota bacterium
CGACGAGCGCTACGGCTACACTCTGCGCAAGTACCTGAAGGCTCGCGGATATGACATCTGACCGCCAGCCTGGGGCAGGGGCACGCAGGGTGCGCTGCTCGGCGCCGGGTCGGGCGGGGATCGTCGGCAACCCGACCGACATGTATGGCGGCGCAGTGATATCGTGCTCGGTGCCGATGCGCGCCTGGGTCGAGATCATCCCTGCTGAGCGATTGTCGCTGGAGTCTGGCGGCGAGCGAGCGGTCATACGCGGGCTGGACGACCTGCGGCCGCGCAACGACCGCTTCGATCTGGCCCGCGCGGTCTTCCGCTACTTCAGGCTGCCCGATATGGTCAGCCACATCACCTTCGGCAGCGATATCCCCATGCAGAGCGGGCTGGCCGGCTCGACCGCGCTGCTGGTCGCGATGACGCGTGCTGTTCTGGCCTGGTTGGGTCGCCACCCGCATCGCTACCAGGTGGCCGAGACCGCGCGCTTCATCGAGCTGAACTATCTGGAGGTCGTCTGCGGCTACCAGGACGCGTATATGACCACCTTCGGCGGGCTGAACTACCTGGACTTCCGCGGCAAGCAGTTCTACCGCTCGCTGGAGGCTGAGCTCTTCGGCACGGTGGAGCCGTTGGCCGAGGTCGCGCCCGCGCTGCCTTTCGTCCTGGCCTACACCGGCATCCGCCATCATTCCGGCGAGGTGCACAAGCCGCTGCGTGACCGTTGGCTGGAGGGCGAGGCGGAGGTGGTGAATGCCTACCGGCGCATCACCGAGCTGGCGGCCCTGGGCAAGCGCGCACTGCTGACCGCCAACTGGCCGGATTTGGCCGCGGCCATGAACGAGAACCACGCGATCCAACGCGATTTGGGCGGTTCAGGCGAGCACAACGAGATCCTGATTCGGGCTGCGCTGCGGGCCGGCGCGCCCGCGGCCAAGCTGGCCGGCGCAGGGGGCGGCGGCACCATCATCGCGCTCTGGCCCTTCGCCGACCGCGCGCCGTTGGAGGCCGCGCTGCGCGCCGCGGGCGCGAGCGAGCTGTATGAAATCCAGCCCGCGCCGGGGGTGACGGTGGAGGAAGATTGACAGAGGAAGCGCAAGGCAAACCTGCCGCTTCTGGAAGGGAGGTGAACGACATGGCGCACGATGCGATCCTCTGGGAGCGTCTCGGCCCTGCTGACGCGCGCGTGCGCTGCAACTTGTGCTCGCACCGCTGCGTGATCCTGCCGGGCAAACAGGGCGCGTGCTGTGTGCGCGAGAATCGCGACGGATCGCTCGTCACGCTGGTCTACGGCCGGGCCATCTCGCAGCACATTGACCCCATCGAGAAGAAGCCGCTGTTCCATTTCCAGCCCGGCAGCCGCTCCTACTCGGTCGCGACGGTCGGCTGTAATTTCCGCTGCACCTTCTGCCAGAACTGGGAGATCTCCCAGATGCCGCGCGAGCGGCACGAGATCACGGGCAGCCGCGCTGCGCCCGCGCAGATCGCCCAAGCCGCCCGCCGCGCGGGCTGCGCCTCCATTTCGTACACCTACACCGAACCGACCATCTTCGCGGAGTATGCGCTGGATACTGCACGCGAGGCGCAGGAGTTGGGGCTCAAGAACGTCTTCGTGAGCAACGGCTATATGACCCCGGAGCTGATCGCGCTGATGACCGGGCTGATTGACGCCATCAACGTGGACCTGAAGGCAGGCCGCGGGGAGTTCTACCGCCGGCTTTCGGGCGCAGGGCTGGAGCCGGTGTTGGCGAATCTCAAGCTCTTGCAGCGAGCGGGCGTCTGGCTCGAAGTGACCACGCTGGTGATCCCGGGCTTGAACGATAGCGATGAGGAGCTGCGCTGGGCCGCGGCCTGGCTGTTCCAGGAACTCGGCCCCGATGTCCCCTGGCACATCAGCCGGTTCTATCCCCAGTATAAGCTGACCGATGTCTCGCCGACGCCCGAGGCCACCCTGGAGCGCGCCTGGCAGATCGGACGCGATAGCGGTTTGCGCTACGTCTACATCGGCAATCTGACTGGCCATCGCGCCGAAAGCACCTTCTGCCCGCAGTGCGCCGCGTTGGTCATCGAGCGATTTGGTTACCAAGTGCGCGTGCGGGGGATGCGCGCTGCTGCGTGTACCCGGTGTGGGGCGCCGATCGCCGGGGTCGAGATGCCGTGAGGACCGAGACCCTAAAGGTCTTGGAGACCTTTAGGGTCTCGGCATCGAAACCGGGTTTCTCGTTGACCGATCATGAGCAAGTTGCCGGCCGATAGCCGTGACGTGGGCTCCACAGCCCGCATTCCCTCTGTCCCCTCATCTGTCTGGCTGGCGCGCCTGGCCTGGTTCTGCGCGATCCTGATCGTTGTAGCAGCCGGACTCGCCGCGTTCACACGGGCGCGCAAAGCCAGCGTGCCCGTGACGGTCAGCGTGGATGGCTATGCCGAGACCGTGTATAGCTCGCGGCCCGATGTCGCACGGCTGCTGACCGACCTGGGCTTGCGCCTGCGGCCCGAGGATCGCGTGGAGCCGGCGCTGACGACGCCGCTGACCCCTTTGCTGACGGTGACGATTCAGCGCGCTCGACCAGCCATTGTGCTCGCCGACGGCGTGCAGCACGAGCTGTTGAGTCATGCGACGACCGTCGCCGCACTGCTGGCCGAGGCAGGGGTGCGCCTGGCGGCCAAAGACGAAGTGTGGCGCGACGGCCAAGAGGTGGAGCCTGGGACGCCGTTGCCTGTGGCGCAACCCGGCGCTCGTCCGCATGTCGCTGCCGGCCGGGCAGGCTGGGTCGGCCATGAGACCCCAGCCGAACGCCTCAGCGTGCATCGGGCTGTGCCGATCACCGTGGACGATGGCGGCGTGCCTTATCCGATCTTCACCACCGCCGCAACCATCGGCGAGGCTCTGCTGTGCGAGCAGGTGATCCTCTATCTTGGCGACCGCGTTCAGCCGAGCTTGGGAAGTGCGGTTTCTGCGGGCCTGCGCGTCCAGATCGAGCGCTCTCACCCTGTGCTGATCACCACTGATCGGCGCACCATCCAAACGCGCACGCGCGGCAAGACTGTCGGCGACACGTTGGTGGAACTGGGGGTGGTCGTCTCGGGCAGCGACCGCGTGACGCCGGCTCTGCCGGCGCCGGTGCTGGACAACACCCACATCCAGGTAGTCCGGGTTTTGGAGACGGTCCTGGTGGAGCAGGATCCCATCCCCTTCGAGTCCATCCTGGTCCCCGACGATCACCTGGAGATAGATCGGCAGCGGCTGGACCAACGCGGCGAGAGCGGCGAGCATCGCCGGCGCTACAAACTCGTCTATGAAGATGGGGCGGAGGTTGCGCGGACGCTCCTGGATGACTGGATCGCAGCGCAGCCGATCACGCAAGTCGTGGCATACGGCCGGCAGATCGTCTCGCGACCCCTGGAGACCTCAGAAGGGGTCTTCAGTTACTGGCGCAAGGTGCGCATGTTGGCCACTTCGTATTCGGCTTCGACTGCTGGCGTGTCGCCAGAGGCGTCGTATTACGGCATCACGCGCCTGGGATGGCGTATGCGGCGGGGCATCGTGGCCGTTGATCCGGCGGTGATCCAGTTGGGCGCGCACGTCTATGTGCCTGGCTATGGGCCGGGCATCGCTGGCGACACAGGCGGCGCGATTCGCGCGCGGCGCATTGACCTGGGCTACGATGATCACAACCTGGAGCTTTGGTATGGTTGGGTGGACGTCTATCTGCTGGATCCGCCGCCCCCTGCCTGGCAGATTCGCTATGTGCTGCCGAACTGGCCTAGAGAGTAGACAGATGAATCGTGACAGTCATGGCGGCTTTGGCTGCATTTCGTTGCAGTGTTATAATATGGGACTGTGAGGAACTGACTGCTTGCCTGCACCATTGAATCAAACGCTTCCGACGGCCGGGTCATCGGCCCCGCGTTGGGCGTTGCCCCAGCGACTTCTCGAGATCGGCATCAGCCTGGGCTGCCTGGCCCTGGCCCTGCGCGCGATCAATCTGGCCGATCTGTGGAACGCACTGGCGCACGCAAACTACCTTTGGCTGCTGCCCACCGTGCTGATCACCGTAGCGTTGCTGGTGCTGAAAGCCTGGCGTTGGCAACTGCTTTTCTATCCAGAACACCGGCTGGCGTTTTCGTCGCTTTTCACTGCGCTCTGCGCGGGCTACCTGGGCAGCAATGTGTTGCCGGCGCGCAGCGGCGAGTTGGTGCGTCTGGTGCTGTTGGTCAGCGAGCAGCCGGTCAGCGCCGCACGCACCCTATCAACCATCGTAGTGGAGCGGCTGTTGGACACCCTCACCCTGCTGGTCGTTCTGGTGATCCTGTTGCCCTTTGTCGAATTGCCCACTGAGATGACGCGCGCCGCGCAGGGACTGGGCATCCTGGCGCTCGTGGCTGCGGGGGCGTTGGTCTTGCTGTCGTTTTGGAAGGCGCGCGTGTTGGCGTGGGCGCACGCGCTCTTCCTCCGTGTGCGTTTTCTGGATCGCCCAGGAGTCTACGCGGCGTTGGGACACCTGATTGACGGTTTCGCTGCGCTTCGCAGTCGGCTGGGGCTCTGGCTTGTAGCTATTTCGCTGCTGGGCTGGGTCGGCGTGATCGGCATGGCCTGGTCATCGGCGCAGGCGCTTCGGCTCGATGCGCCCGTGACGGCGATGGCTTTCGCGGTGGTTGTGACCACACTCGGCATGTTGGTGCCATCTTCGCCAGGCTACATCGGCGTCTTTCATTACTTGGTGACGGTCGCACTGGCGCCGTTTGGGATTCCCAAAGACCTGGCGTTCAGCTTTGCTCTGATCTGGCACAGCGCGAACTACCTGACTCTCTCTGCCTCTGGCGTGATCGCGCTGTGGGTGCACGGCACGTCGTTGGGGCAGGTGCTGCGGCGGTGGCGGGGACGGGGTGACAAGGTGATGGGGTGAATACATGCGCATTCTAATCACAGGCGGCGCAGGGTTCATCGGCTGCAACCTGGCCGATGCATATGTGCGCGGCGGCCATCAGGTGACGATCTTCGACAACCTGTCGCGGCGCGGCAGCGACGCCAATCTGGCCTGGCTGCGCGCATCCTTCGGCGAGCAGGGGTTTCGGTTCATCCAGGGCGACATCCGAGACTATCCCACAATCCTGCGGGCGGCCGCAGGCCAGGAAGCGATCTATCACCTGGCGGCCCAGACCGCAGTGACGACCTCGGTGGCTGACCCGCGCACCGATTTCGAGATCAATGCTTTCGGCACGTTCAACGTGCTGGAAGCGGCGCGGAACGCGGGCCATGACCCGATCTTCATCTTCGCATCCACCAACAAGGTCTACGGCGGGATGGACGATGCGCCTGCGCAAGAGCTGGCGACGCGCTACATCCTGCCCGACTATCCGGACGGCGTTTCGGAGGCGCGGCCGCTAGATTTTCACAGTCCCTACGGGACAAGTAAGGGCGCGGCCGACCAGTACGTGCGTGACTACGCTCGCATCTATGGCCTGCGGTCTGTGGTGTTTCGGCAGTCGTGTATCTACGGCCAACGTCAAATGGGCGTGGAGGATCAGGGCTGGGTGGCGTGGTTCGTGATCGCAGCCCTGACCGGCCAGCCGATCATCATCTACGGCAACGGCAAGCAGGTGCGCGATCTGCTCCATGTGGATGACTTGATTCGAGCGTTCCAGGCGGCAACCGATAGGATCGCACTAACTGCCGGGCAGGTATACAATCTCGGCGGCGGGCCGGCCAACACCCTCTCGATCTGGGCTGAGTTCGGGCCGCTGCTGAGTGAAATGGTGGGACGATCGGTCACGCCGGCCGCCTGGCGCGATTGGCGACCGGGAGATCAGCCAGTCTTCGTGGCCGATGTAAGCAAAGCCACGCGCGAGTTCGGCTGGGCGCCACAGGTGGGCGTGCGCGAGGGCATCGGCCGGCTCTTCGAGTGGGTGCGCAACAACCGCCATCTGTTCGCGTAAGCCTCTCTGTCACTGCGGAGCGCCCTGAGCGGAGGTCTGCCAGGTGTGCAGGCCGCAGTCGAAGGACGGACTCAGAATCAACATGCGCATACTGTTCATACTCACCTACTATCGGCCCCATGTCAGCGGGTTGACGATCTATGTGGAGCGGCTGGCCAAAGCCCTGGCGGCGCGGGGACACACGGTCACCGTGCTGACCTCGCACTATGCCAAAGACCTGCCCTACGAAGAAACGGTGGACGGCGTCCGCATCGTGCGCGCGCCGGTTGCGTTTCGCTTCAACAAAGGCGTCTTTATGTTGTCGTTCCCATTCGAAGCGTGGCGTGAGATCCGGGCGCACGACGTGGTGAGCATCCACTTGCCGCAGGTCGAGGCGGCCCTGGCGGCCTCCCTCACCCGTTTGGCCGGCCGCAAACCGATCCTGACCTATCATTGCGACCTCCAGATGCCGCCGGTCTGGTACGGCAAGATCGTGGACTGCCTGACGTTCTGGGACAACCTGCTCGCTGGCAAGCTGGCAGACACGATCGTGACGTACACGGAGGATTTCGCGCAGCATTCTCCGTTCTTGTCGCGGTTCCTCGGCAAGGAGTCTCGCATCGCTGACGAGGCAGTCAGGCGGCAGGGCGACCAGAAGACTGCGGATGGTCGCCCCGTCACCTTGTCACCTTGTCACCCTAAAGTACGCGTCATCCTTCCCCCCGTCGTCATCCCCGACCCAACCCCTGAAGGCGTGCGTGCGCTGCGCGATCGGGTGGGGCTGAACGGCCAGAAGGTGATCGGCTTTGCGGCGCGCTTTGCCTACGAGAAGGGGGCTGGCTATCTCATCAATGCCATCCCGCACATCCTGCAAGAGATACCGAACATTCGCATCTTGTTCGCCGGACCCTATGGCAAAGAGGTCATTGGGGAGACGATCTGGTACGACATGCAGCCGTTGATCAGACGCTACGAGCCCTATCTGACCTTCTTGGGGACTCTGAACCCCAGCCAGATGGCGGACTTCTTCGCCGCGTGCGATGTGGTCACAGTCGCCTCGATCAACAACACCGAGTCGTTTGGGCTGGTGCAGGTGGAGGCCTTCATGTGCGGCACGCCGGTCGTCGCCGCCGATCTGCCGGGCGTGCGCCAGCCGGTAACCATGACCGGCATGGGCGAGATCGTTCCGGTCGCCGATGCCGAGGGATTGGCCCGCGGGATCGTCAAGGTGCTGCGCAACCGCGACCACTACGTGAAACCCCGCGCGGAGATCATGCGGATGTTCGAGCTGGCGCGGACCGTGGAGGAGTATGAGCGGCTGTTCGAGGAGAAGCGGAGGCGTTGATTCTCTGGTATAATAAGCGACGCCCGACGTCGAGGAAACCGCGCGATTGGGATCTGTGCTGTTCGTGCAAGAGGGCCGACGGCAGTTCTGGGAAGAGGCGCTTTCTGCGGCGCTGGCGCGCGACTGGATGGCAGTGAAAGTAGAGTGCGATTCTGTTGACTGACTACCTCGTTCAGCAGCTTCACGACATGGCCCCCCACCGCGCGATCCTGCGCGCGGTGGAGTGCAAGTTCATGGGCCGCGTGCCGCTGGCGCGGCCGGCGCTCGATGTCGGCTGCGGCGACGGCCATTTTGCGTCCATCGCGTACGACGACCTGCCGCTCGATGTGGGGATTGACGTGCTGCCGCGCGACCTGCTCGAGGCCGCACGGCGGACAGGAGTCTATCGCAAGGTCATGTATGCCAGCGCCACAGAGCTGCCGTTTGCCGACGCCGCCTTCAACACGGTCGTGAGCAACTGCGTCATCGAGCATATTCCCGACAACGATGCCGTGTTGCGCGAGATCAGTCGGGTGCTCAAGCCCGGCGGGACGTTCGCTGCGACATTGCCCAGCGAGATGTTTGGCGAATTCCTCCTCGGTTCAACCATCTTTCGCGCACTCGGTCTGCAGCGGCTGAGCCGCGCCTATGGCGACTTCTTCAACCGCATCTCCCATCACCATCACATCTACTCGCCCGCGGTCTGGCGGGCCAGGCTGGCGGCCGTGGGCCTGGACGTGGAGGAGCAGACGTACTATTTCTCCGCAGCCGCGCACCGGCGCTTCGATCTCAGCCACTACCTGGGCGTGCCGCACCTCATCAGCAAACGGCTGTTCGGCCGGTGGGTGCTGTTCGACGGTCAGCGGCGCTGGTTCGACCGTTGGCTGCGCCCCTTCTACGAAGAACCTTTGCCCCAGGCAGGGGCTTACCAGTTCGTGCGTTGTCGAAAGCTCTGAGGAGAGCGATCATGGACCGCGACATCCGCGTCGTGCTCACAAGTGTACACTCGCAAGTTCGAGCCTGGTTGAGCCCGATTTCCGCCCCGCAAGAACTGCGCCTGGGCTGGCCCGCGATCTTTCGCCGGCAGGATGAGGCTGGTGATGAGGCCGGCCCACGACTGGCCGGCCGCGCGATCCTGGTGGATTGGCTGATCCTGCTCGTGCTGATCTGGTCGTATTGCTCAGGCTTTCTGGATCTCGGCACGCGGCGCGCGCTGCCCGGCAACGAAGCAGAGATCGTCCAGTCGCTCGATTGGACGCTGGTCAATTCTCTGACGCGCTATGGTCAGTTCCCGCTCTGGAATCCCCATCTGCAGACCGGCTTGCCCTTCATCGCCGATCCGTTCCAGCACGTGTTCAACCCGCTTTCCACGCTACCCGTGCTCCTCTTCGGGGTGATGGATGGCTTCAAGATCGCGCTGTTTCTCAGCTTCCTGGCCGCAGCCCTGGGGATGTGGTGGTTGGGGGTTGTTCTTGGCGTGGGGCGCGCCAGCCGGCTGTGGATGGGAGCGATGTACGCGTTCACCGGGCAGGGAGTGGCGCGTTTCTTCCAGGGCGAATACGATTTCGTGCTCGGGTTCGCATGGCTGCCGTGGGCGCTGGCCAGCCTGTTGCTGGCCGGGCGGACGCGACGCCGGCCTCATGCGGTGCTCGCGGTCATTTCGATGGCGCTGGTCTTCTTCTCCGGTAACGTTTATTATGCCTACTATCTCCTTTTCGTCGCCGGGCTGCTGGCCCTGGTGATGGCCTTTGGCGTCGGTCTGCGGAAGCCCTATGTCGTCTTTCACTGGGCGCGCGCCAAGGTTCTGATCGTCGTGGGGCTGTTGACCCTGGCGCTGGTCGCGGTGCAGTTGCTGCCGCTGGTGGAGTTCTGGCCGCACATCACCAAGGTGGCCGATCCGAAGCTGGCCGGCTCGCATACGATCCAGCAGATCTTCCTGGACTTCCTTTCGACAGATACCCAACGGGCCGATGCCATCAAGACGCTGCCGCGGGAGGAATTCTACGCTTACACCGGTCTGTGGCCTTTCCTGGCGCTGGTCTTGTTGCCGTTGGCTTTCTGGAAACGCGACCGCCGGCCGCTCGTCTTCTTCGTGCTCCTCTTTTTGTTCACCGTGGGCTGGATTGACAGCCGAGACATGCCGTGGCGCGACCTCTACGCGCGCGCCGCTTTCCTCAACCAGTTCCGCTACCCGACGCGCATGTTGATCTTCGGCGCGCTCTCGGTCATTGCGCTGGCCGGCGTGGGATTGGATACGCTCTGGCGGCTGGCCGGCGTGAGGACGCGGCTGCAGCGCATGTCGGTGCCCGATATGGCGCGCTGGGCTGGCGCGCGGGCAGGGCTGGCGCTGCTGGCCGTCTTGCTGATCTGGTCCGCAGCCGATGTCTATTCCACCAATCGTCAGCATGCGCGCACGCGTGATCCGTATGACGTCTCCTATGAGATCATGCGTTGGCTGCGTGAGGCAGACCCCGGCGAGTTCTACGTCGGCAACCCGAACGGCTGGCACGGCGCGATCATCTCCAACAACCTGCGCTATGTGGACGCCTGGTATGGCTTCAGCTTTATCCCGCCGACGAAAGGCGCGATCAATCGCCGCGCGGTGTTGGCGCGGCCGAACTACATCGTCATGGGCAACGACCAACGGCCTAACCTGCCCGACCCGGCTGTGGTCAGGCGCTTCGAGGGGCATACCGTCTGGAAGCTGCCACACAGCCTGCCCTTTGCCTTCACCGTGACCAACGCCAGACTGGGGGATGTCTCCGCGGGACGCGAGCTGTGGGCTGATGACGTCGTGGCGACGCCCCCGCGGGTGACCGGCCCGAACAGCATCGAGATCACCGCGGAGGGCGCGGAGGGCGCCAGCCTGGTGGTGTTGATGCAGGCTTACCAGGGCTGGCGGGTGACGGTGGATGGCCGTCCCGCCGCGCTCAGGAACGTCGGCGGCTATCTCGCCGTCGCGATGGCGCCAGGCGCGCACACCTATGCCTTCTCCTACAGCCCGCGGTCGTTCTGGATCGGCCTGACCGCAACGCTGCTGGCCTTGCTGGCGCTGGCCGCGCTGCTGGCCGGCGATTGGGTGTTGGCGCAGCTTCCCCGGCCAGGTCGGCGGATCAGGACCGCGGCTGTATACGCAACCGGGGTGCTGACGCCGGCCAAACCTCTGCCCCTACCCGAGAACGCTGCGGTGCAGCTTACGGTCACGCTGAAACCTGAACCGCGTCCGGGGCCGATGATGTCTTTGGCCCAACAGGCGCGGCGTCTCGCGCGGTGGGAGTGGGTCCTCTGCGGGCTGGGCCTGTTCGTTTACCTCGCCACCCGCCTGTGGGCGATGGACAAGTTCCCGATCTACTTTTTCGCTGACGAAGCAACGCACGCTGTCCTGGCTCAAGACTTGCTCGACCGTGGCCTGCGCGATGGTCGGGGAAACTTCTTCCCGCTCTATTTCGAGGCGGCCGGGCTGCGCTGGACGCCGCTCTTGTCGGTCTATGTCCACGCGATCTCGGTGGCGCTGTTCGGCAAGACGGTGTTCATCACACGCGCCACCGGCGCGCTGGTCAGTCTGTTGGCCGCGGGCGCGGCCGCGCTGATCCTCAAGTGGATCTTCAAGGCGCGCTACTGGTGGGTCGGCGCTTTGCTGATGGCCGCCGCGCCGGCCTGGTTTCTGCACTCGCGCACCGGCTTCGAGACGGTGATGATGTCATCGTTCTTCTTGTGTACGGTGCTGTGCTACATGCTCTATCGCACGCGCTCCCCGCGCTATCTGTTTGCGACGTTGCTCTTCGGCGCGGCGACCTTCTACACCTACTCCAACGGCCAGATGATCATCGCTGCGCTCGCCGCGCTGCTGCTGATCTCGGACATCCGCTATCACCTGCGCAATTGGCGCACGCTGCTGCTGGCGGCCGCGCTGGCGTTCGTGCTGATGCAACCGGCGCTGAACTTCCGGACGCAACAGCCGAACTCCTTGCCGCAGCATCTACGGGCGATAGACTCCTACTGGTTCCGGGCGCTGCCGTTGGAGACCAAGGTGAGCCAGTTCATCACGCGCTACACCTATGGCCTCAGCCCGGCCTATTGGTTCTTCCCCAACGAGCGTGACCTGGCGCGGCATCGGATGAAAGGCTACGGCAACCTGCCCACGTGGGAGCTGCCGCTGCTGTTAGTGGGAGTGGCTTTGTGCCTCTGGCGCGTGAGGTCGTCGCCGCACCGCAGCCTGTTGCTGGCCGCCGCAGCCACGCCCGTCGGCGCGGCGTTGGTAGACATCACCATCACACGCGTGCTGGCCTTCGTGGGGCCGGCGACCGTGCTGGCGGGGTTGGGGTTGGATGCTCTGCTGGGGTTGCTGACGCGGCGGCCGGCGGTCGGCCCCTCTGTCGCGGCCGCCAACGGGGCGAACGCTTCGGCTGCGGAGGAGGCAGCGGTCATCCCGCGACGCGGCCTGTCCCTGCTCAATCTGCCCTATAGGGCGGGCGCCGTGGTAGTCTTCCTCCTGCTGGCCTCTGCCAGCGTGGGCATGACGCGCGATGCGTTGGCCAACGGGCCGCTCTGGCATTCGGACTACGGGTTGTATGGGATGCAATACGGCGCCAAACAGCTCTTCGAGGATGCGATCCCAGCATATCTCAGGCGCGATCCAAAGGCGCGGCTGATGCTCACCTCGACCTGGGCCAACGGCGCCGATACCTTCATCCGCTTCTTCCTGCCGCCGGAGCAGCGCGCGCGCGTGCAGATGCTGAACGTAGATTTCTATCTGAACGCACGCCGGGATCTCAACCCGAACATCGTGCTGATCATGACCCCGTCCGAATACGACCAGGCGCGCACCAGCCCGAAGTTCAAAACCGTGACGGTCGAGCACGTCATCCCCTATCCCGATGGCCGGCCAGGCTTCTACTTCGCTCGTCTGGCCTATGCCGACACCTTCGATGCGCTATTGGCAGCCGAGAGGGCCCAACGCAGCAAGCCGGTGGCGGGGCAGGTGCAGATAGATGGCCAGAATGTGCAGGTCAGCCATTCGCAGCTCGACATGGGGCAACTGCGCGACCTGTTCGACGGCGACCTGTTCACCCTGGCGCGGGGGCGAGAGGCCAATCCCCTCGTCTTCGAGTTCACCTTTGCGCAGCCGCGGCCGATGACCGGCCTGGCAGCCGATTTCGGCTCGATGGATTTCTCACTGACCGCGAAGCTGTTTGCGCCGGAAACCGTCGAGCCGATCACCTATGCGCAGACCTATCGCGGTCTGCCGCCCGATCCGCACGCGGAGTTAGCCTTCGACAAAGGGCCGCCCGCGGTCGCCAGGCTGCGGCTGGAGATCTTGCAACTCAATGCCGGCGATGAGGCGCACATTCACGTGCGAGAGTTGAAGTTCAAGTAGGCGTCGGGCAGGCGCGAGACCAGGCAGATGCAAGACCTGTCCCCACGATAGAATACAGGAGGTATGGTCCTTCATGTTACGTGCAGGCGTTATCGGCGTCGGTTCCATCGGCAGGCACCACGTCCGCATCTACAAGCAGCTCGACGAGGTTGAGCTGGCGGCGATTGCCGACATTGACGAAGCGCGCAGGTCGGCGCTGGCCAGGCGCTACAGGGTGGCGGCATATGCCGACTACGAGGAGATGCTGACCGGCGAGAAGCTGGATGTGGTGTCCATCGCAGTGCCGACCGAATTGCATCGGGACGTCGCGCTGGCTGCGATCACGCGCGGGGTACACGTCCTGGTTGAGAAGCCCATTGCGGCTTCGGTGCAGCAGGCCGACGAGTTAATTCATGCCGCGGCCGCACGAGGGCTGGCGCTGACGGTCGGTCATGTCGAGCGGTTCAACCCCGCGGTGGTGGAGCTCAAGCGCCGGCTGGCTGCGGGCGAGTTGGGCCACGTGTTCCAGGTCCATGCGCGGCGTCTATCGCCCTTCCCGACCTACATCCGGGATGTCGGCGTGGTGATGGATCTGGCGACCCACGAGCTGGACATCATGCGCTATCTGCTGGGCAGCGAGGCGGAGCGTATCTTCGCGGAGACCGAGCGCAATCTCCATAAACGCTACGAAGATATGCTCTCGGGCATCATCCGCTTCGAGAATGGCATCGTCGGCGTGTTGGACATCAACTGGCTGACGCCAACCAAGGTGCGCGAGTTGCGGATCACCGGCGAGCGCGGCATGTTCCTGGTGGACTACCTCAAACAGGACCTGTACTTCTACGAGAACAGCGAGGCGCCCAGCCGATGGGATGCGATGGCGCTGTTCCGCGGGGTCGGCGAAGGCAATGTGATCAAGCTGCATCTGAACCGAGTGGAGCCGCTGGAGGCGGAGATCAAGGCGTTTCTGGATGCGGCCGCCGGCCGCGCACAACCGGTGGTGACCGGCATGGATGCGATACGCGCGCTGGCGCTGGTGCAATTGCTGATCGCCTCGGCCGAAGCCGGTCAGGTGTTGCGCGTGGCCGACGAGTTCGAGCGCCGCGGCTGGGCCGCGACTTTGGGGATGGCCGCATAGCTGAGCGCGAGGTGGTGTGAACCAGCCGATTCTGAGCGTTCTGGTTCCCGCCTATAACGAGGAAGCCGGCCTGGGTCGCTCCGTCGAGCTGATCCTGGCCAAACTGGCGGAACTGGGCGTCTCTGCCGAGGTGCTGATCGTGGACGATGGCAGCCGCGACCGCACGCCTGCCATCGCCGATGAAGTGGCCGCGCGCCATCCGCAAGTGCGCGTGTTCCATCATCCAGCCAACCGCGGGATCGGCGGCGGCTTCGTCACGGGCGCAGCGCAGGCGCGGGGCGAATGGCTCATTCTGATCCCCGCCGACCTGGCGCTCGACCTGGATGAGCTGCGCAAGTATCTGGACGCCGCGCCTCTCGCTGATGTGGTGGTGGGGGCGCGTTCAGACCGCCGTGACTATTCGGCGTTTCGGCTCTTCGTCGCCTGGGTGAATATCCGCCTGATCCAACTGCTCTTCGGCATGAAGCTGCGCCAGTTCAACTACATCAGCATGTATCGAACCGAGGTGTTGCGGCGGATCGAGATCGAGTACTGGCGCAGCGCGTTTTTTCACGCCGAAATCCTCATCAAGGCAGCGCGGCTGGGGTATCGGCTGGTGGAAGTCGAGGTGTGTTACGCGCCGCGGGCCAGTGGCCGTGCCACAGGCGCGCGGCCGCAATTGATTGCGCGAACGGTGGGGGATATGTTACGCTATTGGCGGCGATGTTGGTTTGCGGCCGAAGACAGGAAGGCAACCAACTAGCCGGCGCTGATCGGCAGAGTCCGAATGCGGATACGAGCCTGCTCGAAGACAACCACACAGCCTTCTTCGAGGGGCTTTTGGACGGAGGCTAGATTCGCTAGAAGAAGCGCGACCTGCTGTTCCGGGCGTCGTTCTGTGCGGCGTCGGAACAGGATCACTGACGGTCTACTGACTGCTTGTGTCGCCAGCAAGGTCCCG
>VGOD01000145.1 GCA_016876015.1 Chloroflexota bacterium
CCCCTTCCGCGGTGGTCTCTGTCTCGGCCGGCTGCATTGTCAACAGGGCGACCTCGAAATCGCCCCTGGCTCTGATTCGCTCCACCGCCTGCTGAAACACCCACGTCTTGCCCCGTTGTCGCGGCGCCCAGACGGTGATGTAGTGCCCCCCCTTGGCAGGATCCTCGCCCAACAGCCCGGCGCAGGCGCGATCCACCAACTCCTGGCGGGGCACGTAGTAGTGCAGATCGGTGTCCACCGGGCCATAAGATGAGAAACGGCGCACGGCTGCCCTCCTTGGGTACGCGCTGATGGCTGATTTTCGGCGGTATTATACATCCGATCGGGCCAATGGGAAACCATAGATAGCTTCGTTCAACCAGTCCGGTTCGTTGTCATCTGTGCCGTTGCTGGATGAGCTGGCGTCTCCTTGCACCCTCACAACCGCCGAAGGATCTCGCGCACGATGAGGCTGTCGCTCTCGTCGAGGCCCGCAGTGAGCCTGACCGCGTCCCGTTCGCCGGCCCAGATGCGACGGATCGGGTCGGTGATCTGCCATCAGCGCCAGGTAGACCTCCGGCCGCGGGCTGTCCTGAAACACCTGATAGCAGCGCACGATGTGGGGGTGCTTGCCCAGGCGCACCCAGGTCTCGCCTTCTTGCAGGAAGCGGTCGCGTGCGGCGCGGTCGGGCAGGTACTCGGGCCGGAAGGTCTTGAGCGCGACGGGGCGGTCTTCCTGCCGGTCGTGGCACAGGTAGACAATGCCCATACCGCCCAGGAGGGGCGCGCCGGCTACTTCGTAGCGGCCGGCGATGCGGGTACCGGAAGGGTAGAATGCCATGGCGCGTTTCTCCTATTCGATCTTCTGCACCAGCAGCCAGGTATTGCTCGCCTTCAAGACGTCGTCCGCGGCAAGGGAGGTCGGCGCCGCCACCCGCTCCTCCCGGTTGAGCCGGTACGTGCCGTGGGGCGACTTGACCCCTTCCAGGCTCCAGCCGTCCTGCGTCGGACGGAAGCGAGCTTGCGGCGCGCCCAACTCCTCGTCCCAGGGAAAGGAGAGCGATCCCTGACCGGCCTTGCTCCATTCGGTTTCGGCTTCCAGCGTCAGGGCGGCCCCGTCCAACGGGCCGCTCAGGGCTTCCAGGGTCAGCTTGCTCATTGGGCGCCTCCTTCGGCCTTGCGGAATTCCAGGTGGTCGGCGTACTTCGTCACGCATACCCGATCTCCTGACCGGAGTTCACCGGCACCGAGTTTCGCCAGCAGCGGCTCTGCGACCAGGCGGATCAGCGCCTCGGACAGCGGCAGCTCCGCCCAGAAGGGGTCGCACAGGAAGGCGCGCGCGTCTGGGGCGATCTCGATCTCGATGCCCCGGTTGCGCAGCTTCCCCGCGATGCTGGTCAGCTCGCCAGCGAACGCGGCTTCGTTGCGCGCCTGTTGTGCATCGCGATCAACCGACCCGGCGATGGGCGAGGCTGCTGGACGCAGCGGCCGGGCAGCCAGGCCGAGGTCTGCTGGCGGCGCCGGCCGGTCTGCCTTGGGCGCCGGCTGGCCCGCGGCCGGCCTCTCCGCTTGCGGCGCCGGCCCGCTCTCGACCGCCATCCGGCCGCCGGCCGGCACGACCACCCGCGCGCCCGCGCCGATCTTCCCCTGCACGATGTGGTCGGCCAGCGGCGTGACGATTTCGTCCTCGATGGCTTGCTCCAACGGTCGGGCGCCCTGCCTGGGGTCGGCGTGAGCGCGGCAGAACTCGACCTTGAACGCCTCTTCTACCGTCACCGCGATGCCCTGGTCGCGGAAGCGCGCGGCGATCCGCGCGAACAGCTTGTCGAAGATCGCGGCCAGCAGCTCCGGGGTCAGGGGCCGGAAGTAGACGGTGCGGTTGATGCGGTTGCGGAACTCCGGCGAAAAGTGGTCTTCGACGGCCTTTTGCAGCTTCTGCTCATAGGTGACCGGCTCGGTGATGAAGCCCATGGCTTCCCGCGCGCCCAGGTTGGTGGTCATCACGAAGATGGCGTTGCGGCCGTCGGCCAGGCGACCGCGGGCGTCGGTCAACCGGCCGGCGTCGAAAAGCTGGAGGAAGAGGTGCTGCACGTCGGGGTGCGCCTTCTCGATTTCATCCAGCAGCACCACGCTGTAGGGCCGGCGGCGCAGCCAGCCGGTGAGCTGTCCCTCTTCCTCGTAGCTGACGTAGCCCGGCGGCGAACCGATCAGCCGCGCCGCCTGGTGCTTCTCCAGGTACTCCGACATGTCCAGCCGCAGGATGGCCTTCTCGTCGTCGAAGAGCGCCTCGGTCAGCGCCAGCGCCAGCTCGGTCTTGCCCACGCCGGTCGGCCCGGCAAAGAGGAACACCCCCAGCGGCCGGCGGGGATCGCCCAGCCCGGCGCGGGCGCGCTTGACCGCAGCCGCCACCGCCTGGACGGCCTGATCCTGGCCCTTCACCCGCGCTTTCAGGAGCGCATCCAGGTTTGTGAGCCGCGCCCGATCGTCCTCGCTGAGACGGGTGAGGGGGATGCCGGTGCGCTCGGCCACCAGGCCGCGCACGATCTCGACCGTTACCTGGCCGCTGCCGACCGCCTGGCTGCCCGGCTTTGGCCCGCTCAGCGACCCACCCAGGATGACCCGCGGCCCGGCCTGATCCAGCAGCTTGATCGCCTTGCCGGGCAGGAACTCGTCGTGCAGATAGCGGACGGCCAGCCGCACCGCCTCTCGCACGGCCTCGTCGGGATAGGCGACGCCGTGGCGCGGGGCCAGGCGCTCCTGGGCCACCTTCCGGGCGATCTCGAACGCGTCATCGGGCGATGGCTCCTCGATCCACACCGGGCTGAAACGCCGAGCCAGCGCGGGATCGCTCTCGATGTGGCGGCGGTACTCGGCCACGGTGGTCGCGCCGATGCAGGAGAACTCCCCGCGGGCCAGCGCCGGCTTGAGCGCGTCGGAGATGGCGCCCAGCCCCCCCTCGGCCTTGCCGCCCAGGATGGTGTGGATTTCGTCAATGAAGACGATGGTCTGCCCTTTGGCCGCGGCCACTTCTTCGCGGATCTGTTGCAACCTCGCCTCCAGGTCGCCCCGGTACTTCGTGCCCGCCAGCAATGCGGCCGGCGGCAAGTCCACGATGCGCTTGCCGGCCAGTTGCGGCCTGACCGTGGCGTCGTTGGCCAGGCGCCAGGCAAAGCCCTCGACGATGGCGGTCTTGCCCACACCGGGGTCGCCCAGCAGGATGGGGTTGTTGCCCTGGGTCTGGAGCAGGATCTCACCCATCTGCGCCATGACCTTGCGCGCAGCCTGGCCGATGGCCGGGTGCAGCTCGCCGGCCTTGGCCAACGCGGTCAGGTCGCGGCCCAGTTGGCCCAACAGCCCCGGCCCACGCGGCGGCGCCTTCGGCGGGCGCGGGGCCAGCGGTTCCTGACCCTGGTCTTTCGGCGCCGGCGGCGAGGCTTCAGGCGAGGGTGCGACGCCGCCGGCCCGCGCCTGCAACGCGCCGAGCCACGCCCGCGGATCGTGACCGGCCTGAGCGACCTGCGCCAGCAACAACATGATCGCGGTGCAGCGGGGCTGGCTCAGCGTGGCCAGCAACAGATGATTTGGCCCCGCCTTGCCCTCGCCGGCCAGCCGGACAGCCTGGCGCAGCACGGCCATCATGCGCGGTGTCACGCCGGCCCTGGGGGCCTTGTCGGCGCCGTAATCCGCGGCGAGGGCGGCGGGATCAATCTCGACCAGCTCACCCCACGCCGCGGCGCCGATGCCCTGCACGTCGGTCTGCTGGCGGAACGATTGCTTCTTGTCCTGTCGCACGCCCACGAAGCCGCGCAGCGCGCCGCGCAGGTTGCCCGCATCTATGCCGGCGGCTTGCAGCATCTCTCCAAAGGGGCCGCCTTCCTGCCGGGAGAGCGCCATCAGTAGGAACTCGACCCCCAACCAGAAGTGGCCGATGCGCAGCGACTCGCCCAGGGCAGTCTGCAAGCAGGCAATGGCATCCCCATCCAGCCGCGACAGGAGTTCGGCCAGGCGCGGTTCCGGTGGAGGCGGTGGGGGAGGAGGGGGCGGCGGGTTTTCTGCTTCGTCCACCTTTTGCTGGACTTGCTCCAGTGCTGCGGCGACGTCCCCTCCGCCAGGCGGCAAGCTGGGCACGCTGAACACCTGCTGGTCTACCGTGAGCAGCTCGCCGCCGTGACAGGGGCGGAGCACCAGCCGATCCTGCGCCTCCAACTCCTCGAGGAAGTACAGATGCTTTTTGTAACACACCAGCAAGGGGGAGAGGTTGAGCAGCAGTCGGCCGCCGGGCGTACACAAATACAACCGGCGTTCCTTGTAGGGCGGCTCGATGCCCCCGCCCTTCACGCGGCAATCCTCGCCACAAGCCGCGGATTCGGCGGGGCCGCTCCAGTCCTCCATCTCGTAGACCCACTCGCCGGAGACCTGGCGCACTCCATCGGTGAAACGCAGGGGATAATCACGCACCAGGCTGATGGTTTCCAGCAGATCACGCAGTGCCGGCCCCAGCCACGTGACCACGCCCTGGATGAAGTCCGGCTTCAGATGCACGATCCCGGCGTCCCACTGCTGTTTGCGATAGGCTACCAGCCGCGCCAGGAATTGCTCAGGCGTCGGTCGCCGGTCGTCCGTCTTCGCCCGCATCCGGCCGCCGATCTCCCTGTACGCGACCGCCATGGCTGCGCCGTCATCCAGGGGCCGGTGATAGGGAACGAAGAGCGCGGCGATGATGGCGGGCTGATCGGCGCCTTGACTCGCGTAGTGCTCGCCGACTTCCCGCAGCAGCGCCAGCCACTCGTCCAGCCGGCCGCGAGAGAGTTGATCGAGACAAGGACGCAGGAGGGGCGAGCGAGGCTCGTCGCGGCGCAACTGGGCCAGCGCCACGGCCGCCAGGTACTTGATCGTGCCCAGCAGCGTCGCGTCCAGCGCCAGGAGACCCGCCGTCTTATTGCCGGCCTGGATGAAATCGGCGTAGGGCGCGGCGATCGGGTGCGGGAGCACCCCGGTCAACGCGACCTCGTCCCGCGGCGCGACCAGACCGGCTTCGTCGAACAGCTTCTCTCGCGCCTTGCGCAGCGCGGCCAACAGATCGCGCAGCGTCCCGCGGCGCTCACAGTAAGCCACCAACTCGCGTACCTTTCCCGCCTTGCCATCGCCTCCCAGGTTCTCGTAGTCCAGGCCCAGATCGGCAAAGAGGGTGCGCAGTTCGTCATCACTGAAGCGTTCCTGGATGAACTCGCGGATCTTTTGGAATTCCATGGCTTACCTCTTTTGCCTCATCCCCCCAGTTGCGCGACCAACCGCTGGGCACGCTGGGCAGCAGGGACGTGGCTTATTTTGGCAAAGAGGCGAGCGGCCTCCCGCGCGAGAGGCAAGGCCCGCTGCCGGTCGCCCTGCTGGGCGTAGAGCAGCGCCATGTTGAAGGAAACCGACGCTACGCCGTTCAGGTCGCCGATCTCCCGCAGGATCGCCAGAGCCTGTTCGTGGTAGCCGATGGCCCGCCGGGCGTCCCCCAGGTCGTCGTAGGCGCTCCCCAGATTGCCCAGGGCGTTGCCCTCGCCGCGGCGGTCGCCGATCTCCCGACTGATCGCCAGCGCCTGCTCGTAGTAGCTGCTGGCCTGCCAGGTCTCCCCCAATTGCAGGCAGGCGTTCCCCAGGCCAGTCAGGTCGCTGCCCTCGCCGCGGCAGTCGCCGATCTCCCGCTTGATCGCCAACGCCTGCTTATAGCACCCAATGGCCCGCCGGGGGTCACCCAGTTGCCGGTAGCCGTTCCCCAGGTTGCCCAGATCTCTGCCCTCGCCACGGCGATCGCCGATCTCCCGCCGGATCGCCAGCGCCTGCTCGTGGTACCCGATGGCCCGCCGCGCGTCGCCCAAATTCTCGTAGGCAATCCCCAGGCTGCTCAGATTTATGCCCTCGCCGTGGCGATCGCCGATCTCCCGCCGGATCGCCAGCGCCTGCTCCTGGTACTCGATGGCCCGCTGGACGTTCCCCAGTTGCAGGTAGCCGTTACCCAGGTTGCCCAGGATAGCACTCTCGCCGCCGCGGTCGCCGATCTCCTGACTGATCGCCAGTGCCTGCTCGAAGTACTCGATGGCCCGTCGCGCGTCTCCCAGTTCGAAGTAGGCGCTTCCCAGGTTGCCCAGGTCGGCGCCCTCGCCGCCGCGGTCGCCGATCTCCCGCCGGATCGCCAGCGCCTGCTCGTGGTACCCGATGGCCCGCCGCGCGTCCCCTAGCTGGTTGTAAGCGGCTCCCAGGTTGCCCAGGTCGGTGCCCTCACCGCGGCGGTCGCCGATCTCGCGGCGGATCGCCAGCGCCTGCTCGTGGTAGCCGATGGCCCGCCGGGCGTCCCCCAGTTGCCGGTAGGCGAGCCCCAGGTTGTTCAGGTCGTTGCCCTCGCCCAGGCGGTCGCCGATCTCCCGGCGGATCGCCAGCGCCTGCTCGAAGTAGCCGATGGCCCGCCGGGCGTCCCCCAATCGCCGGTAGACCTCGCCCAGGTTGCCCAGGTCGGCGCCCTCGCCCAGGCGGTCGCCGATCTCCCGCCGGATCGCCAGCGCCTGCTCGTGGTAGCCGATGGCCCGCCGGGCGTCCCCCAGTTCCCCGTAGGCGATCCCCAGGTTGCCCAGATCGTTGCCCTCGCCGCGGCGGTCGCCGAGCTCCCGTCTGATCGCCAGCGCCTGCTCGTAGTAGCCGATGGCCCGCCGGGCGTCCCCCAGATCGGCGTAGGCGATCCCCAGGTTGCCCAGGGCGTTGCCCTCGCCGTGGCGGTCGCCGAGCGCGCGGCGGATCGCCAGCGCCTGCTCGTAGTAGCCGATGGCCCGCCGGGCGTCCCCCAGTCGCCCGTAGGCGCTCCCCAGGTTGCCCAGGACGGCGCCCTCGCCCAGGCGGTCGCCGATCTCCCGGTGGATCGCCAGCGCCTGCTCGTAGTAGCCGATGGCCCGCCGGGCGTCCCCCAGTTGCCCGTAGGCGTTCCCCAGGTTGCCCAGGTCGTTACCCTCGCCGTCGCGGTCGCCGATCTCCCGGTGGATCGCCAGCGCCTGCTCGTAGTAGCCGATGGCCCGCCGGGCGTCTCCCAGTTGCCCGTAGGCGAGCCCCAGGTTGCCCAGGTCGGCGCCCTCGCCCAGGCGGTCGCCGAGCTCGCGCAGGATCGCCAGCGCCTGCTCGTGGTAGCCGATGGCCCGCCGGGCGTCCCCCAGTTGCCGGTAGGCGAGCCCCAGGTTGCCCAGCCCGGCGCCCGCCAGCCGCCGCTCCCCTTCCGCCTGCCCCGCCTGGCGCGCCCGCTCGAAGTAGCCCAGCGCCGCCTGCGCATCGCCCATCTGCAGGTAGGAGGCGCCCATCTCGCTGACCGACCAGCCGGCCGCCACCCGTTCGGCCCGGCTCTGCGCGCCGGCCGGCTCCGCCGCGGGCGCGGGTTGGTTGGCCACCTGGCGATACGCCCCGGCCAGCGCCGCCTCCAGCGCACTCCAGCCGGCGTAGCGCCCGCCCGGCGCCACCGCCAGGCAGCCGGCCAGCAGGTCACGCAGCGCCGCGGGGGCGTCTTGCACGGCGGCCAGCGCCTGCCCGTCCCGGTGCGCCCACCGCAGGTCGTCCAGCGTCCGGCCCTGCACCAGCAGGCGGCCGGTGACCATTTCATCGAGGATGCAGCCCAGGGCGTAGAGGTCGGCCCGCACGTCGACGTCCGGCCCCGCCCACTGCTCCGGCGCCATGTAGGCCGGCGTGCCCACCACCGACCCGGCCGCCGTCACCCGCCCCGGCTGGCTGGCCCAGTCGGCCTCACCCGCCGCCTGCGCCACCTGCTCGGCGCGCAAGCCCTTGACCAGCCCGAAGTCGGTCACCCGCACCCGGTTGCTGGGGGCATTGCTCAGGCGGTCGGCGCCCACCAGCACGTTCTCGGGCTTGAGGTCGCGGTGGACGAAGCCGGGGATGGTTTCGACGGCGTGCGCCATGCCCCGCGCGATCTGCAAGGCGATCAGCAGCGCCTGGTCAACAGGCAGCGGCCGGCCGGGCGTCAGCCACGCGCGCAGGGAAGCATCGCGGCGGCCTTCCTCTTTCGCGATCAGCTCCAGCGCCAGGTAGACCTCCGGCCGCGGCGAGTCTTGGAACACCTGGTAGCAGCGGACGATGTGGGGGTGTTTGCCCAGGCGCACCCAGGTCTCGCCTTCTTGCAGGAAGCGGTCGCGGGCGGCGCGGTCGGGGAGGTACTCGGGGCGGAAGGTCTTGAGCGCGACGGGGCGGTCTTCCTGATGGTCGAAGCAGAGGTAGACGATGCCCATGCCGCCCAGGAGGGGCGCGCCGGCCACTTCGTAGCGGCCGGCGATGCGGGCGCCGGAGGGGTAGAGGTTCATGGCGGTGCGCTCCTTCTTGAAGATCGAACGGCCGCGGTCAGAGGTGCGATGCCAACCGATAACCTTGATACCGAATCATTCTACGTGAGGCGTTGGGCCAGGTACATGACGGCTGTCAGAAAAAGGTGAAATCCACCTATGCAAATCCGGCTTCGCGGCGACGCGTTATGCGGTGCCATCCTGTCCAATGATCGGTTCTGCCACGGTTGCCTGGCGGCGTATTTGCCATTTCAGCTCTACTGTGGTATCGTATGTGCGAAATGTAGGCTAATTATAAGACATTCTGCACACAGGCGGCGTTTGAATGCAATCGTCCACTTACGAGAGGCTTTATCGGATCGCCGAAGCCCAGGCCGGTTATTTTACCACCGCCCAGGCGGGTGCGGTCGGTATAGATCGCAACCGGCTGACGCGCTATACGGCCGCGGGTCAGCTTGAACGCGTGCGCCATGGCATCTATCGGCTGGCGTCATTTCCGCGCGCGCCGCACGAGGATCTCTTTGTAGCCTGGCTGACAACCGGCCCCGATTCGGTCATCTCGCACGACAGCGCGCTCGCCATCTACGAGCTTTCAGACGCGCTCCCCGCGCGCATTCACGTAACCGTGCCGCGCACGGCTTCGCGGCGGCGTTCTGGCGTTCGCCTGCACACCGGTCGCATCGCCCCCGACGAAACGACGCGTTACGGCGCGCTGCGCATGACGACCGTCGCCCGTACGATCGCCGATGTGGCCTTCGATAGCCTGGCGGATGATCTGGTGATTCAGGCCGTTCAGGAGGCGGTTTCGCGCGGCCTGGCTTCTGCCGAGGAACTGCTGGACGCAGCGAAACGGCGCGGGACGGCCGTTACAGGCCTCATCCAACGCATTCTGGACGGAGTCGCTCGATCATGAAGTACCAAACTGCTACCGCTTTTCGCAGTGCTCTGGAAACGCGCCTGACCCGAGAAAGCGTCAAGCTGGGTGTTCCGCTGGTACGTTTGCGCAAGCTGGTCTCCTTCGACCGGTTCCTGGCTCGCTTGATGCAAGTTTGTCCCGATGCGTGGTTGCTCAAGGGTGGCCTGGCACTCCAGATACGCATCGGCGAACGAGCGCGCACGACGCAGGACATAGACGTCTTGCTCACCCTGCCGCGGGAAGAAGTGCAACGCGCGATCACCGAAGTCGTCCACCGGGATTTGGACGACTGGTTTATTTTTGCGCTTCGGGAGGCACTCAGCCCCCTCCCTGGACCTACTCTCGGCGGAGGACACCGCTTCTTCATCACCGCGCTGGTGGATCGGCGCAACTTCGAGAGCTTTCACGTTGACGTCGGCCTGGGCGACCCCGTTGTCGAGCCGGCCGAACGCTTGACCACACCGCCGCTGCTGGCCTTCGCGGGCATCCCACCGGTCACGATCCCTTGCTACCCGATCAGCCAACACCTGGCCGAGAAGATCCACGCCTACGTCAAGCCGCGCGCCAGCGGCGAAAGCACGCGCGTCAAGGATCTGGTTGACATGGTGTTGATCGCCATACACGTGCCGGTCAACGCGACGGCGCTTTCGGCGGCCCTGCAAGCGACGTTCACCGCGCAAGGGTCGGGCGCGCCGCCGACCAGCCTGCCCGCGCCGCCCACAACCTGGGCGCCGAAATATCAACGCCTGGCTCAAGACGTGGGACTGAGTGACGTCACTCTGCCGACCGCCTTCGCGCAGGCGCGTCAGTTCCTCGATCCTGTTTTGAGTGGGCAGGCGTGCGGGGTTTGGTCGCCTACGGCGCAAGCCTGGCTGTGAGTCGGAGGCCGGTATTGCGCTCACGCGCCGCGATCGGGCAGGTACTCGGGGCGGAAGGTCTTGAGCGCAACAGGCCGCTGCTCCTGGTGGTCGAAGCAGAGGTAGACGACGCCCATGCCGCCCAAGAGGGGCTGACCGGCGACTTCGTAGCGGCCGGCGATGCGGGCGCCGGAGGGGTAGAGGTTCATGGTGGTGCGCTCCTTTGGGACGTGCCAGGCCCTCGCAAGTGTCTGGGCACGTGACGCGCACGGTGCGTTCGATTCCGCATACGCTAACTCGAAGCCAACCGATAGGTCGTCCATCGTCCTCGGCTGGACGATACCAGGTGGCCGTTCTTCAGTAGCCGTTGCAGGAGATAGCGCGCCTGATCTCGGTTCAGTCCACAAAGCCGCTGGCACTCGCGGTTAGTGATCTCACCTCGCTCGCGCACGTACTTTAGCACCCGGTCTTCTTGCTGTTCTGGCGTCAACAAGCGGCCGAGCGGCGATACACCCAGTTGCTCACCGATGTCTGCTGTGAGCTGATAAATCGTCGCCCGTCCTATGACGACGCGTTCCAACAGTCTCTGCCGCACCAATTCACTCAGCAGCTCCAGCGTCTCTGGTTCCTCGCGTCCCAGCAACGCCATCGCCTGGTCGCGGTCTATTTCCAGGTTGCGCGTGAGGTAGCGCAGCGCCAGCATTTCTTCGATGCTCAAGGACGTCCCCGCGCGGCGACGCTGCTCGATGAAGGTGACGAAATGCTCGTCCGGCTTGCCGTTGCGCAGCACGACGCGTACACTCAACTCGTCGGCCGCGAAAATGGGTGGTTCTTTGCCCAGGCGCAATAGCTCGCGATACATCAGGTCCACGCCGTAACCAGCCCGTTCGACGTAGCCGGCGCGCTGCAATATCTCCGCGATCAGTGGGTTGCGAGGGACGACCTGGCGCAGGATGTTGTGTGGCGTCACGCCGGTTGGCAAGCCGCCGGGGCTCATCACCTCCAGCCGGTCGGGGTAATGACGCACGAAGATGTTGCCAGGCAGACCATAATTGCGATGGCTGACCGCGTTGAGGATGGCCTCGCGGTAGACCGGCACGGGAAAAGCCGGCATGTCAATCCGCTGCAAACCGACCAGGAGTGTGTGCGCATCGTTGGCCGCTTGAATCAACTCTTCCAGGCGTTGCAGCAGCAGCGGAAGTGGCAAGCAAAGACGCTCGTTAAGCGCGATGTCCACATCGGAGCGAAAGCGCACGTAGGCGACCTCGGCCTGGGGCAGGGCGCGGCGCAGCACCGACGGCTTCGCCAACAGCAGGCCGGCCGCCACAGTCAGGCGGTCAGGCTTGTCGCCATCGGCGAGCAAACGAAGGTTGCGCAGCAGGTCGCTATCGCTATAAGCGGCCAGCGCGGGGCTGCGTACCGCAATCTCCGCACGCAGCAACTCTAACGCGCGCGAGTCAACATCATCGGGGAAGCGAATCTCGGGCAGGGGCAAGGCGCTGAAATCCAGCCCGCCGCGTTCAGATTGGAAGGCCAGCACTTCGGCAGCCGACATGGGCAGGCATTCACGGCCGACGCGGCGCTGGAACACGCCACCGGTGGTCCCATGAACGAACGCGGTGCGTGGCACGCTTATGACCAGCACTGTGCCGTTTGGCGTGTCCACCGGCTCGATGTCTACGGTGATCGGCGGGTCGGTGGCGCGGTAGACCCCGGAGAGCAGATCGGGGATGTTGTACGAAGCACAGCCGGTGATGCGACCGTCATCACTCACCCCCAGCAGGAGCTTGCCGCCCTGGGCATTTGCCAGGCAGACGACCATCAGCGCCAGGTCTTTGACCGGTGGAACCCCGCGCTTGAAGTCCAGCCGCGTGCCTTCGCCCTGGGCGATCAGCGTCTGCAACTCCGTCAAGGTCATCTTGCACCTCCAGCAGCAGGTCGCTCAACCCACTTCTTCAACCAACGTTTCGGCGCTGAAGGGCGGCTCCATGCCGCGGGCATAGGCGTAGCGAGACAGTTCCGATTGCGTCACGCTCGCTTGCTGCGCCGCCGCGCCGAACGATATGCCGCCACGGGCATAACGATCGAGCGCGCGCTCGACCCGCACCTCGCGCAAACCACGCTCGATAAGTTCAGCCAGGAAGTCCTGCGTGGCCGAACCTACTTCGCGGCCTGGCGAAGCAGGAAGAGCCAGGGTCAAAGTTTCGGCAGCCATCTGGTCTTCTCCCAGTTATACGACTGATTCCACTCCAATGATACCACAATTTGCTGTGGATACCTACTTCGCGATCAACTCCAGCGCCAGGTAGACCTCTGGTCGCGGGCTGTCCTGGAATACCTCATAGCAGCGCACGATGTGAGGGTGTTTGCCCAGGCGCACCCAGGTCGCGCCTTCGTGCAGGAAGCGGTCGCGAGCGGCGCGGTCGGGTAGGTACTCAGGGCGGAAGGTCTTGAGCGCGATGGGACGCTGCTCCTGGTGGTGCACTCCTTTGGGACGTGCCAGGCACTTCGCAAGTGCCTGGCACGTGACGCGAACAGTACGTTCGATTCCGCATAGCCTATGCGGATTCCGCATAGACGTCAGTTGCATTCCGCATAAGCTATGCACTCCGTTGTTTGTCGTCCACGCAGGTCGGATGTATAATCATCAACCAGAAGGGATGCGCATATGACACTCGAAGAGATACTCCAGGACATTCACGGTTTGGATGTGCGCCTGCGCGAGCTCGAACAACAGTATGGATTGCTTTCGGATGATCTGTACACGTTGTATCGGTTGGGTGAATTCGAGCAGAGCCGCGACCTGATTCGCTGGGTGGGCTACTACGAGTTGCGGCAGGAACGGCGGCGCGCGTATGACGCGGCTCTGCGCGAGCGGTTGCTATCGTGGCGTGACATCGGCATCAGAACGACCCTGCCTCTACGGCCGCGGTCAGGTAGGTCGCCAACTGCGCCTGCTCAAAGGCCGCCAGGCCGTACCACACCTTGGTCTCCACGATGAAGCGCCGGCCGCGGTGAAAGACCAGGATGTCGAGTTCGCCGGCGCTGGTGAGCGATTCGACCGCTGCGCCAGCCTATCCCAGAGGCGAGAAAAAGACGGCCGGCCGGCGCCGCTCCAGATGGCGCTCCGCGACAGCCGCGATGCGCAGCAGCGTGACCTCATCCCACCGCCGGCCCATCGCCTGCATCCCGATCGGCAGTCCGGCCGGGTCGTAGCCGACCGGGAAGCTGATCGCGGGCAGGCCCGTGAGATTGGCCGGGAAGACGAAGCGCATCACCTCGGTGTCCGCGCTCAGGTCTGACCAGCCGGCGTTCACCCCCGCGGCCGGGATGCGCGGCGCGGTGATGCCGGTGGCCGGCGTGATCACCGCGTCCACCTCTGCGAACACCCGGTCGAAGATGGCGAGCGCCCGCGTGCGCATGCGCTGCGCCTTGACGTAGTCGGCCGAGGTGAACGCCCCGGCCAACGCGAGGGTGGCGCGCACCGATGGGCCCAGCCGGTGCAACTCCGCGGCCTGATTCCTCATGCTGGCGGCGATCTCGCTGAGGATGATGATGACGTGCGCCAGCCGCATGGCGTCCAACTCGGGGATCACGATCTCGCGCACCCCGCCGCCTGCCTGTTCGAAATGGCCGACCATCGCCTCGCACGCAGCCACGACCGCGGGCGCGGCGTGCTCGAACCAGGGCCGGTAGACGCCCAACGTCAGCCCCTGGAGGTCAGCCGCGTTCCACCCCGCCAGGGTGACGGCCGGCTGGCTCTGCGACTGCACATCAGCAGGATCAGGGCCGGCCATGGTCGCGTAGGCGAGCGCGACATCCTCGACGGTCCCCCCGATCGGCCCCAGGTGCGCAACGCTCCAGCAGAGGGGGAACGCGCCGAACTCGCTGAGCCGGCCGAAGGTGGGCTTCAGCCCGACCAGGCCGCACAGGCTGGCCGGGATGCGAATAGAGCCGCCTCCATCCGCGCCGACAGCCACGGGACACAGCCCGGCCGCGACCGCGACTGCGGGACCGCTCGAGCTGCCGCCGGTATCATGCACCGGGTTGTAGGGGTTGCGCGCGGGGCCATAGTGTACGTTGCAGCCGTTGGGGTTGACGCCGATCTCGTGCATGTTGGCCTTGCCGACCACGACCGCGCCGGCCGCGCGCAGACGAGCCACCACGGTCGCGTCCTGGGCCGCGGGCCGGCATCCCAGGAAGACGGTCCCAACGGTGGTCGGAAATGGCGTCTGATCTATCTCGTCCTTCACGGCCACCGGCACGCCATCGAGGATGCTGAGCGCCTGCCCCGCGGCGATCCGATCGGTTGCGGCGCGGGCCTGCGCCAACACGTCCTCCGGGTCGGTGACGATGAACGCGGCCAGGGGCGGGTCGCTGGCATCGCTCGCCCGGATCGCCTCGTTCAGCCGGCGAGCAACCTCTTCGGGCGTCGTGACCCCCCGGCGATACGCCTGCGCGTAATCGCGCGC
>VGOD01000146.1 GCA_016876015.1 Chloroflexota bacterium
GCCGGTGGCGGTCGTCGTGGGCAGGCTGCCTGACGACCCCTGGATCGTCACCTGAGCGCCGCTCACGGGCACGCCGTCGTAGTAGACGTAGCCGAACGCGCAGCAGACGGGCGGCTCCTCACCCACGACGGTCACGTCCTGGCAATCGTTGGGGAGCGGGCCGGGCGTGTCGGCGGGGAATGCCGGATGCACACCTGCAGCGCGGACTATGAGCGCGGCACTGGCGATCAGGAGGATGAGCACTGAGATCAAGATTATGCGGCTATACACTGACATGTTGGGGTCCTCCTTTGCTTACTTGTAGTTTATCCAAGTGTTTGAGCTCTGTGGCGTTGAGCTTTTGGCCTGTTCCTCCCACCTAATCATGATAGAGGCAGAACGAGAAGGGCGATCCTCAGAAGCAGGACTGCCCTTCCACCCGCGGTGACACCGCAACTGCGCGTCGAGGGAGGGTCATTTATTACGGGACCGAGATTGGCATGTCAAGCGGTTGCCAGTTTGTCCAATACCACCTACCAAGCACCGGATGGTACAGCTTGAACTTCCCGACAGCTGTCATCCAGACAGAAGCTACTAAATCAATGGCTTGCAGATAGGGTATCAGCTTGTCGTTAAGTGTCATCTCAATGCGCATCAGGGATCCTGGCCTAGCCGGAGATAACTCTTTGGCTCTATTGTGCAGCCTTGTGGCCAAGGTAGCCTTTGCAACAGCGACGATACCAAGTTTCGAGGGGTAACTGAAGTTACCATATTTGTCGTTGACCACTCTCCAAACCATTGTATGGGCATAGTACTCTGAGGCATGCCACCAGGACTGCGCCATCTGGTTGATTTCCCAATAGTCGAACTCCCAGATGTATATCGTGTTGCCTTCCTTGAGTTGAACTATGGGATTTGAAGGCCCTGCCCACGCTACGGAAGGCAATAGGGAAACAAGAATAGTTATTCCGATGACAGCCATCAAAAGCTTAGACGTTCTCATGATATCCTCCTTGTCAGCAAAGCACGGTAATGGGTCTAGCAGCAGATTATGGATATACACCGGTGTAGCATCGCAACTTCATCAACAGCTCTCATCCAAGAGAACACCTTTCTCACCGTTTTTCCGACACAGATTCCGCGAGATGAGAGGATCGTGATGCGCACATTCGTGCGCCGTTTGTGAATGGCCACTATCCAGGGCGAATCTATTCTTATGACAAAGAACGCTGCTCCTGCCGTTTTTCCGACACGAGTTATCTCAAACTGTTGAGGCGCTAGATGCCCCTTCGCTGTTCGTCCAATCGACTCCTAGTATTAGACATTATAGGAATTTGTTCCTGGGCGCAAGATAGGCCATCTCGATGACCGCAGACCACTACATATAGTGGTGCTGGCGAGCGAATCGCTAAATCGCTATAATGTCTATTTACTTGACCTGCACCGTTACCCGTGGCGAGTCTTTTTTGTCCGTACCCGAAAACTGGTAGCCGCTCCAGTTGGCCTTGATTTGCGCGAACAGCTTATGGTTTCCGGCTCCCAACGTTGTTCCTCCGATCCAATAGGACTTGCTGACATCGAACATGAGCGACTGCGCTTCGAAGACGGTCTCTGGCACCACAATTCGGCCGTCCTCAAGCTGAATCTCCACCCAGATGGGTGCCGGCATGTCTGGGGTGCCAGACACGAGAGTTGCGGTACGCGTGTAGGCAGTGGGTTTAACGATCTCCCTATCGAACCATAACTCCACGTCCTCACGCACGCTGATAGTATACCGGACCGCGTACTTGGTCTTCCCCATCGCATACGCCACTGCCCAGACAAAATCATTGAAGTTGGTCCTGCCGTTGCCCAGGATTTGAAATGAACTGACGAGGGTTGTAGATTGTGATCTGGTGATCGTCAAGGGGACTGCCTTCGCCGTCGTGTTCCCGATGTAAGTGCTTCCGGCAGCCCGAGCAGCGGGCGCCGCGCAGGTCAGGAACGCAATCACTGAGAGATAGATCAATGCTCGGAAGCGTTTCATTTTGCCCTCCCTGGTAGTTTGGTGTTGGACTGGTCATCAGTTGACCAATTCCTAACTAAGAGAACACCGCTCCCGCGGTTTTTCCGACGCGGGTTTGGCGGATTTCGTTGGTTTGTGTTTGCTCTCCGAACGCGCTATAATGACAGCGAGGTGACGACCATGTCTACCACCATGACCCTGAAAGAAGCTCAGGCCGCGTACGCGCTGACCATCGAAACAAGCCAGGCAAGCCAGGGGCCGATCTTCGTCGAGCACGAGGGTCGGCCGGTGGCGGTCATCTTGAGCGTCGAGGATTACGAACAACGTTCCGATGCCTGGCAACAAGAGCAACTGCGACGGTTGGAACCCAACCGCTCTGCCTTTCGACGACTGCTGCCCGAGTTGTTGAAGACTCACAACGGCCAGTTCGTGGCGATCTACCGCGGCAGGTTGGTGGATGCGGATCCGAACCGGATCACCCTGGTTCGACGTACGCGCAGTCGAGGCTATCGTCCTGTTTATATCCAGAAAGTGACGGCGGAAGCGCGCATTGTTGAGTTCCCCTCTCTCGAAGAGGCCTGGCATGTATCGCTATGACCTCAACGCAACCCCGCCGGCAGCGTATCTGCCGGTCCGGATCACCAATCCAGATACCGGGGCGTCGGTCGATCTGCCGGCCAAGATAGACAGCGGGGCAGCCATGTCAGTTCTGCCCCAGACTACCATAGTCGATCTCGAGTTGGAACCGACAGGCGATGTTCTGGCCAGCGGTTACGATCGGCGGGTAGCCTTACTGCCCACCTACAGCGTCATCTTCGAGATTGAAGGTTATACTATCCAAGACGTCGAAATCGCGGCGTCACCGAGAAAGGACGTTCTCCTGGGTCGCGACGTTCTGAATCACTTCATCCTCACCCTCGATGGCAAGAACCTCACGTTCGACCTCAAAGATCCCTAAACGGCGTGGCGGCCGGACGTCCTTTCTCCCAGGTGGCGGCGTTCAGGCTGCCGTATCGCCCTCTGCCACCGACTGGCTGAGGCGCAGGCGCATCACCTTGAACTGCGCCCTTCTCCAGCCGGCCTGATCTGAAATGCGTTCCTACAAGAAAGAACACCGCTTCCGCCGTTTTTCCGACGCGGGTTTTAGAGGGTTTTATGATGTGCTATCATTCTACCACGAAGCACCCTCCATATCAATGCGCCAAAACCTCGAATCGCACCCACTCAAAAGAGCCGAGTTGACGAACGTAAGGGAGTAGGGTAGAATCAGACTGTATGAGTGCGAGAAGGTGCGACGATGAAATTTCCGTACGGCATCAGCGATTTCTACCAGGTAATCACCGAAGGCTACTTCTACGTAGACCGCACCGGCGCCATTCCGCTGCTCGAGGAGTTGGGCAAGCAATTGCTCTTCCTGCGGCCGCGACGCTTCGGCAAGTCGCTGCTGCTCACGACTCTGGCGAACTACTACGACGTCGCCAAAGCCGGCGAGTTCGCGCGGCTGTTCGGCCAACTCGCCATCGGCCGCAACCCCACCCCCCGCCACAACCAGTATTTCGTGATGCGCTGGGACTTCTCCCTGGTCGCCGCCTACGGCAGCGCCGACGAGATCGCCCAGGCGTTGCACGATCACGTCAATGCGCGAATTCGTGATTTTGCCGCTTCCTACCGTCAACTGCTGCCCCAGGCCATCGAGATCAATCCCAGGAACGCTATCGCCTCCTTCCAGTCCGCGCTGACCGCCGTGCAGCAGACTCCCCACAAGCTCTATCTGCTGATTGATGAGTACGACAACTTCGCCAACGAGCTGGCGATGGGCGGCCAGCCGACCGGCAAGGAACGCTACGACGCCCTGCTGCGCGGTGAGGGTGCGCTCAAGACCCTCTTCAAGGCGGTCAAGGGCGCGGCCAGCGGCTTCGGCCTGGATCGCGTCTTCATCACCGGCGTCTCGCCCATCGTCCTCAGCGACCTGACCAGCGGCTACAACGTCTCCGAGACGATCAGCGGCCAGCCGGAGTTCAACGATCTGTGCGGCTTCCGCGAAGAAGAGATCGCGGCCACCCTGCGCCAGATCGCCGCCGTCTGCCGCTGGCCGGCCGAGCGCGCCGACGAGGCGCTGGAGATGGTACGCACCTTCTACAACGGCTACCGCTTCACCACCGCGGCCGACGCTGAGCGGGTCTACAACCCCACCCTGGCGCTCTACTTCTGCAAGCACTTCCAGCGCACCTGCAGCTATCCCGAAAACATGCTCGACAGCAACCTGGCCATGGATCGCGGCAAGATCGCCTACATCGCGAGCCTGCCGGGCGGCGGCCAGATGCTATTGGACATCGTCAACGGTGCGCCGCCGGTGGCGCTCTCGGCGCTGGCCGACCGTTTCGGCGTCGAGGACATGCTGGCGGCGGTCAAGGATGCGCCGTTCATGGCCTCCTTCCTCACCTACTTCGGCGTGCTGACCTTCGCCGGCCGCACCCCCACTGGCAGGTTGACCCTGGATGTCCCCAACCTGGTGGTCCGCAAGCTCTACATCGAGCGCATCCAGGACTTGCTGCTCCCCGACAAGCGCGGCCAGGACGAGGGGCGGCAGATCGTCGACCAGTTCTTGCTCACCGGCGACCTGGAGCCGTTGAGCGCCTTCGTCGAACAACGTTACTTCAAGGTCTTTGATAATCGCGACTATCGGTGGGCCAACGAGCTGACGGTCAAGACCGCTTTCTTGACCCTGCTCTTCAACGACATCGCCTACATCATGGACTCCGAACCCGCGTTGGCGCGCACGTATGCAGATTTGACGCTGATCGTGCGACCGGAGATGCGCCAGTATCAACTGCCGGATCTGCTGTTCGAGTTCAAGTACGTGGCGCTGGCTGACGTCGAGTTGAGCAGGGAGCAAGCGCGGGCATTGAGCGCGGCCGAGGTGAGGACGTTGGCCCCGGTGCAGGCGAAGCTGACCGCGGCGCGGGCCAGGCTGGCCGGCTACCGCCAGGTGTTGCAGCAGCGTTACGGCGAGCGCCTGCGTCTGCGCAGCTATGCCGTCGTTGCCCTCGGCTTCGACCGGCTGACATGGGAGTAGGGGCGGGTTTCGCCGCATCGAAGGCGGGCTCGCCTTTGCGGTGGTACGTGCATAGCCGCCAGATCGGCGTTGAGCACGCAAAACCCGCCCCTACATGTCTCCTTCCCCCATCAGCCCAAACCCCGCCCAATACAGCGGATGGCGAGACGCCGGCTCGGCCAACAGTTCCAATTGCGCGCCGCGCAGCGCCGCGACCTTGCTCTCCCCCGCGACCAGCCGGCGATAGAAGCCCTCCATCAGCCGCGCGGTTGCCTCATCGGGCACGGGCCACAGGCTGGCGACGAGCGAAGCCGCGCCGGCGGCCAGGAACGCCTGGCTCAAGCCGAACAGATCGCCCCCGCGCAGGTCGCCGGCGCCGGTCTCGCACGCGCTCAGCGTAACCAGACTCGCCTGGCGCAGGTCCATCCGCTCCACATCGGCCAGGGTCAGCCAGCCATCGGCCAGCCGCAACGCCGAGAAGAGCGGGTTGTCCTGCCGGAAGACGCCGTGGGTCGCCAGGTGGAGAATGCCGGCAGCCGGCGCCAGCTCTCGCAGATGGGCTTGCGTCGCGTCGCCGGCGAGCAGCAAGGTGGGGATGATGCCGGTGTGTGGGATGGAGGCGAGGAGGAGATCGTAGATGGCCTGCGCCTCGGCCAGCGCCGCGGGCAAGCGGCCGTCATGGTCACAGCCCACGATGAGCGCACGACCTGGAGAGACCTTTAGGGTCTCGGAGACCCCAAAGGTCTGGTCGAAGGTCTGGTCGCGCAGCAGCCATCCGGCCGCCGGCAGGTAGACGATCTCGCAGCGCTCCAGCAGATAGCCTTCCCCATCGTGCAGGGCGTGGAAGGGGAGGTGGTAAAGAAGGTCGTGCGGAACGATGTAGAGGCGACGGAGACTCTCAGGCCACGCGCCAGGCGCTTCGGGAGCCCCGGCCGCATGGCAAAGCCTCTTCACCAGCGCCCGGTAGAACCATGCCAGGTGTTCCCCTACTTCATCGCTCTCGCGGCGCAAGGCGAAGCGCAGCCGGTCCAGTCGTTGCCGCACATCTGCCACAGAAGCCAGATGGGGCGCCGCGGCCGCGTGCCGCCGATCCACATGGAAACCCACCACCTGGTCCCGAGCGATGAAGCAGGCAAGCAGCGCCTCGTCATCGGCCAGGCGAGCCTGCACCGTGGCAAGATCGGCCAGGGGCGCCAGCCCGGCGCCGGCGAGCTGGGCCGTGCTGCGGATCAGATCGGCCAAACGACGCTCGGCCGCGGCCAGACCCGATAACGCGGCTGTCTCGTCAGGGCCGCCCCGCGCCGCGGCCAAAGGATCCCCCGGCTCGGCCGCCCAGCGGCCGCGATCCAGTCGGCTGTAGAGCCAGTTCCACTCGTCCCGCCGCTCCGTCAGCTCGGCCGCGACGCCAGGCCCATCCTCCCCACTGTCGGGCCGGTCCGCAGCCAGCGAGAGCAGCCGGCCTGCGCTGGCCCGCGCCGCCTCGGCCGCGGCGAATGCTGCCGCCAGGTCGCCGCGGCCGAGATGGAGCAACACCGCGGCCTGGTGACCAGCCAGTTTGTCCGTCAGAAAGGCAGAGCGCACCTCGCTGCCCCCCAGGCCCAGGCTGGCGCGCGTCGCCGCGTCCATCGCCTGCCGGTACCAGGCCAGCGCCGCAGCAGCATCTCCCTGCGTCTCGGCGAGCCGGCCCAGGCCAAGCTGCGCCCGGTAGGTCAGATCGGCCAGGCCGGCAGGGCCGACGACGTCGAGGGCCTCGTGATAGGCCGCGGCCGCTTCATCTGGCCGGCCTGACGCCTGATAGCAGTCGGCCAGGATCAACCGCGCGGCTGCACGCTTGATCGGAAAGGGTCCGCTGGCCAGCGCAGCCAACCCACGTTCAGTGCAAGCCACCGCCGCTTCCAGTGCGGCGTCGGCGAGGTGGAAACCGGCCTCCTGCAGATCGAACTGCGCCAGTTGCACCGGCAGAGGCCCGGTTTGGGCCAAATCTGCGCGCGCCTGCTGGATCAGGCGGCGGGCTTCCTCGCCCTCGCCCAGGCGGTGATACGCTTGCGCGGTTTCGCTGTCGGCCAGTGCGGCCTGGCGCACGAGGCCGCACTGCACCAGGACCGCACGAGCGGCCGCGTTGTGCTCGATGACCTCGGGCAGCAAGTTCAGCTTGAGATAGACGCCAGCGCGATGCCAATCGGTCACCGCGACTTCCATCTCGTTACCCAGAGACGCAAAACCCTGGCGGCTGCGCTCCAGCTCGGCCAGCGCCTGGCGATAGTGGCCGGCGCGGGTGTACAGCAAGCCCAGGTTGAGCCGGCTGCGCGCCAGTTCCATCGTCTCGCCGTGCCGCTCGAACACGGGGAGCGTCTCCATCAAGGTCGCGATGGCGGCCCGGTAGCTATCCAGGTTCTCCAGGATCAGCGCGCGGTTGACATCGAAACGGGCGACCATGACCGCATTGTCCAGCGCCGACGCGATCTCTCGACCGCGGTCGCAGGCGGCCAATGCCGCGCCGTAGTCGTCCAGATGGCGATGGAGCACTGTCGCGTTCATCTCCAGCGAGGCCAGGAAGCGGGTGGGGCCAGAGGCCGCGAGCGCCGGCCGCGCCAGCTCAGCTTCGGCCAGAGCCTCCTCCAGGCGGCCCAGGTCGGTCAGCACGCCGACGCAATTGGCGTGCAGCCGGCCGGCCTCCAGGCTCAGCCCGGCCTGCTCGAACGCGGGGATCGCCCCGCGATAGAGCGCCAGGCATTCGGCGTATTCACCGCCGAAGAAGCGGGCGTTGCCGGCCGCCCAGGCGGCCGTGGCCCGGCAGAGAGGATCGGAGGAGCCCGCGGCGACTTCCTCGGCCAGGTCGGCAAGACGTCTCGCGGTGAGAGGATCGGTGCGCAAGAGGGCATCGCCGCGCGCCTTCAGGGCTTGGACCAGGGACAAAGTTGGCGCCTGACGCTGGGGCGTCGGGCGCCAACTTTCTAGAGAACCACCTCGACCCATAATTCGGCCCCGTTCCGCCGGACACACAGAAAGTACGTTCCCGGCCTCAGCCGGTCGAAGGCGAAGTAGCCAGACTCGTCGGCCAGCAGACTATCCAGCAGTTCGGACTGGCTCCAGAGCTCGACTCCGCTCGGCGCGCCGGCTGGCTCCACCTTGCCCCCCAGCCGCCGGCGACGATAGCCGCCGGTGGCGGGCTGCACATCGAGCGCGATCTGCACCCCTTCCGCGGCGTAGAGCTGCACCGCGGCTTCGCCCCCGCGCAGGGCCGGAACGGGACGCACCGCAGGCGTCGCCGCGGCCCACAACACCCGATCAACCAGGTCGGTCAGCGCGTTCCTGGCCCGATCCCACATATCGGCCGGCGACATGCTTGCCTTCTGTTCGGACGCTGCATACAGCGCCAGCTCCCGCGTGCAATGGGGACACTCGCGCAGATGCAGCGCCAGGGCAAGCCGATCGGCCGGCGACAGACGCCCCAGATGATAATCGCCCAGGGCCTCGGGCTGGGGACACGAACGGCGGTAGAACACGTCCGATAGCAGTTCGTCCATACGCGTCATCGCACTCTCCACAACAGAGAACACCGCAGCACGGCGTTTTCCGACTCATCTTCAAGATACCGCTCGCTCGGGCCGGTCTCCTGACCGTGCCCGGCTCGATCGAAGACCGGCCTCAGCATCTTTTCTAGAAAGGCCTCAATCCTCAAGATATTGGCGCAAGCGCGCATCGTTCTGCAGGCGTTTCTTGACGCGCTCTTTGATGCGCGAGACCTCGGCCGCATCTCGGAAGTGCTGCGGACAGCGCCGCGCGATCTCGCGCGGGGGCAGATCATATTCATAGCTCAAGCGCAGCGCCAGCCATTCGGTCTCATCGTGGACCAGGCTATGGATGTGGTCGGCCAATTCTTGCCGGGCCACGTTGGCCAGGTAGTCCGGCGCAGCGCCGGTCCCGGGTCCGCCGAAGGACGCGGTCGAAGGGCCGCTGCCCGGTTCAGGGTCTTCTCCATTGGGATCATCTGGCCGGGGTTCCCAGCGCATCCCCAGGCCGCGGCGCTCGCGCTCGAGGCGGCGGCGCTCGTTGATGAGAAGGTTGACGGCGGTGGTGCGCAGGAAGGCCAATACGCTGCCCAGGGTGGGAAATTCCCCGGCAGTGAACCGGTCGGCCGTCGCCGCACGATGGAAGCGCAGGAAAGTCTCCTGCACCAGGTCATCAGGGTCAGGCGCACGCCCCAGCCAGTGGCGCACCAATGCCTGGTACTGAGCATAGAGGGCGCTCCAGGCCGCGGCGTCCCGACCCGCGATGGCGCGGCGGAACAGCTCCAGGCAATAGCGCGGGTCACGGCGCTCAGCCGCGGCCGATTCCTGGCGACAGCGCACGGCCAGCTCCGCGACACTCATCGCGCTGGCCGCGGACGAGAGGTCAGATTGGTTCATCTTCGGACCATGGCTCCTGGATGCAGCCGGGCAGATGGATGGGGGGCGGTAGATGCCTGGCGGATCGCATCTTATCACGGATGGATGCGGCGGACAAGAAGCCTACCCAAGCCCTGCCGCCGCCCTCCCCCGCGCCCAGGCGGCCGGCCTCAGCGGAAAGTTGGCAACTTGCGCTACGGCGCAAATTGCCAACTTTGGAGACTCGATCCGGTGGTCGCGCCGGTCGGCGCGGCCGAGCTGCGGCAGCTCTGGTTGACGGTCAGGGCCGCTGCGAGCCCGCGTGGCGCTCAACTCTCGGTCATCCTCGGGCTATCTCAGTTCCCTGATGACCATCTACCTGGGTCAGGACGTCCACCCCGCACCCCTCACCGAGATGGCCAGCGCCGACGCGGTGTTTTCGCTCGAATGACGCCTCAGAAGCGCGACTCCGCAGTCAAGCGTACCAATGCTTCTGAGAGAGGATATTGAGGTCTGTCGGCCGCAGCCGCACAAAACCCTCAACACACCACCCGAACCACCCCAACAGGAAGTAGAGCGCTCATCTCGCGACCCGCGGCTTGTCTCTTTCCGCCAAGAGCGGTATGATCTACCTGGAACCTTCGATGAGCTTTGTGCGTCGAAAGCGTGAAACCGCGTCGGCGCCTGACTGATTCCAGGTAGGCTGGGCCCTGATCTCAGGGAGCCTGGAATGCCCCATTCTTGTGATGCGCACAGCGGAGCGTTGAGGCATCATGAGAGGGGAAGGGTAGAGGGAATGGTCGTGTTGAGACTGATTCGGCGACGCTTGTTCCTTGTCAGCGCTGGCCTGCTGATCTGGCTGGTCGCGCTGGCCAGTTTTGTCATGCTCGCTGACCTGCCCGACCCCAAACACGCCAACGGGCAAACCACCTCGCCCAGCATTCTGATCCTCGACCGCCACGGCCGGTTGCTCTATGAGGTGATTGACCCCAACGGCAGCAAACATGTGCCGCTGCCGCTGGCCGACATTCCTCTGACGTGCCGGCAGGCGATCATCGCCACCGAAGATAGCCGATTCTATCAGCACCGGGGCGTGGACCTGCTGGCGATCGTGCGCACCGCGTGGCTGAATCGGAATGACCTGGCCGCGATGCCCGGCGCCAGCACGCTGACCCAACAACTGGCGCGCAACCTTTATCTCCCAGCCGACGAGCGGAGCGAGCGGTCGCTGCGGCGTAAGCTGCGCGAGGCGTGGCTGGCCTGGCGACTGGAGCAACGCTACAGCAAAGATGAGGTCCTGGCGCTCTACTTGAACACCACCTACTTCGGCCACTTCGCCGTCGGCATCGAAGCCGCGGCGCAAGCCTATTTCGGCGTGCACGCCCGCGACCTGGACCTGGCCCAGTGCACCTTGCTGGCTGGCCTGCCGCAATACCCCGCGGGCTACAACCCGCTCGAGAATCCTGAAGCTGCCCGCTTTCGCCAGAAGGTTGTATTGGGTCTGATGGTCAAAGACGGCCACATCAGCCAGGGTCAGGCCGAAGATGCGTTGGGGGAACGGCTGGCATACGCCAGCGCGCCCTTCGCCATCGAAGCGCCGCATTTCGTCATGTGGGCGCAGGCCGAGCTGGAACGGCTGGTCGGCCGCGAACGCGTCCGCGGCGGCGGCCTGCGTGTGACAACCACGCTGGACCTGGATTGGCAGCGCCAGGCCGAGGAAATCGTGCGACGCCGCCTGGCGCAGTTGCGACCGTGCGCAGCCGGCGCCCATGGCCCCGCCTGCGATCCGGCTGCCAGCCCCGATCGCCGCGTGGATCATGCCGCGCTGGTCAGCCTCGACCCGCAGACCGGCGCAGTGCTGGCGATGGTTGGCAGCCCGGATTACTTCGATGCCGGCCGCAGCGGCGCGGTGAACGCCAGCCTGGCCTTGCGGCAACCTGGCTCGGCCATCAAGCCGCTCACCTATGCGGCCGCGTTCGACCCCGAACGCGCGGCCCGCGCGGGTCAACAGCCCTGGACGGCCGCCACGCTGATCGCTGATCTGCGCACGGTGTTCCTGACCGCTGAGGGCGAGCCCTACGTCCCGCACAACTACGACCTGACCTACCACGGCCCGGTGCTGGCTCGCGCGGCCCTGGCCAACTCATACAACATCCCCGCGGTCAAGGCGCTGCAGTTCATTGGCGTGGATGCGTTAGTGGACCAGGCGGCGAGGATGGGGATTCCGCTGATTGCGGATTTCAGACTGCTTGCGTCCCGCGCAGCGGGATTGCAGTCTGTGGATTCCCCCCTCGCCAATCCGCAATTCGGTTTGGCGCTTACCCTGGGCGGCGGCGAAGTGCGCCTGCTCGACCTGACCGCGGCCTACGCTGCCTTCGCCAACGGCGGGCAGCGCGTGACGCCGTTCGGCATCGAGCGGATCGAGACGCTGGACGGGGAGACGATTGCAGATTGCAAATTGCAAACTGCAAATACGGATGAATCAGAAGCACGCAGTACGGAATACGCAATACGCACTACGCAATACGCGCTACGTACTACGCAATACGCAATAGATTCGCGCGTCGCCTACCTCATCAGCGATATCCTCTCCGACAACATCGCCCGTATCCCATCGTTCGGCGAACAGAGCGCGCTCGAGATCGGCCGGCCGGCCGCGGCCAAGACCGGCACCACCAGCGACTGGCGCGACAACTGGACCGTCGGCTATACGCCCGACCTGGCGACCGGCGTCTGGGTGGGCAATGCCGACAATGCGCCGATGAAGGATGTCAGCGGCGTCACCGGGGCCGGCCCCATCTGGCGCGACTTTATGACGAGTGTCTTGCGCAACACCCCGCCGCGCCACTTCGCGCGTCCCGATGGCCTGGTGCGCGTGGAAGTTTGCGCCGATTCAGGGCTGCTGCCGGGAGATAGCAGACTGCGAATTGCAAATGGGCAAATGACAGATGGGCAAATTGCAAATCGCAAATCTGTGCAGAGCAATGTCACCGTGTCACCTGGTCACCCTGTCACCGTGTCACCCTGCCCGCACCGTCGCTTCGAATGGTTCATCACGGGCACAGAGCCAACCGAAGTGGACGAGATGCACCGCCAGATCGCATTCGACGTTCGCACCGGCCAGCCCGCCGGCGATGACGCGCCCCTCGCCGCGGTCCGCTGGCAGACCGTGTGGGTGATGCCAGACCAATACCGGGAGTGGGCGGCCGAGAACGGCATCCCGCAGCCGCTCCTTCCTGGAACTCTCGCACCCACCTTCCAACCTCCAACCTCCAACTTCCAACATCCAACCTCCAACCTCCAACTCGCCAGCCCCGATCCCAATCGCACGTATCGCATTGATCCCGGCCTGCCGCTCGACGTGCAGAAGCTGCCGATCTCTGCGCGGCCCGGACTAGACCTGTTGGCCCAGGGTGCGCCGATCACGCTGCTCGTGGATGGCGCGCCGATCGCAACCCTGACCGGCCCGGAGCACACGGCGTGGTGGCAGTTGGCGCGCGGGCGGCATACCTTCCAGGCAGTGGCCACAGGAAGGGATGGCGTCCGCGTGACGAGCGAAGAGGTGGAAGTGTATGTTGAGTAATCCAGCCAGGGCGCATAACGGCAAGGATCGCGCCCGACGGCCGCAACCTGGAAGGAGCCAGACCATGCGTTCAGATCGCACCTCAACCTTAACCTCAGCCTTGACCTTGACCTTCGTCCTCCTGCTCGCGCTTTCTCCCATCCTGAGCGCGTGCGGGCCCAGGCCGGCGCCGACCGCCACGCCCACGGGTCTGCCGCCGACGAGCGTTCCGCCCAGCGCCACACCGCCGATCAAGGCCCTGCCGACCGACACCCCGGTTCCCACCCCCACGCGGCCGGCGCTGCCGCCCGTGGTGGTGGGCATCACTCCCGATCGCGGGGAGGAACAGGTATTGGCCGCACCGGTGACGATCACCTTCGACCAGGCGATGGATCCCGCCAGCACCAGCTCGGCGTTCAGCATCGAGCCGAAGGTGCCCGGCGAGGTGAAGGTGACGGGCAACCAACTGATCTTCTCGCCCACCGAGCGCCTCCAGCGCGGAGCCGAGTATCGGGTCACGCTCGCCAGCACCGCAGCGAGCGCGGCCGGCCAGAAGCTGCAAGCGCCGATCTCGTTCAAGTTCGCCACAGCCGGCTTCTTGCAGGTGACGAACTCGTCGCCTGCGGCCAACAGCAAAGACGTGCCCGTGGACAGCCCGATCACTGTGGCGTTCAACCGGCCCGTCGTGGCGTTGATGGGCGTGACCGATCAGGCCAAGCTGCCGCAGCCGCTCATCATCACCCCCACTGTCGTTGGACAGGGGGAATGGCTGAACACCAGCATCTATCGCTTCACCCCGCGCGCTGGACTGGCCGCATCTACGCTCTACACCGTCACCGCGCCGGCCGGGCTGACAGATACCACCGGCGGCATCCTGGCCGAACCGTACACGCTGACTTTTCGCACGACGGTCCCGACGGTGCTCTCCTGGTCTCACCGGCCGCTGGCTGCGTGGGGGCCGCCCCCGAATCTGCTGCGCATCCCGATCGAAGATCCCATCACCGCGACCTTCTCGATGCCGATGGACCGCGCCTCGACCGAGGCGGCGTTCAGCCTGGTGGACGCGCAGAAGAACGCCGTGCCAGGCGTTTTCACCTGGAACGCCGAAGCCACGACGCTGGGCTTCAAGCCCACGCGACTCCTCGGGTTCCGCACGAACTACACCGCGACCGTCGCCGCTTCTGCGCGTCCGGCCAATGGACAGGGCGCGCTGCGCTCTGCATCCTCGCACGCGTTCAGAACGGTCGCTTTGCCCGGCGTGCTCCGCACCCAACCGGTCAACAACGCCAGACAAGTGGATACCGACGATGCAGTGCTCATCTACTTCGCTGGCCCGATCAACCCGGACACGCTCGCAGGCAGCTACACCATCCTGCCCAAGCCGGCACGCGTCTACACGTACTACAACGAATACGAAAGCATCTTCT
>VGOD01000147.1 GCA_016876015.1 Chloroflexota bacterium
CGAAGAGACGATCGGCGTCCTGATTGTCGTCAGTCGCGCCCGGCAGCGTCCATTCATGGAAGACGATATGATCGTGTTGCGCACACTGGCCAATAGCGCGGCCGTCGCGCTGCGCGCCGTACAGGATCGCCAGACGCACGATGCCAGCTCCTCATTGCAGCCAATCCATCATTCTCGTACAGGGAGCGAGCTATGACCAAGATCGGGGTTTGCAGAACGTCCAATCGGATGATCGTCGTGGCGGTGCTACTGGCCTTGTTGTTGGGGCCAGCCAGCGCCTGGGTAGCGCCGCAGGTGGTCCACGGAGCTGAGTTGGGCCGCGACACGGGGGCTGCCCCAGAAGCCCAGGGAGAAGTCTACATCGTTCAGCGCGGCGACACGCTGACTCTGATCGCGGCGCGCCTGGGCGTATCGCCAGCCGCCCTCGCCCAGATCAACGGCATCACGAATCCCGACTTCATCTACGTGGGGCAGCGATTGCTGACGCCTGGCGGCAGCGCGCCGGCGCCAGGGGTGGGCGGCGTTCACGTCGTTCAGCGTGGAGAGACGTTGACCTCGATAGCGGCGCGCTACGGGGTCAGCGTGAACGCGCTGGCGCAGGCCAATGGGCTGCGGAGCCTCAACTTCGTATGGGTGGGCCAACGTTTGAGCGTCCCCGGCGCCGGGCCGGCGCCGCAACCCACCCCGGCCCCACAGCCCACGCCCGCGTCGCAACCGACTCCGGCGCCCCAGGGCGATACGCACGTAGTCCAGGTCGGCGACACGCTGGCGAGCATCGCTCAGCGCTACAATACCACCGTGGCCGCCTTGGTCGCCGCCAACGGGCTGCCCAACCCCAACTTCATCTGGGTCGGCCAGCGGCTGAAGGTGTCGGCCGGCGGCGCGCCTCTGCCGATCCCACGGCCGCAACCGGTCCCCGCGCCCACCGCCGGCCGGTGGATTGACATCAACCTCAGCCGCCAACGGTTGACCGCCTACGAGGGCCAGCGCGCCGTTTTCTCCACACTGATCAGCAGCGGCCTGCCCAGAACGCCCACGGTCGTCGGCAGCTTCTCGATTGGCGTAAAGCTGACCGCCCAGACCATGTCAGGCCCCGGCTACCACCTGCCGAACGTGCCCTACGTGATGTACTTCTACGGCGCCTATGCCATTCACGGCACCTATTGGCACAGCAACTTCGGCCGGCCGATGAGCCACGGCTGCGTCAATATGAGCACACCTGACGCTGCCTGGCTCTTTGGGTGGGCGAGCGTGGGCACTCTGGTGGTGGTTCACTACTGATTCCAGGGGTTCTAGCGGAAGATCGGCGTCAGAACGGCCGGCGCCCTGCCGCTGGCCGTTCTGCGGGCGAAGCGTTCATCCTCGGTCAGCAAGCGCTCCAGGCCCGCGAAGAGAGACATGCGCGGCCGATAGCCCAGGAGCCAGCGCGCCTGGGTCAGATCGGCCACCAGGCGCGGCAGGCCGCCGCCCTGACGCGGGTTGTAGATGACTTCCGGCTGGCGGCCGGTGACCTGCCCCAGCGCAGCGACCAGCGCGTTCAGGCTGGTTTCCTGACCTGAGCCGATGTTGATGATGGCCTGGTCAACGCCCGGCGCGACGGCAGCCGCGATGAGGGCAGCCACCACATCGTCAACGTAGACGAAGTCGCGCGTTTGCAGCCCGTCGCCGTGGATCACCAACGAGGCGCCCGTGAGCACATTGTTCATGAACAGGGGGATGACCGGCGCGTGCGCGGGCGGCACGCGCTGCCGGGGGCCGTAGGCGTTGAAAATCCGCAAGGCTACCGTCTCGATGCTGCTAAGCCGGCCGATGGCGAAGATGTAGAACTCGGCCGCCAGTTTGCTGACGGCGTAGGGCGCCTGCGGATGCGGCCAGCAGGTTTCGCTCACGGGCTGTTGTTCTTGCTGGCCGTAGACAGTGGCCGAGGAGCCGAACACGATGCGCTTTACGCCGACATCGCGAATCGCTTCCACCAGGCTCACCGTGCCGCCCACGTTGACGTCGTTGTACTCGCGGGGATAGACAACCGATTCCTGCACCGAGACGCGCGCGGCCAGATGGAACACGCAATCCACGTGCTGCAGCAGCGTCCAGAGCTTGGGCCGGTCGCGCACGTCGCCGCGCGTGAAAATGGCGTCGGGATGCAGCCCGCCCGGGTCTCCTGCGCTCAAGTCGTCCAATACGCGCACCTGATGGCCGTCTTGGACCAACCGATTTGTCAACGCTGTGCCGAGGAATCCGGCCCCGCCGGTGACCAGACAACGCATGCTCGCTCCTGGAGTGAAGGGTAATCGCAGCGCACGTGGCGTGTGCGGATCGGCATTATAGCACAGCCGCGGCCCAATCGCATAACGCATGGCGGCCTTTGCTCTTTCTCAGCCGGTTGGCTATAATGGAGCCACATCTTGCGCTGGAGAGATTTGATATGCTGAAGACTCATCATTGCGGCGATCTGCGCTTGGCGCAGGCCGGACAGATAGTGACGGTGGCGGGTTGGGTACACCGGCGGCGCGACCACGGCGCGCTGATTTTCCTGGATTTGCGCGACCGTTCCGGCCTCGTGCAGGTGGCCTGCGACGCGCAGAAGTCGCCGGCAGCCCACGCCGTGCTCAGCGCGGCCCGCAGCGAATATGTCGTGCGGATCACCGGTTGCGTGCGAGCCAGGCCGGCTGGTCTGGCCAATCCGAATCTTCCCACGGGCGACATCGAGGTAGTCGCCGAGGATGCTGCAGTGCTCAACGAGGCGCGCACACCGCCTTTCTACATCAACGAAGACGCCGCGATAGACGAGGCGCTGCGCCTTAAGTACCGCTACCTGGACTTGCGCCGGCTGCCCGTGCAACAGAACATCGTCCTTCGGCACCGGGTCGTCAAGCACATTCGCGATTACTTCGACCGTCAGGGCTTCGTGGAGGTCGAAACGCCGATGCTCATCAAGACGACGCCCGAAGGCGCACGCGATTACGTGGTGCCCAGCCGCGTCCATCCCGGCCACTTCTACGCACTGCCGCAGTCGCCTCAACAGCTCAAGCAACTCCTGATGGTCGCGGGTTTCGAGCGGTACTTCCAGATCGCACGCTGTTTCCGCGATGAAGACCTGCGCGCTGACCGCCAGCCCGAATTCACGCAGCTCGACCTGGAGATGTCCTTCGTGGATCGCGCGGACATCATGGCAATGATCGAGCCGCTCTACACTGAGCTTGTGGAACACTTTAGCGACCGGCCAATCCTGACCAGGCCCTTCCCAGTGTTGACCTATGCCGAAGCGATGACCAGATTTGGCTCTGACAAGCCAGACCTGCGTTTCGGCATGGAGCTGGTTGACCTCAGCGACATTGTAGCCGATAGCGAGTTCCAGGTTTTTGCGGCCGCGCTGGCGAAGGGGGGCCAGGTGAAGGCGCTCGTCGCACCGGGTTGCGGGGGCTACAGCCGCAAGCAGCTTGACGAGCTCGGCGAGATCGCCAAACGCTTCGGCGCGCAAGGGCTGGCTGCCATCGCGCGGCAGCCAGATGGCAGCGCCAGGTCATCTATCGCCAAATTCCTCAGCGCGGAGGCGTTGGCGGACACCTTCGAGCGGACCGGCGCAGCCGCTGGCGACCTGGTGTTGATCGTTGCGAGCGCCGATCGCAACATCGTGGCGCGCTCTCTGGGAGAGTTGCGCCTGGCGCTTGGTCAGCGGCTGGGACTGGCGCGCACCGATTTTCATGCGCTCTGCTGGGTGGTGGAGTTCCCACTGCTCGAATGGAACGCGGAAGAGGCGCGCTGGAGCGCCATGCACCATCCGTTCACGTCAGCGATGGACGAGGACTGGCCGCTGCTGGAGACCGACCCTGGCCGCGTGCGCGCCAAAGCCTATGACCTGGTGATGGACGGCTGGGAGGTAGGCGGCGGCAGCATCCGCATCCACCGCCGGGAGCGGCAGCAGGCGATGTTTCGCGCCCTGGGCATCGGGCCGGCCGAGGCCGAGGAGAAGTTCGGCCATCTGTTGGAGGCGTTCGAGTACGGCGCGCCGCCGCACGGCGGCATCGCCACCGGCATTGATCGCACTGTGGCCATCCTGGCCGGCACACCGAGCATCCGCGAGGTGATCGCCTTTCCCAAGACCGCTTCGGCCACCGATCTGATGTTTCGCTCGCCATCGGAGATCACAGAAGCGCAGTTACGGGAACTGCACTTGAAGATCGAAGCTCATTCCCGCACGCTTTAGGCTCTTTGGCCCATTTGCACGCTGCGCCAACCTGTGCTATGATGGCAGTGTAGTACCCTGCGGTGTTTGTGATGCTCCCAACACGTTATGAGCCAACAGTATGACTTGGGGGGTTGGACATCCCGGAGGGCGATGCGATAGCCGCATTGACCGCTGAACACGGCCAGTGTATTGGCAAGGCAGAGCCAGCCGGCAAAATCCCCACCTGCGAGAGCAGGTTCAAACCAGTTGAGCACACGGCACGGCGGGGCACTCAGCTTTCAAGAGGCCATCGGCTCGTTGAGTCGGTGGCCTTTGCGCGTTTGGGGCGCTCCGAATGAGCCTGAATTGGGAAAACTCGCAAGTTTGCCCTTGACAGCGCCAACTCCGATGTGCTATTCTTGGCAAGCTGAGATGGCTGGCGGGGTCGCGGCCCCGCATTGCTGAGTTTTCCGGAGGATGCCAGTGCCGCTGAAGCGCGATCGAGTTTCAGATGGGGTATACGTTTTCACCAGCGGGCTCTACGCCGAGGTCACGGCCACCGTGATCTTCACCGATGAGGGCGCGATTGTGGTGGATACCTTGCCTTTCCCGCAGGAGAGCCGGCATATTCGCGACTTCATCGCTCAACGCCGGTCCAAGGCGCTGTACGTCATCAACACCCATTCGCACGCCGATCACATCTACGGCACCTACCTGTTCCCGGAAGCCGAGGTGGTGGCGCACTATCAGTGTCGCCGGCTCATGGAGCGCCATGCTGAGGCTTCGCTCAGCGCCGCCAAGCAGCAGACGCCGCAACTGGCCGATGTGCGGATTCGCTATCCTGAGTTGCTCTTCAACGAAGTGATGACGCTGCGGGTGGCTAACAAGACCATCGAGCTGTCGTACACTCCCGGCCACGCCCGCGATGTCTGTTCGGTGTATGTGTACGAGGATCGCCTGATGATCGCCAGCGACACGGTCATGCCTGTGCCCTATGTGGTCGGAGGCGATCTGGATGACATGATCCAGTCGTTGACCGCCATCAAACAGAAGAGCATGGAGAACCTGATACAGGGGCACGGCGAGGTGCTGTTGCGGGGCGAGATCGAGGAAACTCTCGCGGCCAACATCAGCTATCTGAAAAGCATTGACCGCCTGGTGCGCGAGAAGATCGCCCGCGGCGTGCCGCGCAACAACATCCTGGACATCACCATCGAGGAGTGTGGCCTCTCGCGCATACCCCTCAGTGGCCTGGTTCAGAAGCTTCACAACGCCAATCTGTTGACGCTGTACGATTCGTACCGGTCCGAGATGAAGGCCCGGCGGGGCGCGTGACAGGGTAACAAGGAGACAAGGATGTAGTACCCCATCCCGCCATGACCCCGTCACAACTGCGCGCCATCGGCTCGCGCATCGTACAATGATTTCGCCACCACCGCCAGACCTGCTTCGGCGTCCGCCGGCGACAAGTCGAGCATGGGCCGGAAGCGGATCGAGCGCTCCCCACATTTGAGCGTTACCAGCCCGTTCTGGAGCAGCAGCCCGCGAAAGATGTCGCGCGCGCGCGCCGTGGGCAGATCGAACGCGATCATCATCCCCAGCCCGCGCACGTTGGCGATCAGGTCCGATCGCCTGGCGAGCTCGGCCAGGCCGTCAAGCAGCGTTTTCCCCACGGTCGCGGCGTTTTCTAGCAGGTTGTCCTCCGCGATGATCTCCAGGTAACGCTGGCTGCGTACCATGTCCACCAGGCTGCCGCCCCACGTCGAGTTGATGCGGCTGGAGACGCGGAAGACGTTGTCGGGCACTTCATCTATGCGCGGCCCCGCGATGATCCCGCAGATTTGCGCCTTCTTGCCGAAAGCGATGATGTCGGGCCTGACTCCCATCTGCTCGACGGCCCACATCCGGCCGGTGGTGCCCATCCCGGTCTGCACTTCGTCCACGATGAACAGGAAGTCATTCTCGTCGGCCAGTTGACGCAGTTGACCGAAGAATTCCGGCCGGAAATGGTTGTCGCCCCCTTCGCCCTGGATCGGCTCGATGATCAGCCCTGCGATGTCGTTAGGGCTGGCGTGCAAAGCCTTCTTGATCTGCGTAAGAGCCTGATGTTCGAGCTTGATCGTCTGGGCCAGCACCTCTTCGGTGATCGGGAAGCGCAGCTTCGGATTGATGATGCGCGGCCAGTTGAACCTGGGGAAGTACGCATACTTCCGGGGATCTGCCGTGTTGGTCAGCGACAGCGTATACCCGCTGCGGCCATGAAATGCTTCCCGGAAATGGATGATCTTGCTGCCTTTGTCGCCCTTGCCGGCCGCGAAGTTCCTGCGCACCTTCCAGTCGAAGGCGGTCTTCAGCGCGTTTTCCACGGCCAGCGCGCCCCCCGAGATCAGGAAAAGGTGTGGCATGTCGGCAGGCTTGGCGATGCGGCTGAAGGTCTCCACGAACTCCGCCAGGTAGGGAGTGTAGACATCCGAGTTCGCCGGGTTGTGCAGCGCGACCTCGACCAGTCGCTGCATGAACCACGGCTCGCGCATCTTCGGATGGTTGTGGCCGACTGGCTGGCTGGCGAAGTATGCGTAGAAGTCCAGGTATTCGCGGCCGGTCGCGGCGTCCCGCAAGTAAGCGCCGTGGGAGCCCGACAGGTCAATGACCAGGTGCTCGCCGTCGGCCAGCATGTGCCTGGCGATGGTAGCGTGGACATCTTTCGGATGAACGGTGATGGAGGCGACAGCGCCTTCAGATGGGTTCATGCCTTCCTCTCAACAGCGATGTTAGGGCGCGGTCGCCAGCGCAAGCCCGGTCACCAGCGCGCGACCGCCTGGCTGGCGCAGCCGCAACGTCACCTCATTCGCGCCCTGACGCAAGGACAGATGCATCACGTGCGCGCCCCCGGCGCGGGGCGCATCGAGCTCTGGGCTGCCAGGGGCCAGGGTCACGCGCAGTGTTGCCTCGCCGCTGACCGGCGCCTGCACGAACAGCGTCGCGTGACCGCTGAAAGTCCGACCCTGGCTGCCAGGGTCGAACCTTCCCCACCCATCTCCCAGCGCCAGGTATGGCGCTGAAACGGCGGGCGATTCCACCTCGTAGACAGTCAGCCGCACATCTTCATAGACCGGAGGCTGGGCGCCGAAGATCTGGCGCGCGGCGGCATCCACGTAGGCGCGTTCTGGCCCGGCCGGCATCTGATAGCGGTCCAGGATGACCCAGCGGATGCCCAGATCGTGCAGCGCCTGGCCTCCTTGCGCTGCCAGATCGAAGGCGATGATGTCGGGTCCGAGACGCCGGAGATGCTGAAGCACCGGCGCGCGCTCGACGAGGGTGCGCGGGTCATCGCGGCTGATATACGCGACCGCGAGCGGTTTGCGGTGGACCGTCTGTTGCAGCAGATAGCCCGGCCGATCCCAGGCCATGGGCAGGTTGAGCACCGCGCCCGTCCGCTTGTCGTCTGCCAGGGCGTGATACCACTGTGGGACATCCGGCCGGCTCATCGGATAGGGCGCCGGCAGGAACTCGAAAAGAATCAGCCCAACGGCAACCGCAGGGGCCAGGCGACCGATGACAGGCCGCTGCGCCAGCCATTGCACGCCCGCAGCCGCCAGCAACCCCATAGCGAGCATGATCATGGCGTCGAAGCGGCTGACCGAGCGGGTGATCTCCATGAATGGGATCTTGTCTGCCAACCAGCCGTAGGGCAGAACGATCTCGCGGCCGCCGGGCAACAGATCGGTTTTGCCTCCTACGTGGAGGACGGGCCCCAAGGAGAGCACGAAGAAGACAACGAGCGCCAGCAGCCAGAGTCCGCGCGACGCGCCAGCGCGCAGGGGCGGCTGGCGCCGGGCAATCGCCCACGTACCAGGCACTTCGGAAGTGTCTGGTACGTGGTGGGTGTCATGAATCCGCGCGCGGCGCAAGCTGCCGACTTGCACAATGCCCCCCAACAGCGTCAGCGCCAGAACCGTGAAGCCGGCAAAAACCTGGTGCTCGGACACTGTCGAGGTGAAGACCCTCGCCCTGGCCTGCGCCCACTCGCCCCACAACGGATGAAACTCCTGCGGGGTGACGAATGCCAGCAGGTCGGCCGAGAGGATGCGGCTGTGGATGGGATCGGGAACCATGAAGCGAAACTGGCCAGCATCGCGGATCATCGGCGCCAGCAACGGGCTCAGGATGATCGCCCAGAGCGCCCAGATCGCAGCGACGGCCCCGACGGCGGCCAGGAAAGGCCGTCCAGCCATTTTGAGTCCCTGCCGGCTGCTGCGCCACGCGGACCACAACAGCGCCGCCGCTGTGAAGATGAGGCAATAGAGGGTGTAGTACCAATCGCAGAATGTGACAAGCGCGAGGAACAGAACAGCCAACAGGATGTTACGCCGGGTAGGTCTCTCCAGCGAACGGAGCAGATACAGGATGTAGAACGGAATCCACTCCAGACTGATCACCTGCATATGCCCCAGCAGATGGGCGATATGGAATGGGGAAAATGTGAAGATCGCGCCGGCCGCGAACGCGGCCAACGAGCTGCCGCCCGCGCCGAGCAGCCGTCGCACCAGCAGCCAGGCGCCCAGTCCGCCCATCACAAAACTGAAGATCACCACGGCGTTGTAGGCCGGCAACAGGCCCCAGGCGATCTGAATCGGCAAGACCGTCACACCGTTGAAAGGGTTCAGGGTGTGAAAAAGCAGCCCGACTCCCGTGGGGTGATAGAGCAGGTCGGTGAAGAAGGGGGACGTCTGTTTCTCCAGCAGCGCCACCTTCACCCACCAAAGGTTCCAGTAGTTCTGCCAGCCGTCGAAGCCATCGCCCGGAATCGCAATGGTGAACTGCCTGACGAGCGGAAAGGTGAAGACCAGGGTCGCCAGAAGATAACCGAGAAGCGCCCACAGAGCGCGAAACCGATGCGCCAAGCGACTACTCCCCTCGTTGTTGAGCTGCGACCATAGCCTCGGCATAGGCGCGTTCGCCGGCTGTAATGAGTTGCTCTGTGCGCACATGCCACGCGGAGTGCTCACTTTCCTCCTCGATGCTCTTCAGATTGGCGCGCACATTGAGGAGGGCCGCCTGAAGACTGGCGTGAGCCAGCAGCGCGGCGACGGCCACATCGCTGGACGCATTGCGATTGCTCTGCAGCGCGGCCTGGATCGCCAGATCGAGGAGATTGACGCACGCGGTCGCCACATCCAATTGGGTCTCTATGGCTCGCTTCATCGCCGCCTGAATCGCAGTCTTGCGCTCGGCCTGTGCGCTATCTGGCTGGCGCGGCAGCCGATAGGCGGCCATGACGCTCGTGTAGGCTGCGGCATCCTCGTCTGCTGACTGCAGCAGCCGGCGGCGCAGCCCTTCGGCCTGATCGCGCAAGTTGATCATTTCCTCCTGGCAGGCTGCGTAGCGCTCCCGACCGATCGTGAGTCGGGCGGCCATTCCCACCAGCGCGGCCGCCAACGCGGCCGCCAGCGCGGCTGCCGCACCGCCGCCGGGCGCCGGCGCATCACTGGCGACGGCTGTCAGCAGCTCGTCCACAGACAGATCGCACAATCGCGGTGGTATCATGTTTGCCTTTACTCCTCACGTTTCGCTCTCACGGCATTATACGCCAAACCCGCACGGATGCGCAATTGGGCAAGGTCTAACGCGATTCTGATACAATTGGCAGCGTCACTCCTTGAGTTGTCCGGTCATCTGTGCTAGAATACGACTCGGCGACTGATCGTCATGGGAGGTGATCACGTGTATGGCGATTCCTATCCAGGTGTGCGTTGGGCATTGCAGAATGAAACCGTCTGGCGCCCACCGACTGATGTCTATGAGACCGGCGACCAGGCGGTCATCATTGTCGAGATCGGCGGCCTGACGGACGGCGACTACGAGGTGTCGTTCATGGGCCGCCTGTTGGTGGTCAGCGGGGAACGTCGCGACCCGGTCGAGAAACTGGCTTATCAGCAGATGGAGATTCGTTACGGTCGGTTTCGCACGCAGGTTCACCTGCCGTGGGCCATTGACGATGACGGCGTAGCGGCGAGCTACCGGGATGGTTTTCTGAAGGTCACGTTGCGCAAGGCGCAGGCGCGGCGCGTTCCGGTTCGCGTGGCTGCAGATGACGAGCAGTAACTCGCGCGGCTTCAGGTGTCTCCCGCTCTGGCCGGTCTCCGACCGAGCCAGTTCGGGTTTCAAGCGAGACCGAGAAGCATAGACTCAGAGAAGGACTGAAGAGCGATGGCAGATATCGAACAAGTGGACTTCGCCATTCCGGCCGAGTTGCCCATCTTGCCGCTGCGCGGGGTGGTCGTCTATCCCATGATGTGGCTGCCTCTGACCATCGGGCAGGAACGCTCGATCAAGCTGGTGGACGATACGCTGATCGAGTCGGCTGATCATCGCGTGATTGGCCTGATCACGTCGCGCGACGCTGAAGTCGAGGAACCGAGGCCCGAACAGGTCTATACGCTGGGCACGGCCGCGCTGGTCCACCGAATGCTGAAAGCGCCCGATGGCACCATCCGCCTGATTGTGCAAGGACTGGAGCGCATTCGCATCCTGGGTTACGTTCAGGAATATCCCTATCTGCGCGCGCGGATCGAGCTCGTTCCCGATGACGACGAGGCGTCGTTGGAGCAAGAGGCGCTCATGCGCACGACGCAGGAGCTTTTTCGGCGGCTGGTGCAATTGGTGCCCCACATGCCGGAGGAACTGGAAACCGCGGCGATCAACGCGACGAGCGCGCGACAGCTCGCGTACCTGGTGGCGGCCAGCGTACGCATGGAGCCGGCCCAGGCGCAAGAGATTCTGGAGATCAACCCCGTCAAACAAAAGCTCGTCAAGCTGAACTCCATTCTGACGAAGGAACTCGAAGTCCTTGAGCTGGGCAAGAAGATCCAAACCCAGGCCCAGGATGAGATGTCCAAGATGCAGCGCGAGTATTTCCTGCGCGAGCAGCTCAAGGCCATCCAGAAGGAACTGGGAGAGGGAGACGAGCAAGAGGCGGAAATCCGGGAGTTCGAGCAGCGCATCGCCCAGGCCTCTATGCCCGAGGAGGCTGATAAGGAGGCCCGCCGCGAGCTGGATCGCATGAAAAAGATGCCCACGCAGGCCGCCGAGTATTCGGTCATCAAGACGTATCTTGACTGGATGGTCAACCTGCCGTGGAACGTCACCACGGCAGACAATCTGGATATCGCCCATGCTCGCCGGGTGCTCGAAGAGGATCACTACGGTCTGAAGGACATCAAAGACCGCATCCTGGAATTCTTGTCGGTGCGCAAGCTGCGCTTGGAGCGCCGGTCCGAAGGCCAGGAGCCCGAGCCGCCGGCCGATCTGATCCGCCGCGAGCGCGAGGGCGTGATCCTCTGCTTCGTCGGCCCGCCCGGTACAGGCAAGACCTCGTTGGGTCGCTCCATCGCCCGCGCCTTGGGCCGGAAATTCATCCGCCTGGCATTGGGCGGCATCCGAGATGAGGCCGAGGTGCGCGGCTTTCGGCGCACCTATATCGGCTCGATGCCGGGGCGCATCATTCAGAGCCTGCGTCGCATCGAGAGCCGCAATCCGGTCTTCATGTTGGATGAGGTGGACAAACTGGGGCGTGACTTCCGCGGCGACCCTTCGTCGGCGTTGCTGGAAGTCCTCGACCCTGAACAGAACGCGGAATTTCGCGACCACTACCTGGATGTGCCGTTTGACTTGAGCCAGGTTTTCTTCATCACTACGGCGAATTGGCTGGAGCCTATCCCGCAGCCGCTCCTCGACCGCGTGGAGGTGATCCAACTCAGCTCTTATACCGAGGAGGACAAGATCAAGATCGCGCAGGGCTATCTGGCCCCGCGCCAAATCCGCGAGAACGGCCTGCGTGTTGCGGAGGTTACGATCGAGGAGAATGCGCTGCGCCGCATCGTGTGCGACTACACGCGGGAAGCTGGCGTGCGGCATCTCGAACGCGAGATCGGCGCGATCTGTCGCAAGGTGGCGACCAAGGTGGCCGAAAATGGCGCTGGCGAGGGCTCTGTCGTTGTGACCGCAGATGACCTGCCGACCTACCTGGGGCGGCCGAAGTTCCTCAACGAGGTGGCCGAGCGAGTCGAGATGGCCGGCGTCGCCACCGGCATCGCCTACACTGTCACGGGCGGCGACATCATGTTCTTCGAGGCCACGCGTATGCCTGGCGCCAAGGGGTTCACCCTCACGGGTCAATTGGGCGATGTCATGAAGGAATCGGCCCAGGCCGCGCTGAGCTGGGTGCGCAGCAAGGCCACCGACTACGGCATTGACGCCGAGGTCTTCGCCAAGTCCGACATCCACCTGCACATCCCCGCGGGCGCTACGCCCAAAGACGGGCCGAGCGCGGGTGTGACGATGGCGACCGCGCTGGTCAGCCTGCTCACGGGCACGCCGGTGCGGAAAGACGTAGCCATGACCGGCGAGATCACCCTGCGCGGCCAGGTGTTGCCGGTCGGCGGCATCAAAGAGAAGGTGCTGGCTGCCAACCGGGCCGGCCTGACTACTGTGATCCTGCCCAAGCGCAACGAGGGCGATTTGGAGGATGTGCCAGAGATCGTGCGTCAGAAGATGGCGTTTGTCTTCGCGGAGCGGGTGGATGACGTCATCAAGACGGCCCTGGTGATGAGACCTGCCGTGCAAGGCGCAACGCCCCTTGACGCGGTTTGACAAATCGTCCAAAGTAAACATAATAGGGAGGCGGCCAACTGTGCGGCCCAGGCGCCGGCAATCGGCTGCAATGTCGGCGCCACTACATCATGATGTACTTACAAGAAAGGAGAAAGTGTACCCTTTGTGTCCGAAAAAAAGCGAATAAAGAGAACGTTTCGGTCTGTGGAGGGCGATTGGCGGCGGGTTGATCTGCACCTGCACACATTAGCGTCGGCCGACTGGCTAGACCCAGGTGTGAGTTGGGTGCAGTGGCTGCAGAAAGCTGAGGCCCGTGGACTGGATATTGTGGCGATCACCGACCACAACACGGTGGAGGGGGTTGCCGGCCTTCGAGCCGAGATCGAGCGCCTGGCGTGGTTGGAGGCGAATGATCGCCTGCGACCCCAGGAACGGCGAGACCTGGACGAGTTCCGGCGGCTTGGCGAGAGGGTTCTCGTCTTGCCCGGATTTGAGTTCACGGCTACGCTCGGTTTTCACGTCCTGGCCATCTTTTCCCCCGACACCTCGCTGCGCTTGCTGGAGCTGTTGCTGCTGCGCCTCAACGTCCCGGTGGACAAGCTGGGCGCGGGCATGACCGAGGTTGGCGCCACCACCGATGTGCTGACCGCGTATCGGTTGATTGACGAGGCTGGCGGCCTTGTCATCGCGGCGCATGCCAACAGCTCGCACGGCGTTGCGATGCGCGGCTTCAACTTCGGCGGTCAGACCAAGATCGCCTACACCCAAGATCCACACCTGCATGCCCTGGAAGTGACCGACCTGGAAGAAAGCGGCCGGCGTTCGACCGCGCGCTTCTTCGATGGCTCCAAGCCCGAGTATCCTCGGCGGATGCACTGCATTCAAGGTTCCGACGCACACCGGCTCACCCGCGATCCGAAAGACAAGAATCGGCAGGGGATCGGCGATCGCGTCACCGAAATTCGAATGCCGGAGGTGAGCTTTGAAGCGCTGCGCGCGGCCCTAACAGGAAATGACTTCACCGCGACGCGACCCTACCGCCCGACCGCGGCGCCGTTCGACTACGTGCAGGTTGCGCGTGAGCAGGGTAACACCATCGTGCAGGCGTTTCATGAAACGATGCCGCAGCCGGGCCGGCTGGGCCGACTGCTGGCTGACGTCGTCGCATTCGCCAACACACGCGGCGGCACCATCTACGTGGGCGCCAGCGCGGCCAAGAAAGGCCCGCCGCGCGGGGTAGACAACCCGACCGAGGCCATCGCCTTGCTCAGGCGTGAGGTCGAGCAGAGCATCACCCCGCGGCTGAGCGTTCATTTCGATGCGCAATCGAGCCAGGGATCGTCGGTGGTGCGCGTGTCTGTGCCCAGCGGAGCTGAGCAACCCTACGCGCTGAATCAGACGCGTATCTTCATCCGCCAGGAAGGCGAGACGGCCGAGGCCGCGCGCGATGAGATCGTGCGCCTGGTGCGGACCGTCCGTGGGTCAACGCAGCCCGCTGCGCCGACAGCGCCTGCGCCGGCCGTCGAGGCGCAGCC
>VGOD01000148.1 GCA_016876015.1 Chloroflexota bacterium
GCGGCCTGCTCGTGATTCTGGCCGCAGCGCTTACCGGCGCCGCCCTGCCCTTCGGCCGTTTCTATCCCGAACCTTGGCCGACTACGACGCCCACAGGGGGCTCCGGTTAAAAACCTACCCCTGAAAGCTGCCCTCCCTGCCAGGGTGGCGGGTGAAGAGGCTATCGCCAGATCGAACACTGCGCCGGGCCGCTCGTAGCTGCCCAGCACGGCCGGGCTGGCAGGACTGCTCACATCGAGCACGCGCAGCCCGCGGTCGCCGCTGCCCACGTAGGCATGGCTGCCGGCGACCGCCACTTTGTCCGCCCGCCACCCGCCGGCCACGGTCGCCAGCAAGGCTGGGCTGGCGGAGTTGCTCACGTTCAGGATCTGCAAACCGGCCACGCCATCGGCGACAAAAACGATCGTCCCTGCCACTTCGACATCGCGAGCCTGGCCCGGGGTGTCGTAGAGGCCGAGACGGGTCGGGTTGGCCGGATTGCCGACGGCGAGAATCTCCAGCCCATTGTTCCCATCGGCGACGTAGGCTGTGCTGCCCACGACCTGCACATCGAGAGCCGAGCCAGCGGTATCATACGCGCCGAGCAGCGTGGGCGCGGCGGGGTTGCTCACGTTGATGATCTGCAAGCCGCTCGATCCATCCGCGACGTAGGCCGTGCTGCCGATGATTTGGACGGCCCGCGCATCGCCGGGGGTGTCGTAAGTCCCGCGCAGCGTAGGGCTGACCGGATTGCTCACATCTACGATCAGCAGGCCAGCCTCACCGCCGGCGACGTAGGCGATGCTGGGAACCACCACGATCCCGACGGCGCCGGCGAAATCCAGGCCGCCCAGCAACGCGGGCTTCGCCGGGTTCGCCAGGCTGACCACGCGCAGACCGGCGCCGTCGGTCAGATAGGCCGTGCTCCCGGCCAGTGCGATGCCGCTAACCTCCTCACCAGGTAGCGGCAGGCCGGCCACCTGGCGCGGGTGAGCCTTGTCCGCCACGTCATAGGCAGTGAAGCCGCTGCCCTCGCCCAGGTAGATCGTATTTCCGGTCAGGGGCGCGGCGATCGCGGCCAGCCAGCCGCCGAAGTGGCCGGCTGGCTCGAAGGTCACGGCTGCGGGGTGCGCAGCGGGTGCGGCGCCGCTGCCGGCGAGGAAAGCCGTTCCCGTGAGCGCGCTCAAGGCCAGCGCCAACGCGCCCAGGAGCCAGAAACGCAGACGAATGATTGGGGTGAACATGGGAGGCCTCCTGCTTTCAAACCGTGGTTCGAAACCGTCTTCCCAGTGATTAGAATTGCTGGCCTGCGCCAGGTTACGAGTGCGCCGTGCCAGAGCCGGTAGGCGGGCGCGAAAGAGCCTGCCCTGAGCGCAGTCGAAGGGTGGCGTTCAGGCGTTCGATGAAGGCGGTATTGATCCGGCCCAGTTGGCATTGACTGAGGGCCATCAACTCATCCACGCGCTGGCGACAACCGTGCACGACCCGGCGCTCGATGGCCGTCAACATCCGCCCGCTGTGCGACTTGACCACCTGGACGATATGGCGGTCCGCCCAGGGCACCCGCGGCGGCCGGCCGACCTTGCCGCTGCGCACGCTGTCGGAGAACTGGCGCAGGATGACTTTGGGATAGGCGGCCAAGCCAGCCACCGCTACCAAGACGGGCTGGACGCCCTTGGCGGCGCGGCGGACCTTGGCGAACACCTTGTCGAGCAACGGCGTATCCCGATGGGCACTGACCCTTCGACCACGCTCAGGGCAGGCTTCGCCCCATAGGAACAGCCGAGCAAAGACGCTCATCGCTGTGGCCATCCAGACCTTACCATGTTGGGTGTTGACACACAACTCAGCGGCTTGTACTTGTCCTAACTCGACGCCGCCGTTGCAGACGACGGCCGCTTGCACCTGCTCGGCGTGCGTCTCCGCCTTGCTTTGCCAGGCCAGGATGGTGCGCTCATCCAGCAGGAACGCCGCTACGATGGCCACCACCGGGCAGCCATGCGCCAACAGCGTCAAGACCAGCACGCCGACCCACACCGGGTACTTGAGATCGTGCAGGGGCGTGCCGTGGCTCTCGGCAAACGTGCGCTGGCAGGCGTGACAAATGAAGCGCCGTTCTGACCGGCCATGAATGCCGATACGACCGGTCTGCTGACAATGCGGGCACGTCACCAGTTCGGGATGAAGGGCCGGTTGTTCCATAAAAGGTAGTTTCATGCCTATCTTGTACCACAACCTGCCACTCCACGCTAGTTTGGGGGGCTACCCCCGGTAGTACCAATAGCCGCCGACGATGGCTGCGACAAGCAGCACCGCCAGCGCCGTACGAGTGATTCTTCTCATACTATCGCTCCTCCGCTAAGTTTGGGCGCGTTCAGAATCGGTTGGGTCGCGGTCGCCTGCCTGGCCTGTTTGGGTGAAGCTACGGCCGCATCGCTCACAATCAGGCCGTCCTGCAGGCGCACGATCCGCCGCATGTGATGGGCGATGTCGGGGTCGTGCGTCACGAAGATGATCGTGATGCCGTGTTTCTCGTTCAATTCCTGAAAGACGCCCACTATCTCTTCGCCCGACTTCGAGTCCAAATTGCCGGTCGGCTCGTCGGCCAGGATCAGGCCAGGCGAGTTCACCAACGCTCGCGCAATCGCCACGCGCTGCTGCTGGCCGCCCGACAGCTCATTTGGCCTGTGGTGCAGCCGATCGCCCAACCCCAACATCTCGAGCGCAGCCACGCAGCGCGCGCGGCCGTTGCTGGCGCCGGCGTAGATCAGCGGCAATTCCACATTGGCCAGGGCCGTTGTGCGCGGCAGCAGGTTGAAGCTCTGGAAGACGAAGCCGATCTTCCGATTGCGAATTTCCGATAACGCCCGCTGCTTCAACCGGCTGACGTCTTGGCCGTCCAACAGATAGGCGCCGCTGGTCGGCGCGTCCAGCGCTCCCAGGATATTCATCAGCGTGGATTTGCCGGAGCCAGATGGCCCCATGATCGAGAGCATCTCACCGCCGAATACCTCCAGTGAGACGCCGCGCAGCGCCTCCACTTTCAGCTCGCCCATGCGGTAAATCTTGGTCACACCTTCGATGGAAATCAACGGCCGGTCACTGGCCATGGCGCACCCTCCTTTCGTACTGACTGCTGTCATTATGGAACGGCTGACTGAGATACGCCTAAGCGAGGATTGAAGGGATGCTGAGAGCGTGGTAGGGAACCTCGCTCTGGAGGGGAGATGCGAGCCGCCCGGAGCTGGCTGTATGGGCCATGCACCGGGCGGTCACTGATACGGAGACGACGTGTTCTGTTCAGTATCTCCTTGATGGTTCTGCTGCCTTTCTCACGGCCGCACTGGACGCACCCCGCCGCGAGGTCCGCCCATCCCCGCGCCCGTCACGACGCTGGTCAGTGTGTAGCTGGCGACCTGCGCGCCGGCCGTGTACTTGCCGCCGGCATACAGACTGTCGGTCGCGATGCCGGTCGAGCGGCCGCCGGAATAGACCACGTAGGTCGCGCCGTTCTGCAACTCAGGCGAAGAGATCACGAAGGACTGATACGTCTTGGTCGGTGCAAAAGTGACCAGCTCTTTGCCATCGCTGGTCGCGATGTGTACCAGTGTCCCTGCGGCCTGCACGGTCGAGAAGTTGTGCATCAGGGAATACTGCGTGGAAGACGTGCCCGGCGCCTGTGCCATCCCTGCGCTGCCGGCCGCCGCCAGGAAGCCGCCGGTGATCTTGAACGAAACGTGATCCAGCGCACCGTTGTTGTTGGCCGTCGGGCCGTTGACCAGCACGATCCCTCCCGTCATCTCCACTGCGCCATTGATGTCAAGCCCGTCCCCCAACGCATCCACCGCCACGTAGCCCCCATTGATGAAGAGACGGCTATCGCCCGCCTCGAAGCCGCCCGGTCCCCCTCGCCCCGGCATCCCGCCTCTACCGGTGGCCGTGGCGCTCGTGCCGTTGATCCCATCATCGCTGGAGACCAGGCGGATCTTGCCGTCGTTGATCGTGATCTGGTTGCTTTCGATCCCCTCGTAGGACCTGGTGATGCGCAGGTCGCCGCCGCTTATGGTGAAGGCGACATTGGCATGCACGCCGTCGTCGCTGGTGGCCAGGACAAGCTCGCCGCCGCTGATAGTGATCTTGCCGTTGGCGTTGATCGCATCGTCAGAGGCATCTATCTTGAAGACGCCGCCGGCGATGGTGATATCCACGCCAGCCTTCAACCCCTTGGCGCTCTCGGCGGTCTTGCGCACACCGCTTCCTCCGCCAGCGCGCAGGGTGATCTGGCCGCCGCTGATCGTCAGGTTGGTCTCCGCCTGGATGGCGTCCTTGCCGGCCGTGATGTCCAGAGTCCCGCCCTCGATGACGATATAGCCCTGGTCCGCCTCTTCATCGTTGTTGGACTGCAGCCCATCGCTGCCAGCATTGACGGTGATCGCGCCGTCTCGGATCACCAGCGAATCCCGGCCCTTGATGCCATCGTTTGCGGCCCGGACAGTGATCACCCCACCCGTGATCTTGAGATCATCCTTGCTGGCGATGCCGTTGTTGTAGTTCGCCACGACGGTCAGCGCGCCCGCGCCGTTGATGGTCAGGTCGTCCTTGCTGAAGATCGCGGCATTGGGTTCATCGGTCTTGCTGTCGGGGAAGTCATATTTCGCGCCGTCGGTGACCGTGTTCTGCGTGCCTTCCGCCAGGGTGAGCACCACCTTCTCGGCGTTCGCAACGTAGATGGGCGCGCCCGTGGCGTAGGCGATGTCGGCGCCCTCGAGCACGAGCACGACCTTCTCCGCATCCTTGGTGTCAACCACGATCTGTCCATCAGCCAGCGAACCGCGGATGCTGTAGACGCCCGCAGCGGTGATGGTTGCCTTGTTGCCGTCAACAGACACACCGTTCCCGTCCACCCTGATTGCCTTGCCATCCAGCGCGATCAGCGTGACTGTGGCGGCATCCAGGGTCTTGCCTTTGGGATCGTCGTTGGCCGGGGTATTTGCAGCGACCGCGGTCGCCGAACTGGCGCGAGCGGCCGCGGTTGGCTCAGGAGTCATGGCCCCTGTCGCTGCCGCCGAGCTGACCCGTGTGCTTGAAGTTGGTTCAGGGGTCGCTGCGACTGTCGCTGCCAGCGCAGCGGTCGGCGTACTGCTGGCTCTTGTAGCTGCGGCCGCGGCGCTTGCCGCGGCAGTCGCAACTGGAAGGGTTCCAGTGGCGGTCGGGGCAGAATTGTCTCCACATGCCACGGTTATAATCAGGGCGAGAGCAGATACTAACCAGACAGCGATTCTTCTCTTGCTCATTTTTGGCTCCTATCATAAAGATCGCTCCCGCCAGTCATGGCGAGCGCATCCTTCGACAAGCTCAGGACATGGTTTGCGAAGCCCTGGCCTGAGCCAGGACGAAGGCAATCTCCGCAGCCGCATTATAGAGCAAACTTGTTCAGAAGTCATTAAGGCGGGATGAACGCTGTGTGATCACGAAAGAGGGCGCGCCAGCGTGTAATCAATGCCACGCACTGCGATATAAGTCCCTGACAAACTTGCACGTTTGTCGTATGATCTCCGCAGTCCAATGGATGGAGGTTCCTACCTTGCTGAAACGTCTGCGCTATCCGCTTCTCCTGGTCGCGCTGTTGACCCTGCTTGCCGCGACGTGGGCCGGGCTGCTGCGCGTGGGTTGGGTGCTGCCTGCGCCTGACCATCTGGCCGCGGGGCACGGCCCGCTGATGGTCTCCGGCTTCCTCGGCACGCTGATCGCCCTGGAGCGTGCAGTCGCACTGGCCGCGCTGGGCCGGCGTTGGGTCTACATCGCGCCGGCGCTGGCCGCCATCGGCGCGCTGACCAGCCTGATCGGGCTGCAGATCGGCCCGGCGCTGCTGACCGGAAGCAGCCTGGCGCTCATCGCGGTCTTCAGCGAGATCATCCGCCGCCAGCCGGCCTCGTTCACCTACACGATGGGGCTTGGCGCGACGTTGTGGGCCGCGGGCAATGTGCTCTGGCTGGCCGGCGCGCCGATCTTCCACGTGGTCTGGTGGTGGGGCGGCTATCTGGTCTTGACCATCGCGGGGGAGCGGCTGGAGCTGGCCCGGCTGACGCGCTTCCCGCAGGAAGCCATGATCGCCTTCTTTGCGCTGGTCGGGGTTTACACCGCCGGCCTGCTCCTCTTGAGCTTCACCCCGCTGGCTGATCTCGGTGTACGGATCGCCGGGCTGGCGCTCCTGCTGCTGGCGCTGTGGCTGCTGCGCTTCGATATCGCGCGCAAGACTGTGCAGCGGGCTGGCCTGACACGCTTCATCGCACTGAACCTGCTGATCGGCTACCTCTGGCTGGTCATCAGTGGCATCCTCACCCTCGCGGCCGGCCAGCGGCCCGCGGGCCTGCTTTACGATGCGATGCTGCACACCCTCTTCCTGGGCTTCGTCTTCGGAATGATCTTCGGCCATGCGCCGGTGATCTTCCCCGCGGTGCTGGGCCGCGAGATTCGCTACGGAGCGCACTTCTATGGCCACGTGATCCTGTTGCACGCGTCGCTGGCGCTGCGCGTCGCCGCCGATCTGGGGGGCTGGGCCGATCTACGCCGTTGGAGCGGGATGGTCAACGGGGTCGCGCTGCTGCTGTTCCTGGCCGTGACCGTGCTGGCGCTGCGCCGGGGGATGCAGACCGCGAAGCTGATCTAACGAAAGACGGTGGTCGCCCCCTCTGGCGCGCCCCGCGGCATGACGGCGCAGTCTCGGCTCGCTTTCATCGCGATGCGGGTCGCCGATCTGATCCGTCATTGCCCAGATCTCTGCTATTGCACCGGCGCCTTGAGATAGGCATACAGCGCGGCCAGGTCATCGTCGGTCATCTTGGCGGCGCTCTTCCACGGCATCCGCTCGGTGAAGGGGGCGCCGCTGGGCCGCACACCCGTGCGCATCGTCTGGATGAACTGCGCCTGCGTCCACGTGCTGACCGTCGGCCGCGGGTTGGGCACAGCCGGGCCGAGCGCGCTGGCTTCGACCCCGGTCAAATTCGGCCCGTGGCAGCCGCGACACTCGCCGAAGGTCGCCACGTACTTGCCGTATTCGGCTGTGATCCCCTTCGGCGGCGCCTTGACCGAGGCTGCGCCTGGCGCCGATGGCGGAAACATCCCGGAACCCATCAGCACCGCGCCGATAAAGTTGAAACTGCCCCTGGTCGCTGCGGCCGATTTCGCGGGCGGAAGCGAGCGCAGGTAGGCAATGAGCGCCTCGGTGTCCTCGTCGCTCAACTCCTTGTAGGGCAGGAAGTCCATGAACCCGAGCTTATGGCCCTCCTTGCTGATGCTGTAGCGCATGACGCGAAACAGTTCGCCGTCGCTATAGCCCGCCAGCTTGCCGCCCGGCGTCAGGTTTTCGGTGATCATGGCGCCCATGAATCCGAATCCTTCGGCCGCGGCGATGTTCCAGCCGCCCGTCAGCGGCGGCTGCTCGGTCGGGTTGCCGTCTGCCCCCACCGCGCCGTGACACCCCACGCACGACAGGCCGACCAGGTACTCGCCGCGCGCGACCTGCTGCGGCGTGACAGCGACCTTCAGGTTGGGCGCGGGCGCGGCGCCCGGCAGATAGATCGCACCGAGTCCCCTGGCCCCCATCACGGCGACCACCACGCACAGCAACGTGAGCAGCCCGGCGACAAGGCCCCCGACGATCTTCACCCACAGCTTGCGACCGCGGATGGCGCGATAGCACAGCCAGCCGAACAGGCCAGCCAGGCCAATGACCAACAGCAAGAAGATGAGATTGACGAACATGGGATATCTCCTTTCAATACAGGATCAACGTATCCTTCAGCACGTATCTTCTCAATGTGAGGGGCGCACCCTTGCGGTCGCCCCCGCGGGCAGGCGCAAGGCCATGCCCCTACCCCGAATTATTGAGAAGATCCTTCAGCACCGATTCCTCATGATATCCTGCCTGGCTACGGCGCGGCCGTGTCGGCATGATGCCCTTGCCCGCCGGATACCTGGTCCGGCGGTTCATGCGTCCAGGCATCCAGATAGGCCATCAACTCCTGGAGGCTGCTGAACCCTTTGCGCCCCACACCCTGCGCCTGCTCCAGACTGAATCGCCAGTTGACGCCTTCGCCCGCGAACGCGGCCCCCTCTTCCCACAAGCTGAGGACGAACACATGATATCGAGACGGCCGCTTCCCTGCTTCACGTAACATTTGTCTTCGCCTTACGTCTGCATTTGTGTTACACTTGCCGCATTATAGTCCGTGATCGTTTGGAGATCGTTTGCTAGAGCGACCGATGGCGCAGGAATTAGAAATCCATCTATTCGGCGGCCTGCGGATCACCTTGAATGGCGTCCCGCAGACCGACTTCATGTCGCAGAAAGTCCCAGCCCTGCTGGCCTATCTGGCGCTGAACGCTGGCCCACAGCGACGCGATGATCTGGCCGCGCTCCTGTGGGGCGAGTTGCCCGACTCCGACGCTCGCAACAACCTCCGCCAGGCGCTCGCCAATCTGCGCCGCGCGCTCGACGCCCATCTACACATCACGCGCGAAACGGCCGAGCTTCGCCCCGACACGGTGCGCCTTCTTGATGTGAGCGTCTTCGAGGACGGGCTGCGCCTGCCGGCCGACCTGCCGCCGGCCGTGCGATGCGCACGGCTGGAAGATGCGGCTGCGCTGTATCGTGGGGATTTCCTGACCGGCTTCTTCGTGCGCGACGCGCCCGCGTTCGAGGAGTGGATGCTGGCGCAGCGGGCGCGCTTCCGCGAGCTGGCGCTGCACGCGCTGCACACCCTCGCCCAGCTGCATCTCGATGCGGGCCGCTTTGACCGGGCGATCAGCGCCGCAACCCGGTTGCTGGCGCTCGATTCGTGGCGTGAGGAGACGCATCGCCAGCTCATGCTGGCCCTGGCGCGCACCGGGCAACGCTCGGCCGCGCTGGCCCAATACAAACGCTGCCGCCGCCTGCTCGCCGAGGAACTGGATGTCGAGCCGTCGGCCGAGACCACGGCCCTGTACGAACAGATCAAAGCCGCCATGCGCGGGCCGCGGCACAACCTGCCCCCCCTCTCGGGGCTGGTGGGGCGCGACACGGAACTGACCGAGCTGCGCAGCCGGCTGGCTTCGCCCGACACGCGGCTGCTTACCATCCTCGGGCCGGGCGGCGTGGGCAAGACACGGCTGGCATTAGAAGCGGCCGCAGCCAGCGAGCCGATCTTCCTCAACGGCGTCTGGCTGGCGTCGCTGGCCGAGGTCGCCCAGGCGCCCGCGCTCCCTGCCGCGTTGGCCGATGCGCTGGGGTTCGCGTTCTCCGGCGCGCGGTCGTTGGAGCCGCAACTGCTCGATTTCCTGCGGCGAAGGGAGCTGCTGCTGGTGCTCGACAACTTCGAACACCTCATCGCTCCGGCGGCCCTGGATCTGGTGTGTCAAATCCTCAAACACGCGCCAGGCGTGAAGCTGCTGGTGACCTCGCGCGAGCGGCTGAACCTGACTGCCGAGTGGTTGTACGACCTGGCGGGCCTGCCCTTCCCGGCAAACGGAGGCGACCCGACGGATTATCCCGCAGTGCAACTCTTCGAGCAGCGCGCGCAACGCGTCCGGCCCGGATTTGCGCTCACCGCCGACACAGCCCCGGCCGTGACGCGCATCTGTCAGATGGTCGAGGGCCTGCCGCTCGCCATCGAGCTGGCCGCGGCAGCCATGCGCACCCTGTCGCCGTCCGATCTCGTGGCCGAGTTGTCCGATGGGCTGTCATCTCTCACCAGCGCCGCCCGCGACCTGCCCGAACGCCATCGCAGCCTGGCCGCGGTCTTCGAGCACTCGTGGGCGCTCCTGGAGCGGTCGGCACAGAACAACCTGGCGCAGCTCGCTATCTTTCGCGGCGGCTTCGACCGGGCTGCCGCCGAAGCGGTGGCCGCAGCCAGCCAACCGATGCTCTCGACGCTGGCCGACCGTTCGCTCTTGCGGATAGGCCGGCCGGGGCGCTACGACATGCATCCGATGGCACACCAATTCGCGCGCGCGAAGTTGGCGCAGCATACGGCCATCTATCAGCAGACGCGTGAGCGCCACGCGCGCTACTTTGCGCGGCTAGTGAGCCAGCACGAAGCCCAATTCCACGGCCAACAGGATCGGCAGGCTTTGGCCCGGATGCAGCTCGAGGCCGACAACATCCGCGCGGCCTGGGATTGGGGGGGGCGCAGGCCGATCCGACGCTGCTCGAGCCGTTTCTGGAGAGCTTCCTCTACTTCTTCGATATCCAGGGACGCTATAGGGAGTGTGTGGAACTGACCGGCCAGGCGGTGCAGGCGCTGCGCGCACAAGGGGAGGCCGGCCACGTCCGCGGGCTGGGCCGCGTGCTGGCGCTGCGCGCCGCGTTCAAGTTCCGCATCGGGGCGTTCGAAGAGGCCAGGCGGGGGGCAGAGGAGGCGCTGGCGCTGCTGATGCCGCTGGCGCCGCTGCGCGACATCGGACACGCCCGGCTCTATCTGGGCGCGGCCTGGTATGGCCTGGGCGATTTGGGCCGCTCTGTAGATTGGTTCCTCGCTGCAGCCCAGACCTACGAAGAGGTTGGCCATGCATGGGGCATCGGCGCGGCGCTGGACAACGCCGGCTATCTGGAATTCCTGCGCGGCAACATCCGGGCCGCCGAAGCGCATTTGCAGACCGCCTTAACGATCGCGGCGCAGACCGGCAGCCGCTACCTGCTGACCGGCGTCTACGATCACCTGGCGACCCTCACCGCCAGTCAAGGTCGCTTCGATGAGGCGATGGCGTATGTCGAGCGTTGCCGAGCCGTGCTCGACGAGATGGATCGGCCCTACATCGTCGCCAGTCTCTCCCTCTCCCTGGGCCAGATCGCCGCGCAGGCTGGCGATACGGTCGCCGCCGAGAAGCACCTGGCCCGCGCCCTCGAGCTGGCGCGGGCCACCGGCAACCGGCTGGACATCGTCAAGACCCTCATCCAGCTCGGTCAGATCCGTGGGGCGCGCAACGCAACCGCGGCCGAACGCGCGCTACGCGAGGCGGCCGGCCTGGCCCGCGAGCTTCACGCCGAGGGGTTGCTGGCCGAGGCGACCGCCGCGCTGGCGGCGCTCGGTCGCCCCAGCTAAGGCCGCCCCGCATCTGGATCTACAGCGACCGTCTGCCCCCGTGTCACACACTCGCCGCACTGAGACCCACGATCCCGCGCGGCGGGTTGCGTTCGCACAAGGACACTACACAGCACAACCATGCCCCCGTTGCCTCAACGCTCTCGTTGCACGAGCGGCAACCACAAGGGGTATCCGACGTAGACCGCTGCGCTGGCTGTGCCGGTCATGCCGCTGCTGTCGGTCGAGACGAGGGTGATCGTATGGGGACCGGGCGCCAGGTTCCGCAAGACCAGCTCTTCCCCACTGCCCAATGCGCCGCCGACGCTGTCGCTCCAGGCCAGGGCTGCGCCGGGCAAGGGGCCATCCTCCCGGTCGAAGCCTGCGCCGATCAGCAGCAGTGGCTGCCCCAATGGGATGAATTGGCCCGGCTCAGGATTGGCAATGTAGACGTCAGGCGGTTTGCGCGCCACGCTGAAGAGCGCGCTCTCTCCGTGGCCGGTGCGCAAGCCGTCGTTGGCCAGCACACGGATGCGGGCCTGACCCTCAGCGCCGCCCAGGGTCTCCAGCTCCACGTCGTAGCGCATCTCCGTCAGGCCGGTTGCCAGGTTGACCCACGTGGCGCCGCCATCGCGGCTGAACATGACGCCGTAGGTCAAACTGTCGCCGTCGGCGTCGGTTGCCGACCAGCGGATCGCGCCGAAGCCCGTGCTGGGCCACGTTGCGCCTCCAGTGGGCTGCGTCACGGTCACGATTGGGGCGTTGGCGCTCATCTCACGGCTGAAGAGCACCGTCGAGCCGTCCCGCAGCACGATGCCGGCCGCGCCGGGAGCGTCGAGCAGGTACTGGCGGAAGGGGAGCACGTCCTGTCCCAAGTTTTCATGCCTCTCTTCTTCCAGAGGATCGAAGCGACGGCTCGAAAGCACGGCGCCGCCCGCATCCAGCAGCTCCAGCGTGTAGCGCCCCGTGTCGCCGGGCCCGACCGTATCGGACAGGGTGGTGACGCGGAAGATGGGGCGGACCGTCGTCGTCGGCTGCAAACGCCCGACGACCAGCCAGTAGGCAGCGGGCTGGGCTGCCTGCCGTGTGCGGACGCCCGGGACGGCCGGCGACGCCGCCGAACAGAAGTCGTAGTCGTCGTAAAGACGCAGATAGTTGCGAGGCGAGATCCACTTGCCCAGCCCGAAGCCATAGGACATCATGTCATGGTAGTGGAGGCCGTTGGCCGGGCCCAGCCGCTTGGCGGTCATGTTCCACGTGTCGAAGCCGACGACGCCGATGCCGCCATGGGGATACGGCCACTCTTCCCAGCTACCCCCTTCATCCTCTCCGTGGTCGTTGCTGGCGTGCTCCAGCCCCAGGTTGTGGCCGATCTCGTGGATGGCTGTGTCGCGGCGTCCCTGGCGACCGATGGCCACACAATCATCCAGGCGGGCGACGCCGCTCCACTTGCCGTTGGGGTTCTGGGCATCCACCGGCCCTAAGGGGACCGTGGTGCTGATGACGCCGTAGTAGTGGCCCTCGGTCCAACCGCAGGCCCAGAAGTTGTCTTCGTAGCAGACATAGCGGTCGGCCAGGTCATCCAGCAGGTCGCTGATCCCCTCGGACGCGCTCAGATTGTGGTCCGTGCGCATGATGCGGTCGGCGTCCAGGTGAACGGCGAGGTCCTGCTCGTTGATGGGATAGATCTTCTTGATCCTGTCGAACAGGGACGCGCTGCTCAGGGGGATGGCGTCGGCGTTGCCGCGGGTGTAACGGATGCGAACCGGGTAGATGTGCATCTGACCCTGTTCGTGGAAGGCAACGCCGCGCAGGGTGTAGCTGTTGTTGTCGTCGCAGGCGGGACATTCCTCGCGGCGATCGGCGACCACGGCGTACAGATCGATGCCCGACCGCCGGCCGGCGTCCGTCCAGTCGTCCGGCAGCAGGAAGTTGGCCGTGCGCGTCTCGTAATCGCGCAGAGTAGAAAGGGACGCGCCCCAGATCACGAAGGGGATGATCGTCTCCAGCGGCCCGCCAGCGAGCACCTCCCCCGAGCCGCTGTCCCACGCCAATAGCGACACCTCCACATTTTCGAGGCGCTGGTACATAGCGTCGCCAAGGCCGATCCTGTTCAGGTAAACGTAGACGCGGGCCACGGTGGACTTGCGCGCTACCAGCGGAATGGTATTGTCGCCATCCTCGCACCCCTCCAGGTCGGCTGGGTCGCCGAAGCACTGGGTGGCCTGCGTCACCTCGATGCCGCCGATCTCCAGGTCCATATTGGAGGCTGGAACCGTCGGCGTGGGTGTGGGGGTAGGGATGCGCGGGAAGTCGTAGCCGAAGTCGGCGTTGCGCACGTCCTGGCCGGGCTGCGGCGCCACGATCAGCGGGTCGCAGCACGTCGTCAGAACCAGCGGGGCGGGCACGGTCGTCTCGTCCACGTCCACTTCGTAGATCACGCCCCCCTCCAGGTTGGCGAAGAGGTAGTAGCCGTCGCCGTCGGTGAAATCGCTGGCAATGACTTCAACGCCCCGCACCAGGTCGAGGCGCACCCAGTCAATGCCGTCCTCGCCGGGGTCCTGGCGGCCGTCGCCGTCGTCATCCTCCCAGACGCGGCCGCCGATGGAGGCGGGCGGCGGCGGGGCGTAGCCGAAGTCGGCGTCGCGCATATCCTCGCCGGGCTGCGGTTCCACATCCAGCGGCTCGCAGCAGGTGGTCAGCGTGTAGCCAGCGGGCAGGGATTGTTCCTCCACATCCACACGATAGGTTCTTCCCCCTTCCAGGAGAACCGGAAAGAGATAGCGACCATCGGCGTCGGTGTGGGTCGTGGAAATCACGGCATTGGCACGCCACAGCCTGAGGAACACGTTGGAGATGCCCGTCTCATAGGCATCCTGCACTCCGTCGCGATCGACATCGCGCCACACGCGGCCGCCGATGGAGGCGGGCGCCACGGCTGTAGGCGTGGCCGTGGGCGTTGGAGTGTGCGTGGCGGTCGCGGTACGCGTGGGCGTCCCCGTTGGGGAGGCTGTCGCACTGCGCGTGGTCGTGGCAGTGGGGGTCCGGCTGGCTGTCGCCGACGGCGTTGGGGTGATCGTCGGCGCCGGTGAGCGTGTTGGGGTGGCGGTCGGAGTCGGGACCGTTTCGGTGGGCGTGACCGTCGGCGTGGGCGTGCGGGTGGCGGTCTGCGCCGGCATGGCGGTCTGGGTCGGCGTCGATATGTGCGTGGGCGTGCGGGTGGGGGTCTGAGTCGGCATAGCGGTCGGGGTCAGCGTAGA
>VGOD01000149.1 GCA_016876015.1 Chloroflexota bacterium
GGGCGGTTGCAACCGCTGCAACAGCGGCGAAGCCTGCCGACGCAGGCTCAATTCAGTCGCCGGAGGGCGACTTCGCGAAGGTTGCAGCGACCTCGGTCGCCGGGTCTGAGAAACTGCGGTTGTAGTATTAGGCCGAATCCGTGATTCGGCGGGTCATGGACCCGTAGAGAGCGGCCCATTGCGATCTGCTGAGAGCAGCAGGCACAGCGACGTTGACTATGAGCAAACACACGGCATGGCGTGAGAATATTTGGGAGAACCTGCGGCTGGTGGAGCACAGTGCGGGTCCCCGGCTTGTCACGGTCGTATCGGGCGGCGAGAGGGATAGCGCCTATTGGCGCACGCACATCGCCGAGCTCAGCCGTGATCTCTACCGCGCCGATGGCGGCGTCCAGGTCTTGTCGGTGGCCGAGACGACGCGCAAAGGCAACTTCCTGGGGACGCTCAATGCCTGGGCAAGTGTCCGCCGGGCGCTGGCGACGAAGGGCGAGGGATTGCCGCCGATTACCCTCATCACGATGGTGTTCGGCAGAGGGACGCGGCTGAGTCCCTTCACGCAGGCATTGGGGAATCGCAAACCCGCTTTCCCGGTCCCCATGCGCTCTCGCTGGTCAGAGAACTATCTTTGTACGGCTGACCTCTCTGGCTTGTGCACCAATCTCTGGAACTTCCACCTCGAAGCGGGTGGCTTCCAGGGGGCGGTGGTCAAGTGGGGTGATGAGGCCATCATACCGGGGAGACGTTGGAGCCTCGACCGGCCTGACCTGCGCCATCTGGATGCGGTCCGCTTTGTTTGGCGCCGAGACGCCACCGAGGATATGGCTCGCGAGAAGGAGTGGGTCGCGATCGAGACCCGCACGAGGCTCGTGCGCCGCCAATATGCGCGGCAACAGCTCGCCTCCTTGCGAGAACGGCTGTCTGAGCTGGAAGCTGGCAGGTATGAGATCGGAGTCAACCTGGGAAGTCTGGCCATCAGCTACGAGTTCCTGGAGATCGCGCTCGATCTTTTGGGCGATGATGTCCGTGACCCGCAGAAGTGGGCAGATTGGGATCCCTATGTGTGGATGGCTCTGCTGTGCCGAAGCGAAGCGGAGTGGCGCGCCGAGGCGGAGTACGAGACCAGGATTGGCAAGACCGGTCTGCGCGAGCTAGAGGCGCGCTATCCGGGTTTCTATACCACGATCGCGGAAGTGCGCAGCGCCTTGGAGTCCCGGACGGGGCGTCCCTTTGCAGTCGGCTGCTTGGACTTCGGCGAGCCCTTCTGGGCCGATTTGGGATTGCACATACCATTGAGACGGTTGCTGGAGTCAGTCGCTTCAGACGCCGAAGGCAGCGACGTCGCCAGAGAATTGTTCGGAATTCCCCAGCAGCGCGATGAGAGGGGCAATGTCATCGTGCGGAGCACTATCCCCGACACAGCCGATGTTCGGGACTCTGTCATCATAGATACCGTGATTCGTGATCCGGACACGGTCGTGCGGAATGGGCTCATCGTGGGCGGCCGTCACGGGAGACTGCGCGCGCCCTATGGGGGCGCTGCCCTGTTCTGCTCGGTAGATGACATGAGCTTCACCGGCCCCCATGCGATCGCGCTGCGCTCGGCTGGAAAGCAAGCGACCCTGCCTGCAGGAGGACGCCATACAACCCTTCTGCTTGGGCATGAGATGGTTGATCTCGTGACGCATGAGTCAGTCGTAGATTACGGCGGCGATGAATACAACCATCCGATTCTCGGCAACAAGCTATCTTTTGCCGAAGCCGAAGCTCTCATGGCGAACGTAGATCCGCAAGAGCTGGAGAACAGTTGGCAGAAGCTGAGGCAGATGCCGCTATAGCCCATTGCAGCGCCTTGCGCCTGCCCTGGGCGACCCAGGAATCGCCCCTATCTAGAGTTGAGATGTCTACGATCGAAGCCTACTGCGTCAAGTGCAAGACAACGCGACCGATGAAAGACGGCCAGCCGGTCTACATGGCCAACGGCCGGCCGGGCACCCGCGGGACGTGTGCGGAGTGCGGCACGGGCCTGTTCAAGATCGGCGCGACGGCCGCCCACAAGGAGCTGCCCAGGCCTGAGCCGGCGCAGGGCAAGCCGTCCTCGGCCGGTCGGCCAACCGGCGGTCGCAAGACTGCTTCAGCGGCGCCGAACCCTGGCGGCGCGGTCGCGCACAGCGCGGCGCTGACACAGCCCGTGCAGGCCTATTGCATGAAGTGCAAGACAACACGCGCCATGCAGGAAGGTCGCGCCATCTTCACAGCCAACGGCCGGCCCGCGGCCGAGGGGGTCTGCCCGGAATGCGGGACCAAGCTGTTCAAGTTCGGCGGCACGCCCGGTCACGCGGGACTGACCAGGCCGCCGGCCGCGACGGGAAAACAAGGAAGAGAGGCAACAAGCTCCTCTGCCGGAGTGTCCCATCCCCGCGGCGGCAAGCTCGTCATCGTGGAGTCACCGGCCAAGGCGCGCACGGTGGGCCGTTTCCTGGGCCGCGGCTACGAGGTGCGCGCTTCCATCGGGCATGTGCGCGATCTGCTCAAGTCTCGGCTGTCGGTGGACCTCGAGCACGACTTCCAGCCCACCTATCGCGTGCCGGACGAGAAGAAGGAGATCGTCAAGACGCTGCGCGAGGCTGCAACGCAGGCCAGCGAAGTCTATCTGGCGACCGACCCCGACCGCGAAGGCGAGGCGATCGCCTGGCATCTGCTGGAAGCGGCCCAAATCCCGCGTGAACGCGCACGTCGCGTCGTGTTCCACGAAATCACCCAGCACGCCATCTCGGACGCGTTCGCGCACACCCGCGATATTGACATGCAATTGGTTGACGCCCAACAGGCGCGGCGCATCCTCGACCGGCTGGTCGGCTACCAGGTCAGCCCGCTGCTGTGGGATCGCGTCAAGAGCCGATTGTCGGCGGGCCGCGTCCAGTCGGTGGCGCTGCGCCTGATCGTGGAGCGAGAGCGCGAGATCCTGGCGTTCGTCCCGGTCGAGTATTGGTCAATTGACGCCGATCTGGCGCAGCGGATCAGCCGGGGCCAGCAGCCGCGACCGAGCTTTCTCGCCCGCCTGGTGCGCATTCGCGGGCAGGAGCCTGATCTGAAGAATCGCGGCGATGCACAGGCGATCGTGGCGGAGCTGGAGACCGCGAGTTACGCAGTAGCCAATGTCAAGCGTGGGGAACGTCGCCGCCGCCCCAATCCGCCCTTCACCACCAGCACCCTGCAGCAGGATGCCGGGCAGCGCCTGGGCATGACTGCGGCGCGCACCATGCGCACAGCCCAAGACCTGTATGAAGGCATTGACATCGGCGAGTCGCGCGGCAAGGGTGGGTCCGACGGCGGCGCGGTGGGCCTGATCACCTATATGCGCACCGATAGCGTCAACGTCGCGCAGGAAGCCCAGACCGAGGCGCGCGCGCTCATCGCCGAGCAGTATGGGCCGGAATATCTGCCGCCCCAACCGAACGTCTACAGGTCGCGCACGAAGAACGCCCAGGAGGCCCACGAGGCGATCCGGCCGACTTCGGTGCGCCGCACGCCAGCATCGCTGCGCGACAAGCTGACGCGTGACCAGTATCGCTTGTATGAGCTGATCTGGCAGCGGTTCGTCGCCAGCCAGATGGCCGCCGCGATCTATGACACTCTGACGGTGGAGGTGGAGGCCGGCCAGCCCGCCGCGGCCGAACGTCCCTATCTCCTGCGCGCCAGCGGCTCGAAGGTGCGCTTTCCCGGGTTCCTGGCGGTCTATGCGGGCGGCGCGATCGGGCCGGCCAACGAGCGTGAGAACGGGGCCGAGAACGGGCGTGAAGGCGGCGGCGCAGCCGAGCGCGACGCTGCGAAGGCTGCTGACGACGCGGCCGACGATGCGTATGCGTCTGCGCGGTTATCAGCTCAACCGCTCGATGTTGTGGTGGGCGAGCTTCTCGATCTCCTGCGGCTGATACCCGAGCAGCACTTCACCCAACCTCCGCCGCGCTATACCGAGGCCTCGCTGGTTAAGGCCCTGGAGGAGAACGGCATCGGCCGTCCCAGCACCTATGCCGCGATCATCTCGACGATCCTGGATCGCGGCTATGTCGAGCGGGTGGACAAGAAACTCGCGCCGGCCGAGCTGGGCTTCACCGTGAACGACCTTTTGGTGAAGCACTTCGACACAGTCTTCAACGTCGGCTTCACGGCTGAGATGGAAGAGCACCTGGACAGCATCTCGCGCGGGGAGGAGCGGATGGCGCCGGTGCTGCGCGAGTTCTACGACGTCTTCGGCCCCCAGGTGCAAGACGCCGAGCGCACGATGGAGAAAGTGACGCTGGAGCCTGAGAAGGTCGGCGAACCGTGTCCAGATTGCGGCGGCGATCTGCTGATCAAGACCGGCCGTTTTGGCCGTTTCGTTGGGTGCGCCAATTACCCCACCTGTCGCTACACCCGGCCGTTGATGGTCAAGCTGGGGGTGGCCTGCCCGAAGGATGGCGGCGACCTGGTGGAACGGCGCAGTCGTCGTGGCCGCACCTTCTATGGCTGCGCCAACTACCCAGCGTGCGATTTCACCTCCTGGAAGCGGCCTTTGCCGCAGCCCTGCCCCAAGTGCAAGGGGCTGTTGGTGATGGCCAACAAGGACGCGGCCGAGTGTACGGCCTGCCATGCGCGAGTGAGGGCAGACGCGTTGATCAAATGACAGGACTTACGCAGTCGCCCGTCATTGCGAGCGCAGTTTGCGAAGCAATCTCCTGGTCTGGGGGGGGGAGATTGCTTCGTCGCACACTACGCTCCTCGCAATGACGCCTTCGAGAAGCCCTCTGCGTAACTCCTGTCAAATGAAGTGTACTGGGACTGGGCCGGAGCATGGAAGAAGCGCTTGATCGCTACATCAAGTACCTGGTCGCCGAGCGCAATGCGTCTCCGCACACGATAGCCAACTACCGGCGGGAGATCGGCGAGTTCATGGCGTTCGCCCAGGCGCGCAGCGTTGCCGATTGGGGCCAGGTGACGCTGGCGCTCCTGCGCCAGTGGCTGGCCGCGCTGCACTCCCAGGACTATGCCAGGGCCAGCGTGGCCCGGCGGATTTCGGAGCTGCGCGCGTTCTATGCCTTCTTGCTCCGCCGCGATCTCGTGACGAGCAATCCTGCCCAGGCGATCTCGGCGCCTAGACTGCCGCAACGTCTGCCCCGACCGTTGACGGCCGCCGAGATCGAGGCGATCCTGGCCGCGCCTGATCCGGCTTCGCCCCAGGGCCAGCGCGATCGTGCCATGGTTGAGCTGCTCTACGCCGCGGGTCTGCGCGTTAGCGAGCTGTTGGCGCTCGACGTGGCGGCGGTCAACCTGGCCCAGGCAGAGGTGCGCGTGCTCGGCAAGGGCGCGAAGGAGCGCATTGTGCTTATCGGCGCTGCGGCGGTCAAGGCGCTGCGCGCCTATCTGGAAGACGGACGGCTGAAGTTGCTCGACCGCCAGCCGTCGGCGGCCGAGCGCCGCAAGACCGACGCGCTCTTCTTGAATCGCTTCGGCGAGCGTCTCTCGGTCAGCATGTTCACGCGCACGCTGAGCGACTATGCCGCGGAGGCCGGCATCGAGCACCCCGTCACGCCCCACATGCTGCGTCACAGCTTTGCGACGCACATGCTCGATGGCGGCGCGGACTTGCGTTCGGTGCAGGAGCTGCTCGGCCATGAGAGCGTCGGCACGACGCAAGTCTATACGGAGGTCAGCCAGAACCGGCTGCGCGATACGGTGTTGAGCGCCCACCCGCGCGGCCGGAGCACGCCGGCGCCAGATCAGAAGTAATCGAGGTCACATCATGTCATCCAGCCTCTACAGCCGGTCAGCGATCCAAAGCCGCCTGGCCAAATTGCGCGGCCTTTTGCAGGAGAACGAAGTAGACGCCATACTGGTCAGTCAGCCCGAAAATCGCACCTACCTCAGCGGCTTCACCGGCTCGACCGGCTGGCTGCTGATCTCTGCCGCGGAGGCCCTTTTCGCTGCCGACTTCCGCTACTACGACCAGGTCAGGCTGCAGTGCCCTGATTACGAACTGGTGAAGATCCCATTCAGCGGATCGTTCACCGATGTGTTGCCCGCGATGGTGAAGCAGGCCGGCGTGCGCCGGCTGGGCTTCGAGTCGGACCATGCGACCTTTGCCAACGTTCAGGACTGGTCGAAGGCTGCGACTGAGTGCGAATGGATGGCGAACAAGGGGCTGGTGACCGGGTTGCGCGCGGTCAAAGACGCCGAAGAGGTGGCCGCGCTGCGCGCCGCCATCGCGCTGGCCGATGAGGCGCTGGCGGCCGTACTGCCGCAGGTGCGGCCTGACATGCGGGAAGTGGATCTGGCCTGGCAGATCGAGAGCTACATGCGCATGCACGGCGCCGAGCGCGTCGCCTTCGACATCATCGCCGCAGGCGGGACCAACGGCGCGCGACCGCACGCGGCCGCCAGCGATGAGCGGCTGCCGATGGGCGAACCGATCGTCATTGACATGGGCGCGCGATTGCACGGCTACTGCTCGGACCTGACGCGCACGATCTGTCTGGGCGAGCCGAACGACCCGCCGCGCTTCTGGGCGGTGTATAACACGGTGCTGGCCGCGCAGATGGCGGCCGAGGCGGCCATCCGGCCGGGCATGACCGGCAAGCAGGTGGACGCGGTGGCGCGCGATCTGATCGCGGAAGCCGGCTATGGCGACTATTTCGGCCACGGGCTCGGCCACGGCGTCGGCCTGGCCGTGCACGAAGAGCCGCGCTTTTCGCGGCTGAACGAGAAGCCCTTGCCGGCCGGCAGCGTCGTGACCGTCGAGCCGGGCATCTATCTCCCTGATTGGGGCGGCGTGCGCATCGAAGATGTGGTGCTGATCACCGAAAACGGAGTCGAAGTGCTGACCGCGGCGCCTAAGGAGCCGATCATCGCAGTCTGACGACCGCACGCGCCAGTTACCATGAGGAGGCGCGGCGAGAGATATATCATCATTTTCGCCGGAGGAAGAAGATGGCTCTCAAGACCGACAACGAACGTCCCGTCCGGTTGTGGCTGCTGATCGCCTTCGTGGTTGGCGTGCTGGCAGGGTGGTGGGGCATTGGCTGGGGCCTGTGGCCGGTGACCTGGAACAACGCCTACCCGCAGGATTTGCGCGCAGCGGAGCGCGATCACTATCTCGTCATGGTCGCGGAGTCGTATGCCGCGACCGGCAACCTGCCGCAAGCGCGCGAGCGCCTGTCAGTGTGGCCAACCGAGCAACTGGCCAAAGACATGGCGACGCTGAAAGGCCACCTGACCGTCGAGAACGCCAGGCAGGCCGGCCAGGTGGACCAGTTGATCGGCGCGTTGGGTCTCGCAGCGAAAGCGCCGGTGATTGCTGCGCCAACCGCCACGCCGCAGCCCCGACCGACCCCCTCGCAGCAGCCCGGCCGGCCGCTTTGGCAGTCCGTTTGCATCGCCGGCGTCTTCGTGTTGCTGGTGTTGGCAGGCATCGTGGGGGTGATCTGGCTGTGGAATCGCTGGCGCGCGTCTCAGATGGCTCAGCCCCGACCCGCGATCCCCGATGCCGCGGCGCGTGGAGAGCGACCCCGCCCGCTATTTGGCCGGACCCCGACCCAGATCGCCGAGTACGAGAAGGGCGGCTGGCCTGGCGGCGAACCGGCGGCCGGCGGCTTGCCGCCGCAAGAAGACGCGGAGCCTGATGCGTTCGATGCAGAGCCGCTGGTCGGTCAACGACCTGCGACCATGCCCGGCAGCGAGACGCTGGAAGAGGAGGAGTTGGGGGAGCCTGAGCTTCCGTCCTTCATGAGACGCCGCGAGCCGGCCGGACCGCCGGTGCAACCGGCCCCCACCGGCCCTCTGGTCAGGTTGGGCGAGTATCGCGCGCTGTTTCAGATGGGCGAGGCAGACTACGATGAGGCCTTTGACATCACAGACAGCACGGGAGCCTACATCGGGCAGTGCGGCCTGGAGCTGACCGATCCGGTCGGCAGGGCGCACGATCAGGCCGCCGCGCTGCAGGTGTGGCTGTGGGACACCAACGACCCAGACACGAGAGTCAAGGTGCTGATGAGCGAAGGCGCGTATCGCGACACGGCGATGCGCGACCAACTGGCAGGCGAACACCAGGCGCTGCAGGTCAAGCCTGGACTCACTTTCGAACTGGAGAGCCACAAGTTACTGCTGCGCGGCAGTGTGGACAAGCTGGAGTATGCCGATCAGGAGCCGGTGAATGGGATCTTCGCGGAGCTGTTGGTGAGACTACAGGTGCATCGCAAAGGCTCGTGAAGAAACCCTCCCGGCGGGAGGCGACGATGCGTGTACGACCTGCGATTCCTTTCCTGTTGTTATGTGTCCTTGCGGCGGCCGGCTGTCAGCCGCTCTTCACCGGCGAGCAGCTTGCGGAATATGAGCGCTACGTGGCGGCGCGGGTGACCGAGTCGGCCGCCAGTCAGGCCATTGCAGCGGCAAAAGCCACCGAAGCGGCCGCTGTGCAGGTGATCGCCCAGGCGACTGCGGACGCGCTGCGTCCCGCGGCCGGTGTGACGGTGACTGCTGGCCTGGCGATCACCCTGACGCCCGCGCTCGCCGTGTCTCTCACCGCCACGTCCGAGGTCACGGCGGCTGGCGCGGCGGCTGTGTCGCCGCCGATCAGCGTGACGTGGACAACCACACCCACCGTCGCTGTCACGCAGTCGCCCACTGCGAGTGCGAGTGCGAGTGCGACAGCCTCCCCGACGGGGACAGCCTCCCCGACAGGGACAGCCTCCCCGACAGGGACAGCCTCCCCGACGGGGACGCCGACCGCCACGGCCACAGCCACCGAGACCCCCACGCCGACCGCCACGGCAACCTCGACTGCGACCGCGACGGATACCCCTACTTTGTCGCCGACCGCGAGTGCGAGTGCGACAGCCTCCCCGACGGGGACAGCCTCCCCGACCGGGACAGCCTCCCCGTCGGAGACGGCCACCGAGACCCCAACGCCGCCTCCTACTTCGACGCCGACCGCGCCAGCCACGGAGACGCCCACCGTCACACCTGTTCCGACGACCGAGCCGACCGTCACGCTGACGCCTACGGCTACGGCTACCTCGCCGCCGACTCCCCAGGTCGAGAGTCCCGCGGCGCCATTGACGGCCACACTCGCCGTGACGCCTACGGCGATCGTGGCCGGCGCGCTGCCGGTGACAGTGACGCTAGCCATCACTGCTGAGGTCAAGGCGGCCACCGCGAACCTGCGCGGCGGGCCAGGGACCGATTTCGACATCCTGGCGACGGCTTCGCAGGCGCAACTGCTCCCTGTGACGGGCCGCAGTGCTGACGGGAGTTGGTGGCAGACCTGCTGTGTGGATGGCAAGCTGGCCTGGGTGAACGACGGCCTGGTGGCGGTCCGCGGCGATCGGCAGCAAGCGCCTGTCATCTCGCCTCTTCTGCCTGACAAGTTGGAGGCATCCTGGGCTATTAGGTGGCTTTGCTATGCCGATGGGTGTCCGCAGCCGGAATGCTTGGGCGAAAGCAAGGCCCAGGCGCTACAGGTGCGCAGTGAGCGCTGGCTGGAGGTGAAGCGCGAGGCGACCTGGCCAGAGAAATGCGGCCAGAAGGAAGACTGGCTGGTTCAGGTAGATCGTTACACCGGCCAGGAGGCGCAATCGCCATCCAGCCCGCCCCTCTTCTACATCTGGATGGGCGCCAATCCTGGCCCCGAGAGCCGCAGCCTGGAGCATCTGGAGCGCACCTTGTCGGTCTGGTGCACCGAAACCCGCACGCGCGAGGTTTCTCAGCCGGGCGGCTGGACCGTGCTGATCGAAGGGCGGGCTTGCTATGACCGGGTTTCCGGCGTCTTGATCACGATGGAGTACACCAAGCGGTGGCTCTTCACCGGCGTCGTTGGCGGCCAGAAATACGAGCGGCAATACTTCGGCGATCATGAGGTGTACCAGCAGGTTCTCACTGGAACCAACGCGCCTCTGAGTGGGAAGTGAATACAGTCTCGCAAAAACATGCAGACCCAGGCGATTCGCCTGGGTCTGCTGTTTAAGCTCAACGTTCAAGAAGGTCAACTGCCAGAATAGGGCTGGCCATTCACCCACACCTGGACGTTGTCGAAGTAGGCGTTCGTGTTCTCGGGCAGGGGGCTGATCACCTGCAGGAAGATCATGATGCGCCCGTCTTTGCCGGCCTTCACCGTCTGTTCGAGCGGCAGCCACTGGCCGTGCCACGGCCCGTTGACCCAGGTGGCATCGCAGTCGTCAACCTTGACGCCCAACGAAGCCCAATCGTAGGTCAGCACGTTGCCGCCGTGCACCCCGCCGTGATCGTACAGCGCATACATCACGCGCACCTTGACCTCGGCGTTGGGCGTCACCTTGATCGTGCGCGCGACCCCGGCCTCGAATGGCGCCGAGCCCGCGATCTTCAGCGAGTAGGTGCCATCGGTCGGCGATTCGTTCTTGTGGATCTGCTCCCGGTCAATGGTGACGCTATCAGCCCCGCGATAGGCATAGGCGCCCCACTTGTGCGGGATCATGCGCCACGTCTCGCCGTACCAATCGTTGAATACTTCGAAGAACGGTCCAGGGTTGAAGTCCTTCCGCAGCACGCCGCCCGTTGCCCAGGCGTTGATGCTGGACGGCTCGCTCTTGGCGTGGCCGTGGCCGATGATCGTGGAATGGTTCGCCCCGCGCGCAACCTCTTCAGCGTGAGCCGTCATAGCGGGTTCCGGCAGCAGGTGAATCGTGTTCACCCACGCCATCAGCAGGTCGTTCGAGGGCGACTTGGTGGGGATGGGCCGGCCAGCCGGGTTGCCCGCGCTGTTGGGCCCCGCAGGGATGAGCGGCGTGAAGTACGCTTGCCATTTGGACCAGTCTGACATCGTACAGCCGCCGTCGGCGCCGATGCTCGTCGTTGTGAGCACCAGCAGCAGCACTACCGCCAACGATGTGAACAGATACGTGCAGCGATGCCTCATGGTAACCCTCCTTTTGGTGTGAGACGGCCGCAACCACGAAAGAAAGAGAGGGCAAATCAGCTTCTGGACATCAGGGCACGCTCGGTTGAGGTCCGCTCCCGTGCGGTGCAGGCAGCGACGTAGCTGACTTGCGCAAGGCCATTGAGACTCAGTGCACAGGCCAGTATACTTCAAGTCGAGGGGGTTGTCAAGCGGCGGCAACCCCTTCACGGGGAATTGCCATGCGCAGCGAGGTTTACTGGTATGCGTAGCGAGGTTTTCTTGGGGTGCGAGGATCGAGCTATGCCTTCTGCGCGATCTGCGCCAACTGCTCTTCCAGGGTCGCCATGCTGCTCAGATCAATTTCCTCGTACTCGGCTGCCGATTCCACGCCGCGCTGGATAGCGGCGATGATCTGGTTCAGCGCCTCGACCGGCAGATCGGGGACGCGGGCGAGGTTGGAGCGAACAACGCAGCCAGGCGCCGGTGTATGCGCCGCGAAGGTGACCAGCGCCAGGCGGCCGTCGGTCTTGAGCTTGGTGTAGATGCGGTGGCGCAGGTCCGCGGCGCGTCCCTGGGCTGACCGGAAACAGAACAGCTTCCAGAGCCGCTCGCCCGGCTCCAACTGCAGCAGATCGTCATCTACCAGGTCGGCCCACACATCGGTATCGTGGCATCGTTCGCCCACCGCGCCAACAGCAGTCATTCGGGATACTCTCCTAGACATTGAACCGGAAGTTGATCACGTCGCCGTCCTGAACGACATAGTCCCTGCCCTCCAGCCGCATCTGGCCGCGAGCGCGGGCCGCGGCCAGGCTCCCGGCGGCGCGCAACGCTTCGTAGCCGATCACCTCGGCGCGAATAAAGCCGCGCGCGATGTCGCTGTGAACGGCGCCTGCCGCCTCGACTGCGGTTGCGCCCACCGGGATCGTCCAGGCGCGCACCTCATCCTCGCCCACCGTGAAAAAGCTGTGTCGGCCCAGCAGCGTGTAGCTGAGCCGGATGATGCGGTTGAGTCCCGGCTCCACGATGCCGTAGCTGGCGAGGAAATCGGCGGCCTCCGCAAAAGGCATCTGCGCCAACTCCATCTCCAGCCGGCCTTGCAGGGCCGCGACGGTCGTGCGTCGGTGCTGATAGTCGCACAGGGCGAACAGCGCATCGTCAGCAGCCGCGTCCCCCACGTTCAGGACGATCAACATCGGCTTGAGGGAGAGGAGGCCGAAGTTGCGCAACGCCTTTTCTTCGGCCGGCGCCAGGTCCAGGTCGCGCAGCGGTTGGCCCGCGTCCAACTGGGCATGCAGACGGTTCATCAAGGCCAGTTCTACTTCATGGCCGGCCGCAGCCTGTTTGTCGCCCCCGCGTTTCAGCGCAGCGCGCAGGCGCTCGATGCGGCGCTCGACGATGATCAGGTCGGACAGCATCAACTCGCCGTCCACGATCGCCACGTCGCGACATGGGTCCGCGTGCCCCTCGCTGTGCGGCACGCCGGGATCCTCGAACGCCCGCACCACGTGCAACAGCGCATCGCTCTGGCTGATAGTGTTCAACAAGGGGCCGCTCAGCCCGCCTTGACTGACGCCCTTCGCCAGGCCGGCGATGTCAGCGTAGGTAACCTTGGCATAGGTGGTCTTGCGCGGCCGAAACATGGCCGAAAGACGGCCAATGTGCCCATCCGGCACCTCCACCACGGCCGTGTGAACCTCAAACTGACCAGAGCTATAGGCTGACGTCGCCAGTTCGCCGCGCGTGAGCGCGTTGAAGACGGTGGTTTTGGTGCTGTTGGGCAGCCCAATGATGGCGATCTGCACGATGTTGTCTACCGTTTCAGTTCGGCGACGGCCAGCGCGACTGCGCCGAGTAGTCCCACATCGTCCCCCAGCGCGGCGGGCACGATGGCGAATCCGTTCAGGTAGTGCGGTATGGCGGCGTCTCGCATGGTCTCCCACATCGGGTCGAACAGCAACGGACCAGCCTTGGTCACGCTGCCGCCCAACACCACCATGCGCGGGTTGAACAGATGCAACAGATTCACGATGCCCAGCCCCAGGTGGTGACCGGCGCGGCGAAACGCATTGATGGCCAGCTTGTCGCCGGCTTGCGCTGCCTCGCTTACCACTCTGGCATCCACCTGCGCCAGGTCGCCGCCCACCATCTTGGCGATCCGGCTCTTCTTGCCGGCCTTGATGCGCACGACGACATCACGCGCGATGGCAGGACCAGCCGCGAGCGTCTCCAGGCAGCCGCGCCGACCGCAGCCGCAACGCGCCCCACCCGGCTTGAGGATGGTGTGGCCGGCCTCGGCTGCCAGGCCGTTGGCACCCAACAACAGCCTGCCATCCACGATGATGCCGCTGCCGATGCCGGTGCTGATCGTCAGGTAGATCACATCGCGCACCCCGCGGGCTGCGCCGAAGGTCGCCTCGGCCAGGCCCGCCAGGTTGGCGTCGTTGCCCAGAAAGGTAGGCCGGCCAAACCGCTCGCTGATGAAGGTGCGCAGCGGCACCTCGCGCCAACCGGGCAAGTTCGGAGCTTCCAGGAGGATGCCGGTGGTGGGATTCGTCGGGCCGGGCGCGCCGACGCCGATCGCGCTGATCCCCTCGGCCGGAATCCCCTCCGCAGCCTCGGCAATCGCGGTCGCGATGCGCTCGAGGATTGGATCCAACCCCTCGCTCGCCAGGGTAGGCCGCGCGATCCGCCGGAGGATTTGCCCATCTGGCTGGCACAGCGCGGCGCGAATCTGAGTGCCGCCAAGATCAACGGCGATGATGGCATCGGGCATGGTTCACTCTTCCCGGGATGACAGAACACGCCGCTCGGTCGCGGCGACGAACTCGGAGAATAGGAATGCCGCAGATGGGCGAGACCCTGGCGGTTGTAAAGACCAGTTGCTCAAACTCGATGCTCTTTGGTTGCCTTGAGCTTCAGACGCACCAAATCCTTCATGGCCAGGGGCAAGGTATCCTCTCAATAATCCGGGGAACGGCGGTCGCAGACCGCCTATGAGCCTGCTCCCAGGGGGTCTGTGACCCCATAGGCATCAAGCTAACGGTCCCGCCGTTCCGACAGTTGATTTTCTGGTGCGCTTATGGCATCATGCTACCCACCACACACTGCGGGAGGGAACCACTATGATCGACCAGGGCGCCATGGC
>VGOD01000150.1 GCA_016876015.1 Chloroflexota bacterium
CCCTGGGCGGCACGGCCAGGTCATAGACGCCCGGCGCGGGCGCGGGCAGGCGAAACGCGCCGTCGGCGGCCGATGTGGTGGCGGCGACGATCTGCTCTTGCGCCATCAGCTCCACCGGCAGGTCAGGCAGCGGCTCGCCGGTGTCGGCGCGCACGAGATGGCCGATCACCACGGCCGCTGTCCGGTTGTCAACGATGTTCGGCATGGCCTTGACGGCCGCGACGACCGGCAGCGCGCCTTTCAGGTTGAAGTCAGCATTCCACCAATCGCTGTACCACGACTGGCTCTCCCAGCCCGGCGCCATGAAGCCCAGCCGATAGTTGGCGATCAGCCAATGGCACATGGTGAAATAGCTGTTGGGGCAGCGATAGCCGTGGATGGCACGATTGCCTTGCATGAAGTCGTTGATGGCGACGATCCACTCGGCATGGGTGCGCGGGTCAACGCGCGGATAGCGCCGGTCGTCCTTCCAGCCGATGACCGGTCCGCCTTCGGTGCTGAGGATGGGAAGCTGGCGTCCCAGGGTCTTGACGATCATCTCGTCCATCAATATGACGCCCAGGAAGCAGGCCGCATCTTCCAGCAGCGTGTCGCCGGGGTTCTTGTCGGTTCTGCGCCACTCATTGATCAGCTCACGAGGGTTCCCTTCCCAAGCCCAGGGGCCCAACCGGTCATACTCCTCCTGGCTGATGGCCACGCCCTCCTGGTTGACGAGATCGTAGGGGTAGTCGAGTGGGTGGTTGAGGGTGTAGTTGTGGATGGCCACCCAGACCCCTTTCTCGAACAGGTCTGCGCGGCCCTTGGCGATCACCGTGGCGATGGGGTTGCGTTCGCTGCCGATTCCCATCGCGGGGAGCGCGGGCAGTCCGCCCAGAGCAATGATCCGGTCCGCGTCGTAGATGAAGTTGTCTATGATGATCTCCATCCAGTTCGGGGGCATCTTGCCGTCCTTCCACTCGGCCGGCAGATCGGGTTCGTTGTTGGTCTCGAAGTAGCGCACGCCGGCCGCGGTCAGCCGGCGCACCGTGTCCTCTTCGCGACCGCCGATGTGACCTGGATTAGGCTCCAGCCGATACAGGCGCACGATGGGCATGATCTCAGCGGCCAGCAGGCGTTGGCACAGCTCCAGGCTGGACCCTCCGCTGTCATCCATGACCTTGACCCATTTGATGTGCATGGCCTGGAGTTCGCTAATCCAGTAGTCCAGTTGTGCACCGGTCGGGTGATACACCGCAGCCGACCAATGCACTCCGCGCCGGTTATCGTGGTTTGGCCGGGGGAAATCTTGGATGCGCATGGGAACCTCCGGGCGCGAGATGGGAAACGTGAGACGGGAAACGTGCAGCGTAAAACGTGAAACGTGAAACGTCAGGCGTCAACGCCAAGTTTATTATAACATAGGGGGCCGCCTGCCGCAACCAAAAGATGTCATTGCGAGGGCGGATGAAAAGTCACTGCGAGGAGCGTAGTTGGCGACGAAGCAATCTCCCACGTGGGCAGGAGATTGCTTCGCTCTGCTCGCAATGACTGGCGGGGGCCATTTTCAGGATGGCGCCCTACAACCAGCGTTTGACCTTGAAGTATACCATCAGCCCGGCGGTGATCAGCGCCATGAGAATCAGCGACCAGGCTGAGCCGATGCCCCAATCCAGCTCGGGAAACGCCCTGAAATTCTGGCCGTAGAAGCCGGTGACCAAAGCCGCTGACATCAGGAGGATGGACGCGATGGTCAACAGCTTCATGATCTGATTGAGCTTGTTGGATTGGAGCGAGAGGTAGGAGTCCAGCGCGCTGGAGAGCAGATCGCGATAGGTGTCAATGTTGTCGGTGACGCGCACGATGTGATCGTAGACATCCTGCAGATAGGCGATGTCCTCCGGCCCGAAGATCGGCAGTTGGCGGCGCAGCAACACGTTGAGCACATCGCGTTCCGGCGCAACAATGCGACGCATCGCCAGCAAGTCCTTCTTCAGGCGAAACATAACCTCGATGGAACGCTCGTCGAAGTTGACGAAGATCGTGTCCTCCAGTTCTTCGATGCGATCCGCCACCTGGTCCATCAACGGAAAATAGTCGTCTACCATCGCGTCCAACAACGCGTGCACCAGCGCGCTCACGCGGCTGCCCAGGGGGCTGCGCGGCGCGCGCCAGCGCGCCATAGTATCCGCGATGTCCTGGACTACGCCGGCGTGAACTGTGACCAGGTAGTTTGCGCCGATGAACAGGTTGACCGCGTGCGTCTCGATGTGATCCGCAGTCTTGTTGTACGCAGCCGCGTAGAAGACCACGAAGTAATAGCCGACGCCGGCCGCGCCGACAGCCGCGGCCGGCGTCGGCTCCAGGGGGAGGAGCATCGCCTCTGACAGCTCGTCGCCGCCCTGGTCAGCGTCGGCCAGGGGCGCGACCTCGGTTGCGATGTTGTGCGGGGCGTCATTTGCGCTCCCTGCGGCGAGGCCGGACAGCGCCAACGGCTCCGACGGCGCGAGATCGTCCGGCACACCATCGCCGTCGTCGTCGCCCGGCGCGCCGTAAGCATCCACCTTTGGCCGCTCGTGCGCGCGCACCGCGTCCTCGATGGCCAGCGGATGAAAGCCAAACTGCTCGCGCAGCAGAGCCACGTCCTCTTCGGCCGGATCGCTGATATCCAGCCAGAGGGTAGCGGCCGGATCACGCAGCACCTCAGCGATGGCGGTGTGGGGCAGGTCGGTGCGCGAGCGGCCGTTGTGAGAAACGATCAGTGTGCGCATCAGCGGAACCAGTCGAACGCCAGCTTCACCAGCAGCCCAGCCAGGGCCAGCCAGATGACGATGATGACGGCTGCTGCGACCCAGTTCACAGGCTTGCCGGCCGCCAGCTCGGCCTGGGCGCGAGCGCGACACTCGGCCATCACCGGCGGCGGGATCATCCTGAGCGCCAGCGACACCCCTAACGGGATGAGCACCAAGTCGTCCAGGTAGCCCAACACAGGGATGGGGTCGGGGATCAGATCAATCGGGCTGAAGGCGTAGGCCGCAACGCACGCGGCGAAAGCCCGCGCATACCACGGGACGCGCGGGTCGCGGTAAGCCAGGTAGAGCGCATAGCTCTCGGTCTTCAACTGCCCCGCGCGGCGCTTAAGGGTTTCGAGCCAGGATGCCATGTGCGCGCCTTGTAGAGACCGATCTGCCACGGATCACGCGGATTATCACTGATTCAAGCGCCTGCACGAGCCCTATCCGTACTAACCCGTGGAATCCGTGGCTGAATTCCAATCGGCCGCGTAAGTCCTGTTACTGGCGAGCTTCTATTGCGCCGGCGCCGTCTGGATAGCCGCCCGGATTTGGCCGATGTGCTCACGAATGTGTTCGGACGCCAGCAGCAGGTCGCGGCCGAGCCGCCAATAGGTTCCCTTACGCGCCACAACCTCGGCCGGCAACGCGGCGATGGACGCGGTCACCTCTGCCTGGTTCCGCTTGAGCTCATCCAGCATCGCGGCCACCGTCGGGTAGGCTGCAACGGTCCCGGCGATCCGCGCGGGCACGTTGGTAGGATTCTCGAAGCGATCGGGCCAACGCTCTGCGTCATTGATGACGTCGGCGATCCAGACCAGGTTCTCGCGCTCCGTCGCGATCAGGTGCGCAACCGCGTCCAGGGCGCTCCACTCGTTCGCTGCAGGCTTGTGCGCGGCCCGGGTGTCCGAGACGCCCTCGAAGCAGCGCGCCACTTCCTCACCGAACTCATCGTAGATGCCCTGCAGAGCTGCGGCCAATGCGTCCGCCGCGACGGGGACTTCCGGCAACGCTCGCGCGGATAGGGTCATCTCGACCGTCCGCTTCTCGGATCCCCGCCAGAAGACCACCAAGACCCTGTCGCCGGCGCGCTGGCGCTGCAACGCGGTGGCGAGCGTTGGCCAATCGTTGATCGCGGCGCCGCCGATCGCAACGATGACATCGTCGCTCTGCAAGCCGGCCGCCTGCGCGCCAAGCCCGCCCACCACGCCGCTCAGGCGGACACCTTCCGCCACAGGCACGCCCATCCTGGCCGCGATGTCGGCGTCGAACTCGTCCAGGTTGACGCCCAATACCGGACGGCGCACAAAGCGGAGATCAAGGCCGGTTTCAAGCACCGAGACGAGATTCTCCAGCCCCACTTCCCAGCCGCGACTGATCTCTTGGGCCGCGGCCGCCCACTCGGGGCCTGTGGCCAGCCCGCTGTGGGTCAGGGTGATCTCCACGCCGGCTGCGGCCGGCGCCAATGAGACGGCGACCTGCGTCGCGCCTGGCTCGTGGCGGCCCTGCCAGGTAAACGCCGCCGCCTTGTCTTGCTCCACCGTGGTGAACTCGCCGCTGGCATAGTAGCCGCTGTTCCACCAGAAGTGATAGTGTCCGCCAGGCCGCGCCTCGGCCACCGCGCCGTCGCAGAGCCATTCGCGCAGCGCAATGGGGCGCGTGAACGCCCGGAACACCGCCGACGGGGATGCCTTCACGATCTGCACAAAGCTGAGGGGTTGCGTTGTCATGGAAGCCTCCTATTCTCCATCATCACAGAACTCTCTTCATGCGAAGTATAACACTGATGTCGAGCAAGGGCAAGAGTACACTATTTGTCGCGAAGATACCCAGTCATTTCAGCCACGGCGTATTCGACCCATAGCTCAAGGGGCCAGTCGGGCGCGGCGACCCAACGCAGGCGGGGGTCGTGCGGAGGCAAGAGGAACTTCCGCGCAGGACTGGCGGCCAAGACAGCCGCCAACTCGGGCGGCGCATCGCCGTCCAGACCGCCAGGGGCCAAAATATCGGCGGGCCCAACGATGGCCGCCACGCGCGAGAGTGCGTCGGCTGGCACAGCAGGAGGCGTTTCTGCGCCCAGCGCATCCAGCATCGCGATCTGCGCGGCCGCGTTCAGGCCGATGGGCCAGAGCGTGACGAGCGGCAGCGCGACGCGAAGTTCGGTTAGCAACGCGGCGCCCAATCGCCCATCGCCGCCATCCACGACCGCGACGACAAGAGCCGGCTGGCGCGGCGATGATGTTCGGCTCAGAGCGGCATTCGCAAGGCTGGCCAACTCGGCCCGATCGTACACTGCGACTCGCGAGGCCGTCTGATCGGCCACGGGCTGAGGCGGCTGCTCAGCGGTCTGAGCGAGCCCGTCATGCGCCGCCAGCCGCCGATCCCCTCGCAGGACCAGCGCGTGCGCCAGCCACCAGCCGGCCGCCACCGCCATGACAGCCAGCGCCTCGGCCCAGGGGAGCCCGAATCGTCCGCCGGCCACGCGATAGATGGCCAACACCAGCGCGAGCAGACTGACCAGCACGGCCGCCGCCACGAAAGCATACAGATAGATCTTGCGGATCGGCGAGGCGCGCTCCGACGCCCCTGCCGGGTCATCTCGCCGCGCGCGTGTCTGTTGCGACCACCAGTGCGCCCACCAGGCTGGCGCGGCGACCAGCAGCAGCGCCGCGGCCGTGCTGAACTGTGCGGCTGCGTCGGCGGCGGGCGCGCCTGCTGCTCCCTGGCCCGTCAGCCCCGCGGCCGCCAGCCGGAGCAGTTCTGTCATGCCAAACCAGAAGGCGGTCAGACAGGCTGCGGCGAGCGCGTAGCGATAAAGGCGTCGCGCCACGGCCGCGGCCGGGGTTTCCTTGGCCTCCGCGATGTCGTCCTGGCTGGCCAGCCCGAACCCAATCCAATAGGCTGCGCCGACCGGAAGAGCGGCGACGGCGATGCCCAGCAGACCGCCCCAGCCAGCCTGCTCCGCGGAGAGCGGCAGGCCAAACATCCCCAGAAACAGATGCCGCAGCAGGTACGCCAGGCTCGCCAGCGCCGCGACCGCGCCGGCCAGGGCGCCGCCGAAGATCAGCAGCTTACGGCCCAGGGTGTGGAGCTCAGCCTCTGGCGCCTGGTACGCCAAAGCATTCGCGCGGTTCCAGGCGCTCAGCCCGACCGCCATGCCGAGCACGCCGGAGGCCACGCTGCGTGCGAAGACGATCTGCCACGCCGCGGGGAAGGGAACGCTGGCCCAGGCCCATGCCAACGCGCGCACGAATTCGCCGGCGCCGGCCGCCAGCGTCGCAAAGCCCAGGCCAGCCAACAGATAGAAGTAACTTCGCCGCACGGCCGCGGCCCCGGCTGCCTCTTGGCCGAAGTCGTCGTCGCGCACCGTGCACCAGCGCAGATAGGCCCAGAAGAGCAACGACAGCGCCCCGCCCACGGCTAGCGCCAGCGGCCAGCCGGGCCACGGCCGGTTAGGGCTGACCGGCCCACCCAGGATGCGCAGCAGCAGGTCATACAAGAGAAACCCGGCCTGCACTGACATCGCGAACACGGCCGCGGCCTGACCGATGTACAGATGCGCCTTGCGCGCCGCCGATGCGCGCTCTTGCGCGCCGGCCATCGTCAGCGGCCGGCCAGCGCGCTCCGCGAAGTACCAGTGCGTCGCCCAGATCGGCAGAGCGATGATGGCGACCAGGAACCCCAGGCCGGCCGGGCCGCCGAGCCGCGCCAGCGTCGCGGCAAGCCCCATGCCCGCCGCCAGCCCACGCGCCAGAAAATGGCTGCTGACCAGGCTGCCAGCCAACAGAGCCAGCCAGCTCACCGTGGCGACCAGATAGATGTAGAGGCGGCGGTAGTTGGGCGTCTTCATTTCCAACGGGTCAAGATCGTTTCCCTCTGGAACAAGGCCACGCCCAGGTAGACCAATCCCACATCCAGCACTGCGACGGCCGCCGAGGCGAGCCAGAAGGTCAGGTTGTTCAACATGATGAAGCCAGACATGGCGCCCAAGAAGAGCACCATCAACGGCAGGATCACCAAAGAGCCCAACTGCTCGGCCGCGCGCGGGTCGGTCGTGCGGCTGCTGACGATGATGCCCACGTTCACCGCCATGATCGTCAGCAACGGCGAGAGCACGAACATGGCGATCAGCCACATGGGGTGGATGAAGATGCTGAACACCCGGTCGCTGACCGCGAAGATGCGCGCGAAGACCAGGAACACACCATAGCTGAACCATGCCATGACGACGCCGGGCAGCGCAGCGGCCAGCCCCTTGCCCACCAGCAACTGCGCGGTGCTGATGGGGGTCGCGAGCAGCGGCTCCAGCGATCGTGAGATCTTCTCGCCGACGATGCTATAGGCCGCAATAGTCACCGGGACCATCAACGGCATCATCAGGAACAAGACGAGCATATTGCTGGCCATCACCGATTGCAGCGCCTCGGCGGGGGTCAGGCCGGCGAAAATCGGGTTCGCCAACATGCGGCCCATTTCCTCCAGCTCGCGCGGATCGGTCGGCACGCGGCTCATGATGAAGAGCATGATGATCGGGATCGCGGCCATCAACAGCGGCACGCCCACCACCACAGACATCACCAGCTTGTTGCGCCGCACATCTTCCCACTCTTTGCGGATGATAGTTCGGATCAGTTTCATTGTGCGGCTCCTCCGTCAGTATCGTTGCGCATCAGGCTGAGGTAGACGTCCTCCAACGAGTGTTTCAGCTCGTTGACGAATTGGATCAGCGCGCCGCGGCCGACCAGCGCGCGCACGATCAGGGGATTGTGCACAGCCGGATCGTCCAGGCTGATGACGAGTTTTCCGCTCCCATCGTTCCCCCCCAGCGTCTCCACGTGTTTGACGAACGGCAGGCTCCGCGCAACATCGGCAAGCTGCGCTGGCGTGGGGACATGATCGGCCGCCTGCCCTGGCGCCACCAGGTGCACCACCGTCTGCCGGCCGAAGAGCTGGCGGCGCAGCGCCTCCGGCGTGTCCACCGCGATGAGTCGCTGGCGAAAGACGCCGATCCGGTCGCACAGACGCTCGGCTTCATCCAGGTTGTGGGTGCAGATGAAGATCGTGCGGCCTTGCCCACGCAACGTCTCGATGAAATCGCGCACCGTCTTGGCAGCTTCGGGATCCAGCCCGCTGGTCGGCTCGTCCAGGAAGAGGATCGGCGGCTCGTGGAGCAGCGCGCGGGCGATGGCTAGCTTCTGGCGCATCCCCTTGCTGAAGGTTCCGGCCTCGGTCTCACGGCGATCCCACAGCCCCAGCAAGCGCAGGTATTTCTCGGCCTGGCCTTTGACGTCCTGCACCCCATACAGATCGGCGAAGATCTCCAGGTTGCGCCGCGCGCTCAGCCGTTCGTACAGCCCCGGCGACTCGGTCAAGATGCCGACCTGGCCGCGGATGGCGCGAGCGGCCACACCGACCTCCAGGCCGTTGACCCACGCGCGGCCGGCCGTCGGCCCAATCAGGCAGACGAGCAGCCGCACGGTGGTGGTCTTGCCGGCGCCGTTCGGCCCCAGAAAGCCAAAGACCTCGCCCTGCTTCACTTCAAGGCTCAGCCCATCCACGGCGTTGATCTGCCTGTTCTTCATCTGGAAGTACTTGCAGAGTGCTTCGGTTCGGATCATGTGTCACCCCTTATTGATAGCGCGACGCGTCGGCGCGACGCGCCAATTCCTCGGCCGTGAGCGCGACCGGCTTGAGATCGGCGGCTGTGGGGGCTGATGTCTCGGCGGCGACCGCGGCGGCCTCGGCTGGCTTGTCGTGCAGCCGGCTGGTCAGCCAGAGCAGCGCCAGGGCCATCACGGCCACGCCAACCTCCACCCACAACGCACCAACTGTCCGCATCGCCCACACCGCCCAGGTATTCACGGCCGTGTGAACGCCGATGGCTGCCGCCAGGTAGAGCAGGTTGCGGTGGGTGAAAGAACGCATCACCAATACCGCCAGGGCGACGTGGATCATGAGCGCGAACACGCGCTCCAGGCCCGCCACGGCCGGCATGTACCACGGCTGACCCCAGAACTGTGCCAGCGCCGCCCGCACCTGATCGGCCGTGGCGCCGGGCAGTTGCACTGCGGTCAGGTCGAGCGAACGCAGCGCGAGCATCTGGATCGTCGTCAACAGCGCGAGCAGGCCGAAGATGATCGCCTCTGCGGCGCCGTGGCCGGCCCCGAATTGGAGCGCCGGTCGCCACCCGCGCGTCCGCTTCAGAAAGAAGCGCAACACCAGCCAGCGCGCGCCCTCTTCGCAGACGCCGGAGCTCAGCCCCGCGACGAGCGCCATCGCCGCCAGCGGCCACAGCGCCACCCCGCGGCCGCCGCCCAGCAGCCCCAGCGCCCAATTCAGCGGCAGATGCACGACTTGCGACGCGATAAAGGTCAGCGCGCCGACGCCGAAGATGGCCCAACTGACGCCATAGCGCCGGCGCAGCCGCCAGCCGAGCAGGATCGGCAAGATGAGCATCAGCGGATATTGCACGGCGAAAGCTGCGACCAGAAGGCCCACGTTCAGCGCCGGAGGGCCAGCTGGGGCGGCGGCCGCCGCGGTTGGGGCGACCGGCGCGGCCGCGCCGGCCTGGCTGATGGAACGCAAGACGAACGTCGCGCCCGATGACCGGTTGACGTATTTGACAAGCGGATAGGGCGCGGCCTGCCCATACCAGGCATCGTGCGAGGTCGGGCCGGTGCTCATGACCGTGCGCCAGGTCGCGAAGGTTCCCGCCGGCACGGTAAGCGTTTCGGCGCCGGTCACGCGCAACTGGATGGGCGCCGTCAGACCGGTGGCCGGGATGACATCGGTATAGCGGGTGGCATAGCCGGCCGCCAGCGGAAGGGCGCGCTGCGCCTGGAGCGAAATCTCGTTGTCCACCGCATCGGCCGGCCGTTTCAGCTCCTGCGATGTGATCTTGCCATCGGCCGCGGTCCTGCTGATCGTGATCGTCTCGACGCCGTAGATCGTCTCGAGGCGGCTCCCGCTCATCTCGCGCCACGAGCGCAGCGGTCGCAAATCTGCGTCCAGCACGACTTCGCCGCGATCGTGACGGCCGGTCATGGTCAGTTCATAGGCTTGCGTCCAGACGCCATCGGCGCCGCGGCTCCAGCTCCACCGCGTCGAGCCGAGAGTCGCGCCCTCGCGGCTCAACACGTCGTAGACGGTCACCTCGCCGTCGCTCCACGGCGGGGTGTCGAACTTGAACGGCTGGCCGGCCGGTCCACAACCGACCAACAGCATGAGTGCGATGCCGGCCATGATGACCGGCGCAAACCAACGTTTCATGGCAAGTTGACTCCTTGCAAGACCGTCTCCAGCTCTTTCCTGCCCACGCGCGAAGTCAGATCGTGACTGAGCGGCGTGACCGCGATGACCCGGTCGCGGACAAAGGCATGGATGTCGGAATCCGGCTCTAGCGTCTCCCAGTTGATCCGGATTTCATAGTCGAGCCGCACAAGCTCGCCGGGATTCGGCGGCGGCTGGTTTGCTGCGCGAAAGAGCCAGAAGTAGGGCTGACGTGACTGGCGAGTGATACGCCACGGCGTATCAGGCCTGGCGTCGGCCGGGACATCTATCTTCAATACGTCAACGTCGAAAGGCAGTCGCGTCCGCAGCATGGCGTTCGCAAAGGCGCGCGTAGTATGGGCGGCGATGCGCCAGTCCACATCGTCGCCGTGATGATAATGGTAGGCCGCAATGGTTTCTAGCGACACAGCCATGGCGGGGATGCCAAACTCGGCGGCCTGCAGCGCTGCGCCCACCGTCCCCGAGGCCGTAACGCAAGTCCCCAGGTTCTCGCCATAGTTGATGCCCGAAATCACCAGATCGGGCCGGCGCGGCGCCAGCGCCAAGATGCCATATATCACGGCCTGGGCGGGCGAGCCGGTCAGACTGTAAGCCGATACATTATGACAATCCACTTGCGGGCCGAGGAGCTCCGCCAGGTGTTGTTGTGTGACTGATCCGCCGACGATGGGCGGCGTCCCGCGGCCCATGCCGCTCTGTTGCACGGCCGGCGCGACGATCAGCAGGTCGGCCAGGTCACAGACGGCCCTGGCGGCCGCCAACAGGCCAGGGGAGCGAATGCCATCATCGTTCGTCAGCAGGATCAGCAGTCGAGGTGCGGACACGAAAGCCTCCGGTAGCAGAATGGGTGAAACCTCCGGCCGCATTCTACCGCCGGACGTGGCCACAGGCCATGACGCAGGTCAGGGGTCCGCCGCGCACACGCCTCATCCCGGCATAGATCGCTGGCGTCGGGTGGCGCGGGTCAGCGGTCGCCTGGCCACAATGGTGGCCTTGCCGACGTTGGAGGCGGCGAAAACGCTCACCGCCTCCCAGCCCTCCTCGCCCCATTCGTTGAGCGTGGATTCGAGCTCCTCGTCTTTCGCGCCGAACACGCCGCCGATGCTCTGCACGCGATATTCCCACTGTATCTGTTCGCTCATAGCGCCTCCTGTCCTGAGAATCGCCCCGGGCGCATCTAGCACTTGGGGGAGAGTTGTCACAACAGGCGGGATGAAGTATCCTGGCGGGGCCATACTTGAGTCCCGAAAGGATTGCAGTCCCGATGTTGTGTTTGACCGATAGTCTACGCCAGGGTGATCCATCTTGGCAACCTTTACTCAGCGCGGTGCAGACCGCGCCGACGTTGGCGTTGCTGGTTTGGGCGGCTTGGCGCCTGGCGCGTGTTCTGGCGCGCCAGATCGTAGAGGAAGTGCTGGCCGAGCGGGCGCGCCAGCCGACCGAGTGGCCGTGTTGCCCCCGCTGTGGCACGCCATTGCGCAGCAAGGGGTGGGTGGCGCGTCAGGTGGAAAGCCTGTTGGGGTGCATTCGCTGGCGGCGCCGGGTCGGGCGTTGCCCCCGCGGGTGTAAGATTGGTCAGATGGCCCCTCTGGACGCAGCCCTGGGGTTGGCACCCCATCAGCGCACCAGTGGCGAGTTGCAACAGGCGGGATGTGCCCTGGCGGTCTTTGTGCCCTTTGAGACGGTGGTGGCGCTGTTGCATGTGCTGAGTGGGGTGCGCGTCAGTGCGGGCGCGGTGTGGCTGTGGGTGCAAGAGGCGGGCCAACGGGCCTGGCAGCGCCTGGAGCGGGACTTGCAGGGCCTGGCGGCGGGCCAAGCGCCGGCTGAGGAGCCGATCGAGACGCAGACCGCGGCGCGCCCGCTGTTGCTTGGCGCGGACGGGGTCATGGTTCCTTTCCGGCCCGAGGTGGGCACTCCCAAAGGGAAGACTGTTTGGCGCGAAGTGAAAGTGGCGATTTTGGCTCGCTTGGGGCGCCACACCACGCGCACCGGGCAGGAGGTGACGCGTTTGGAGCGGCGCCGCTTGGTGGCCGTGCTGGGGAATATGGAGGCGCTGGCCCCACGGCTGTGGCTCGAGGCCCTGCGCCAAGGGATTCGCAAAGCTAAACAGGTCGCTTGGCTGAGTGATGGGGCGCGGGGCTTTTGGCGTCTGTTCGCCGAGAATTTGAGCCCCTATGCCATCGGGATCCTGGATTTCTACCATGCGGCGCAGAACGTGTGGAAAGGCGCCGCCGCCTGGCTCGACGGCCGCACGAAACGCGCCCGGCAATGGTTCGTCTTGGCACGGCATCGGCTGCGCCACGGTGAGGCGGACAAGGTGCTGGCTGACATTGCGCAAGCGTTGGAACTGGACGGGTTGCCTAATTCGGCCCGTGAAACATTGACCAAGCTGTACGCGTATTTGGACAAACATCGCGATCATATCAACTACGAGCAGCTCAAGGCACTGGGACTGCCCATTGGCAGCGGTTTGGTCGAGAGCGCCTGCAAATGGCTCATTCAACAACGCTTCAAAGGGGTCGGCATGCGTTGGAGCGATGACGGCTTCAATCACTTGCTGCACTTGAGACTCTCCTGGGTCAACGGACGCTTCGAGTCACTGTTCCAGTGGGAGGCCTCCCCCAACTCGTAAATGCGCCCAATCGCCCCCTAAGTGCCAGGCACTTCGGAAGTGCCTGGCACTTGGGGGGTTTCAAAGAAACGAACCTCTCTTGCTCCGGGCGGGTCTGTGACCCGCCGCCGGTTCACAGAACCGGCGCGAGCAACGAGGGAAGTTTTCCTTGCTCCGGGCGGGTCTGTGACCCGCCGCCGGTTCACGGAACCGGCGCGAGCAACGAGGGAAGTTTTCCTTGCTCCGGGCGGGTCTGTAACCCGCCGCCGGTTCACGGAACCGGCGTGAGCAACGAGGGAAGTTTTCCTTGCTCCGGGCGGGTCTGTGACCCGCCGCCGGTTTACGGAACCGGCGCGAGCAACGAGGGAACCAAAGCGGGCACGGTCAGGAGACCGGCCGACATAGGGGCATGGTCTTGCGCCTGCCCAAGCGGGCGACCGCAAGGAGCCTGCCCTGAGCGTAGTCGAAGGGATCGCCCCTACCAATGGAGAAGATGCCGCCACGGATCAGCCGGCGGCCGGCCTGTCGTTCGGGCCGGCCTGGCGCGCCAGCGCGGCCAGGCCCGACAGCCCGCCCAGGTTCATCGTATCCACCGCGCTGGAGGGCACGATGATCGTCGCGCCGCGCTCCTTCAGGCCCTCGAAGAGCATATTCATGGCGCGCAGGTGTAGCGCAGTCGGGTTATCCACGTAGGCCAGCGCGGCATCGGCGAAGCTTTGGGCGATCTGCTTCTCCGATTCGCCCAGGATGACGCGCGCCTGGCGCTCGCGCTCGGCCTGCGCCTGCCGGCTCATCGCGACCTCCAGGTCCGGCGGGATCACCACGTCGCGGATTTCCACCGATTGCACGGTGACGCCCCACGGGGTCGTGCGCTCGTCAATGATCTTCTGCAACTGGACATCCATGGCGGCGCGGCCGACCAGGATTTCGGCCAGGTTCATCTGGCCGATCACCTCGCGCAAGGCAGTCTGCGCGGCCCAGGCGATGGCGGTGTGATAGTCCTCGACCTCCAGCGCGGCCTTCTTGGCATCCCATACCACCCAGAAGAGCACCGCGTCCACGTCAATTGACTAATCACAATTGCAATGGTGTGTCCTTCTCCTTCGTTATCCCACTGCCGTGATTGTACCGCGCGCAGGCTGAAAAGCGCAAGCGCGCCCGTCCGGTAACATTATCATTTGACTTGACACGGGTTGCCGCCCTGGAAGCCAGTACGACGCAGCGCAGGCGCGAACGTCCATCGCCCGCCGCCGTGATCGTCTGCCTGGCCCATGCCGAGCCTGACCCGGCGACGCTGGCCGAGGTCGAAGCGTGGGCCAAGCTGCTCGCCCGCGAGCGGCGCCAGTTA
>VGOD01000151.1 GCA_016876015.1 Chloroflexota bacterium
CCCCTCTGGCCGGTCTCCGACCGAGCCAGTTCAGGAACTTGTTTCTTGACGCGTCCTGACTGTCCATAAGCGCCTGGCGCGTGATCAGCCAGGGTCCAGGCGGCCGGCCAGACCTCCGGCAGCATGGCGCCGGCCAGTCGCTGCAGTTGCGCCTCGTCCCACGGTTCCGGCGGCGCGTCCAGGCCATCAAGCTGCCTGGCGAGATCGGCTTGCGCCTCGGCCAGGGCAACGTACAGCTTCTTGATCGCGGCCTGGTGATCGTGCGTCACCTGGGCCATGGCCAGGTAGGCCTGGCGCAGGACATGCGTGTTTGCCTCGGCCCAACGCGCTTGTCCCTGATGATAGACTGCATCGAGGTATTTCTGAGCGCAGCGGGGCAGCTTGATCCAGTAAGCCCACGCGATCTTGAGCCAGCGCCAGGGCTGAAGCAGCGTTGCCCAGACCGCGGCGCGGGTCGGCGCCGGAAACCCTGCGCATAACGCTTCCAGCGCCTGCCGCGCCTGCGTCGCTCCTGCTGCGGCGGCTTCGAAACCGCGTCCTGCTTCCTCAAGCCAGTCCTCGAGAGTCACGCACGCGGCCTGGAGCTCAGCAGCCAGGGCCTCTAGCTCCCGCTGGTAGAGCCCTACGGCCGGCCAACCTGTCGCCGGCCTCAGGCGCTCTTGCCGCAATTGCTCCAGAGCTGCCTCCCAGGCGGTCACCTGGCCGCCCAACCACTCCCCGCGTGGCGTGTACTGCTCATCATGCGCCTGGGCCGCACGCTTTTCCGCGCTTGCGCGCAGCGCTGCCGGGAGCTGCCGCAGGCCGCGCCAGGCGGGCCGCTGCCGGCCCCAGATCTGGGCGGCCGGCGCCAGCGGCACGACGCTCTCCAGAACCAGGCGATGGCGTTCGGGCGCCACTGCCAGTTCGGGCGGCTCCCAAGGAGGGAGATCGTCGCTCCGCCAGACCTTCGAGGATTCAGAAATCTTCCAGGCCTGGCTCTGCTCCTTGAGCTGCTCCACGATTCGCATGGCGCATCTGATGGCCACGTGTCGCCGGATTTGCCCCAGCGGCGACTGCCAGGCCGCCGCACCGATGCTCCAGACCCCGACGACGTCGCCATCTGCCGCCGGCCTCTCGTGGTCACAGGAGTTCGAGAGCGATGACTGGGACAGACTGTGGAACAGCACGTTACTCCACAGCAACGCCGCTAGGGCCGTTGCGGCCCGCGTCTGCCAAACGCCCGGCTGCCAGCTCAGGCGCGCGGCATCCACGGCCCCGGCCAGGTATACCTGCTCGGCGCCGGCATCCACCAGGCCGCGCGCCCATCTGGCTGCCAGCACCTCGGTCGCCGGTTCAGCCAAGAGCAAGCCGCGCGTCGAAACATGAATACGCATGCGCCGCCAAACCGTAGCGGCAAGCATGGACAGCAGCGCCGATATTGCCGCCGGCCTGGCTGCGGCAGGGCGAGCGGTCCAGGCGAGGCAATCTCCCGCACTCGCTGTAACATCCGCAATGACCCAGAGCTGGATCTCATCGGGCCGCGCCAGGGTGTATCCGGCCGCCTGCAATCGGCCGATGGCTTCGCCGCTGGCAAGGCAGTCGCACGCCTGGCTGAGCGCCGTCAGTGTCGGAGCCCTGTCCTCTCCGATGTCTCCGCCGGAAAGTGGTTTCATGGCGTCTTCACGGCAGGAGTTGTTCACCACCACCAATGGCGGTTCCACCCCCAGCCACGCCTGGCTCAGCGTCAGCGTCTCTGCTGCCACGGCCGCGGCCGCTGGCCCGTCCGTCAGGATCACCGCCCGGCGGATGCGGCGCTTGGCTTCACGTGATGTCTGTTCGGCCATAGGTGACTCCTTTGGCTATTGGTAGATTGGTAAACTGGGAAACTGGGCGGCGACCAATCTACCCACCTACCAACTTACCAACCTACCAACTACTCAGTCCTCACCACGTGCAGCGGCAGCCCCCTGCGCTGCGCGGCCTCGTACGCCCGTTGCCAGCCGGCCGCGCCTTTCAGCGTGTCGAACGATGCGCCGTAGACCGTGCGCAGCGCCACGATGCGTTCAGGATCATGGGTGCTGACCAGGGTGTAGCCGGCGTTAGCGAAGATGCTTTGCGTCGCATCTGGCACGCCGATGGTCAGGAAGCTGGCCTGGCTGGCCCCGCCGTCGGGCATCAGCGCCCGGTCCTGGTTCCACGCGCCTGCGGCCAGGCCGCTCAGCCGGCTGATCCATTGGCCGGCGGAGCGATCATCCCAGCGAATGGCCAACACATCCTCCACAGTGATTTCGGTCAAGGGTGCGAACGCCTGGGCCGCGGCCTCCGTCAGGCGGGCTGCCAACGCCTCGGCCGTCAGCTCGCCCCAGCCCAAAAGGTCCTCTGCCTGGCCGGCAGCTTGTAGCGCCAGCTCGGCGGACTCACGCCGGTGTTGCGCATAGAGCTGGGCTACCAGCTCTGGCGTGGCCAAGTTGATCTCGCTGCATCCGATGGCCAGGCGCTCGAACTCGGCCGCGCGACCAGACAACAGACTGCGCGCCTGGTGCAGGCGAGCCTGCGCCTCGGCCAACCGCCGGCCATGATCGCGCGCCACCCGCAGCCCGGCCTGAAGGGCCTCGCCGGCCGCATCCGCAACCCGCTGCTGCAGCGTCAGGCGGGCGAACTGCCCGGCGTCATCCAGGTAGCGGTTCACGGCCGCCCGCATCTGGCTCTTGCGAAACAGGAACAGCGCCTCAGCCGCCCGGTCAACCGCGGCGCCGGACGCCTCCAGCGCCTTGCGGTGGCTCTCCAGCCCGGCCGCCAGGCGTTCGGTTTCGGCGCGCATGCCTGCACATTCGGTCTGCAAGTCGGCTTCCACTTTCGCCAACCATGCCGCCGCGGGCGCCAACTGGCCGCCGCGCAAGACGCTTGCCAATCCGGCGGTGATGTCGCCGCGCAGCTCGGCCGTCAGGCTTTCCGTGGTCTTCACAATCGCACCAAATGCATCGCCATGCACGCGGCGCTGCATGAAGTGCGTGACGAAAGCGCGCGCCATAGTCGGCTGTTCCTCTTGCGGCGCCTGCTCCAGGCTGGCCGGCGGAACCATCTGTACATCATAGGGCGCGCCGTTGGCATTCAGGCTCAGCCGTTGACGCAAGGCCTGCGCGCCGGCGAAACCTATCCCTCCCTCCCTCTGTCCGGCGAGGGAAGGGGGAGTCAAGGGGGTTGGGTCGGCCAGACAATAGTCGGCGATCTCGGCCGCCTGCCACGCCGCGCAGCGGCCGGCCGTCGCCTGCGCCGGAAAGCGGATCACCGACTGGCCGGCCGTGGCCAGATAGAGGCCGTGGCCGGCCGGGCTCACGCCCTGCAGCACCCCCGCCTCATTGAGAGCCGTAAAGATCTCCTGCGCGCCGACTTCCGAGCTCAACATCAACCCGATGGCCTGCGCTGCCAGCTCGCACACCTCTTCGTGGTTGGCGAAGGCCATGCCGTGTTCATCTACGCCATCGAACGCCAATACCACGTCGAAGGGCGGCTCCTTGCTGTTCACCGTCACGCCGCCAGGATAGCGCGCCTGGAAGCCGCGGCCGGTCTGCAACGCGTCCAGCTCAGTGAAGAACGCGTGAGTGTTGGCGTCGAAGTTCGGCCCGCGCACGCCAGGGAAGGCCCCTGGGAGCACGACCACCCCCAGCACCCGGCTGCTTTCGCCCAACTCGCCCACCGCCGCCAGCGCCTCGCGAACCAGGTAGGTGAAATCCAACATGCCGCCGCTGTTCTGGCCGCCACAGGTGGAACCGGCCACCACCACGTTGATGCCACGGCGGGCCGCCAGCGCATGGCCCAGGTCATCGGTGCGTTCCACCAGGCGGCGGATCACCGCCTCAAGCTGGCGGACGATGGCCGGCACGTTCCACATCAGCGAGATCAGGCCCTGGCCGCGCTCGCCCGCCGCGCCATCCTGGATGCTGGCCCGGCGGATGCGGAACAGGTCGTCGCCGAGCCGTTCGCTGACATCGGGGTGGCGTTCGGGCGCCCGGCGGATGCCGGCCAGCGGCACCCGGTCGAGCAGGAAGAACTGGCTGCCCGGTTCCAGCGTCACCACGCGGCCCGTCCGCCCCTCTCGCACCGAGATAGGGTCATCGGCGCTGTCATAGGCCAGGATGACCGCGTTCTCGGGCACATGGCCGAAACGCTCGATGAAGGTCGCCTTCACCCGCGTGGCGATGCGGCGGCCCGAGCCGCCGATCCCGGCGAACAACAGCGGCCGATCCAGCCGCACGCGCGCCGGCCGGGTGTTAGCCGTGACCCGCCGCCACCGCATGGGCCTGACCTGCGCGGTGCGCGTTGCGTTTACCGCCGCCTCCATTTGTTGCATCAGCCCCTCGGTTGCAGAAACTGCTTCGTGGGTCATCACAGGTTCCATGGGAGTCTCTCCTATCGTGTTTCCATTGCCTTGCCCGAGTTGGCGCGCCGTCCATCCTTCATTGCCGTTTCCTTGCCCGTTCATAGGAATCCTCCTGGTGAATTCTTCTCACCTCATCCCCTCTCCGGCCAGGAGAGGGGATGAGGTGAGGTTATGTCAATAAATTCTCATACCGGATCCGATACTCCCCACAGCCGATGACTGTGCCATCGGTCAGGTCGGCCGACAGGCGCAGGGGCTGCCCGTCCACCGTCGCCTCGCCCGTCAGGGGGCTGATGCGCACCGTGCGCCGGCTCGTGGCCGTCAGGCGCACCGCGCCTGGCCAGCCCGGCAGCGTCCAGGCGCCCTGTCCCCGCTGTCCCAGGATAACCTGGCGTCGGCGTTCGCTGCCCAGGTCACGGGGCGACAGCAGCGGCGCGGCGGCTGGCGCGGCCAGGGGCATCAACTGCCCGCTCAGGAACGGGCTGTTGCGACGGCGCACGGCCGCCGCGCCGCCGGCCAACCCGCCGAGGCCAAGGACGCCGCCACCCGCCACCAGTAGCCACAGTGGCTGGCGGGGCGCAGGCGCGGCCGGTAAGGTATCGCTGGCCAGGCTGGCTGTTGGCGCCGCTGTCGGCGTCGGTGTCAGCCAGATGATGCGCGGCAGAGTCAGGGCCGTCGGCGTGACGCTGGGCCGGGCCGTCGCGGTGCTCGTCGGCGTGGACCTGGCCGTCGGCGTGTGCGTGATCGTCGGCGTCGGGCTGGCTGTGGGCGTCGGCGTGGGCAGGGGGAGCCGATCCTGCCACACGCTTACCCGCCCCTGGCCCGTCAAGATGACCTGCCACGTGCCCAGGGCCGGCTGCTCGACCCGCCACACCTCCTCCCGGCCGGCTGGACCCTGTCCGGTCATCGTCACATCAGCCTGGCCCGGCACGACCCGGTCCCCGGCCGGATCGCGCACCTCGACCACCGTCGCCGGGTCGCGCTTCCACACCGTCAGGATCAGGCTGGCCAGCGGCTCAGTTACCGGCGCCGCCACCACCAAGGGCGCGGCCGGCGTCAGGACCGCAGTCGTCGCCGGGCTGGCGCCATCGGCCACACCCAGCATCTGCCGCACGATGGCGTGGTAGACCGGCAGCAGATCCTCGGCCTCCCTGGCCGCGTACAGCTCGCCGCCGGGCGTCGTCTCCGCCAGCGCCGTCCAGGGGCCGATCCACTCGCTGGCGACCCGCCGGCCGCAACTGGTGCGGGTGTCGCTCAACAGCACCACTGCCAGCGCCGTATCGGCCTGGGCCAACTCATCGGCGACCCCCTGGAGCTCACGCAAGTATTCGCCGGCCGCGTAGGGCCGGCCATAGACCGTCGGGTTGGGCGCAGGTTCCCCGTCGGTCAGCAGCGCAATCAGGCGACGGCTGCCCGGCTCGCCGGTCTCGGCCAGGATCTGTGCGGCCGCCCGCAGCGCCAGCAGGTGATCGGTCCAGCGGATCGGCTGCGGTTGGCTGGCGGCTGCGACCAGGGCCTGCCGGGCCGCCGCGTCGGCCAGATCGGTCAACGGGGCCACCGGCATCACCTGGCCGCCGAAGTGCAACAGCGCCAGCCGGTAGCGCGCGCTGCTGTCCGCACCCAGGGCCGTGATGAAGAGCCGCGCCGCATCCACCCGCAGCAGCTCGGGGTCGGTCCCGATCCCGTCGCAGTCCCACATCGAAGGGCTCTGGTCGGAGACCAGGACCACATCGTAGGCCGGCGGCGTCGCCTCCGCGCTGGCGACCTGCACGATCAGGAAGATCAGCCCGCCGACCAGCAGCAGAAAGCCCAGCGCCACAAAGAGACAACACCCGCACGACCGGCGTTCGACCTGTCTCAAGATACCCATCTTGTCCTCCTTGTCTCTGCTCGTTGGTATGTTGGTCGCCCGGCCCCTTGTCAGGCGGCCAGAAATCCGCTCAATTGGGCTTGACCAAACTGGGCACAGGAAAGGTGTGCAGGCCATTGCCGTTGCCCCCCAACCGCTCGGCCGGACGTTCCGCCGCTGCCTGGCTGGCGGTGACCGGCGTCGCCGGGCTGCCGGTCGGCTGGGTCAACCCCGGCACCTGGCTGGCGTACAGAAAGCAATCTGCTGCCACTGCCAGCTCGATCGCAGTCCCGTTGTCCGGCCCGATCACATGCACCTCGATCCCTCGCTGCACCAGCCCTTCCACCAGCGGCACGAAGTCCGAGTCACCGCTGGCCAGCACCACCACATCGGCCTGGCCCGTCACCGCGGCGCCCCAGGCTGACATGGTGATCACCGTATCAATGTCAGATTTATAGCTGCCGTCGGGTCGTTGTCGCACCGGCCGCACCTCCATCTCGGTAAAGCCGGCGGTCTGCTTCAAGCTGATGAGTTGGCTGCGATCCCGCTCCAGCCCGTTGTAGCGCGGGAAATAGATACCTGCGTGGACGATGACGCCCAGCCGTGCGGCGTAAGCCAGGAGCGCCTCGTGATTGATCCGGCAGCCGTTCTCCCGATCCTGGGCCAGGTTCGCCGCGTCATCCGCCACCCACACCCGCTTGCGAACGCGCATCTTTGCCTCCTTTCCTGCTGTATCTGTTAATGCTAGGAGCTTGACACGTCCCCCGTTCTTTCACATCGAGGGGCCAACAATGAAAAGAGCCAGACAACTCATGGTTGTCTGGCTCCAAAGTACCAAAGATATGGCTGGCATGCTACGGAAGAGCGCTAAGCCGCCCGATCTGACAGGTGGCAGCGCGGTTTTGTGGCCTTTTTACATCGTCGAAACTCCTTTTCTGTGGTACAATCGTGCTAACCGAACGGCAAAGCGCCATCCTACCCTGGGGCTCTGTCGTTCTACCGAGCAGTGTTGTTCCGGGGACGTGCGAAGCATCCCCCCCGGCACAGGGGATAGGATATGCCGGCTCGCCGGGCCCGCTGCTCGTCCAGGCCCGGTTACAGTTGGATTATACATCACTTGCTGGCGTATGACGAGTTCACGGAGTGTAACGTGACGCTTGAGCCGACCCCCGCCTTCTCCCTTCACCGCTATCCCTTTGTGCCCAGCCGCTTCTATTTCGTCCCGCGGCAGTGGTTGCGTGATGTGGCAACAACGGGCGATTTCGACGCACGTCATCTGCTGCTGGCTATGTGCGACGGCGGGCAGTACGTCAAGTTTCCGGAGTCGGCGCGCGAGAACCATTGGACCCGTAACTCGGATCCCCGCGTCCCTAATATCGTGAGCCATGTGACCTACATGGATACACTGGCGCGGCTGCAGGCGCGGGGCTGGCTGGTAGAAGCGCGCGGCGAGGCTGATGACACGGAGATCTATCGCCTGCTGGGGTGGCCGGACTTCGCGGACGAAGGCGTGGTTTATGCCCCACGGGCCTACGTACTGCGACGCTGGCCGGGCTGGCTGGGCAAGAATCACTGGGGCTATCGGGCCGCGCTGCTGGGATTGTTCGCCTGTATGACGGAAGATAGCGCCGGGAGCCCGACACCCACCTCCGGCCCGCTGGTACAGATGACAGCCGGCGCCCGCCGCATCGTTGCCCTGGCCCACACGATCCTCCCGGCCCTGCCCACCAGGGTGCAGCCCGGCCTGGGTCTGAGCATGTTGGCTGATCTGGGCCTGGTAGAGGAAGTGAAGGAGGCACGCACGGCCCGCAGTCGGGTGTTTCGGTTTTCGCCCGACGCGCTGGATACTGAACCTGGTCGCTGGCCGCCAGAGCTGGTCGCACGCCTGTGTGGGCTGGATGTCATCCAGGATGAAGCCTGGGTCACACTGGTGCAAGCGTTTCTGGCTTACAACTGCAAACCGCCAGAGGATGCGCCGGCCATTTGGGCCATCATCCGGCGTTATGCGCGCCATGTCGCCACCCCGGACGATGCGCGGCGGGTGTTGGCACGGTTGACGCAGCTGGCTGACCGGCCGGAGGCCGGCCGTTTGCTCACCGGGGCCCGCCGCGTGCTGGGGGACTTTGTTGCTGCGCAGGAGGCCGAAGCACGCTGGGAGGCGGGGCCCCCATTTGAACTGCCCCTGAAGAACGGCCACACAACACCGGGTGCGTGCCTGTTGCCACCGAACGCCGATAGCCGCGTCCTGGATACGCAGCTGCTGGTAACCTATCAGCGAGCCAGCAGACTGTCGAAGGTCGCGGCGGCCGAACTGGCCACGGGTCTGCGGCTGTACGTCCGCCAAAACGCTGGCGATGATGATCAACTGGTGCATCTGTTCTTCCTGCGGCCGCCGCTCAGCCGCCTCGACCGCTGGGCAATTGAAGCGGGCAGCGTGCACGATGCGAGCCCCCTCCACACACGGCTGGACTATGGCCGGCCTTTTCAGGTCGCAGTGGAATGTGCGTCCAACAGCAGCCAGCTTACGCTGCGCTGCCAGTTCCGCATCCGTCGCTCACGGCGCGCAGCACACTAAAGCCACGTGCCAGGCGCCCAGGCGCCTGGCACGTTGATGACTCCACTCTAGCCCATATGGCCGCACGACGTCTATGGTCTCTGTAAAATGGGGGCAGAACTGCACGCGGGTCACAGGGGCTTGTAGGTCGGGTCCGTTATCTCTTTGCGCAAGACCTCTGGCAGATGTCCGAGCTGTTCGCCGGACACCAGCACCACTCGCTGGCGGCGGGCCTGTTCCTGAAACTGCGCAAAAGCACTCTGGATCTGCACATCTGGGGAAATCGGGGGATATTGATTGCTGATAAACAGCCGAGTCACATAGCCGCCGCCCAACAGCTGGGCCACGGCTGCCACCTCGTCCAGGTCATGTTTCTGCCACGGCGTTGCGCCGGTCTTGCAGGTAGCGATCAAGGGTGCGCCCCCGCGCAGCGCGATGAAATCAACCTCGCGCAGGATGTTGCCCGCTTCGCGCTGCGCGGCACGCGTCTGGAAGGCAACTCGTATGTCGGCTGCATCGAACAGGGTGGGGTCTTGGGCAAATAAGCCTTGGGCTACGTCCCAAACGTACGCCTCCAGCCAATCACCGTTGAGGAATGCCTGCTCGCCCACCGTCGGAACGCGGATACTGATGAACCCGCCAAACGATTCGCTCACCTCAGTCAGGACGTGAAGGTCGGCAAGCTGCTGGAGCAGATGACGGCCCTCCCTGGACAATGTCCCCGGATGCAACCGCCGTCTGCGCCCTGAAAGCAGACCAGCCTGCCGCAACGCAGCGATCACCTCGACGCCTGGTAGGTCGGCGTGGCCCAACAGCCGCGCGGCTTCCGTCTGCTCTGCAGAGGTTGAAAAGTACCGCGGCTTGCGGCCGGTTACCAACTGCAACCCGCAGATCGCCAGGTAATCCTTGATGGCGAACCGCACCCGCAACGACTCCTGTTGATCAGGCTGCGTGAAGTCCACCACCTCGGCGCCGGCTGTGTTCACATACAGGACAGGGCAACCGCGCCGGCGGCCGGCCTCGTAGCCCGCGATGCTCATGGGCAACGGACAGCCGGTCAGGCCGATGATCAGAGAGGCGCCTGCGTGATCCGCCGCCAGTGCGTCAATTGCTGTGAGGGTCTCATCCAGCCGATAGGGCGCCACGGTGCGCTCCCCGGCCCACCGCGCCGCGCCGAGGAGATAGGTCAACGCCTCCTGCACCTCGCTCACCGTATCAGGCCGATCGGTTGACCCAATGCACGCCACGTGCGCCGGCCGCAGGTGGTAAGCCAGCATCGTCGCCGGCTGAAGGCGATTGCCCAACAACAAGATCAAATGAACCGATTTGGCCTGAGTCATCTACCCCCTCGGCGCCTCGCTGATCTGCTGATTCTCGGACTCACCCCTGCAACTACGCGATCATTCGACTATTTCACTACTGGACTACACGCCGGCACTGCCCCATCCCCGTCGCCGTCTGCACCCCCACCCCGCTGTAGAGCGCGAAATCGGCCAGGATGTTCAGCGCGGCCAGCGCATAGCGATCATCATCCAATGCCGTATATGTCACCTGGCCGACGCCGCCGATGCGCAGCGCGCCGCCTTTCGTGGGCACAGGCCGGCTCTCCAACCGATAGCGACTGATCGCCACCCGCTCGTTGGCGAAGCGCCGCAGGTCGGGGTCGAGCGCCACGCTGCTGAACGCATTCCACCGCTCCACCAGGCTGCCGAACACCAGCCCCGGCAGCGGTACTGGCATCTGCATCTCCTGCGATTTGAACGCTGTGGGACTGATGAACTCCAGCGTCACTGTGCGCGACAGGCGGTCGCTGTGGCGCAACGCTTCCGCGGCCAGCTCCTCGCAGCTCGTCTGGCCCGTCCACGCATCGCGCGCCGGGTCGCAGATCGCGTCCAACACGCGAAACGGCTGCCCGTGCAGCGTCCACGTTGCGGGCGGCTGTTCCACCAGACAGGCCAGTAACGCCCGGCTCACCGGCTCGACCAGGCCGGTCACGCGCACGCAATAGCGGCTATCAGGGCGGACCAGCACGCTGTCGGCCGGATGGCGCCCGCGCGGCTCGGCCGCGGCGTCAGCGCCCGCCAGCCCCGAGCAGGTCAGCGGCTTCGGGCCATCGCCCACGTGGATCGCCTCGGCCAAGCCGGGGTCAACCTGGCCCAGCCGCGCCAGCGTCTCGGCTTGCACCGCGCGGCCCAGGTCGGCCGGCAGCGTGGCGGGGGATTGGGGGGTGAGGGTGAGAAGGAGGGAGATGAGCATAGCGCGCCTGCCCCTAACCGATGAGATCGAAAGCACTATGTTGATAGTCGACCAGGAAAGGCCCCGACATGCGTTTGGCGGGCTGGTTGAATGCTACATACTCGAGGCTCCGATCAACGGGCAGGCAGGCCATGATCATACCGACAGACATCGGCTTGGTACCCCCGGTGAAATCAGCGATAATCTCTTCGGCGGCGAGTTGAAGTCGGCTGGCATCGACACGATAGACGCGGTTGACCTGATCGAAGGTATCTTGGGCATCGCCGGCTGATACGCCTTGCGCCAAGAGGAAAACATCCAGCGGGCGGCCTTCGGTCTTCTGGAGATCCTCGCAACTTGCCTTAATAGCGGCCGCCGTGCCTGCCGAACTGGGGCCGAAACGCTTGCTTTCCACATCATTTGAAGGCAGCAGCCACACGTAGCGCAGTGTCTGTTTCTCCACAAAGTGATAGCGTACGGCTTGCATGGCGCTGTCGGTATTGCTCACCAAGATGATCAGGCCGCGCTTGCCATCCGGTTGCTGGAGGCCGCCCGGCGTGAAACGCTTGGCTACAGGCACAACACGTTGTCCCTGCCAAAGAGCCAACGCAACGACGACGATGATGACAAAGCACAGCACCACGAATGGTGGTAACGTTTCGGCGAGTTGTTCGTCTAGGCCTAGCGCAAGCAACCCGCTCCTGATCGAAACTTCGAAGGCTGTCCCGATGTAGTTCACAAAAACACCCGACAGACCGATGCCCAGAAACGTCCAGAAGGGCAATCCCAAGCGTCGAAACAGCTTGCCGAAATTGATGCGCATGTCTTACCTTCCTCGTCGAATCGACTTCAGCGCGGCCGACGCGCCTGCTCGCGTACCGCCTGCAAATTGATGATTTCTGCCACCTCGAAGCGCGGGAGCAGGCTGCCGGCTATGGGCCGCAACCGCACGATGGCCGGAAAATAGCCCATGCGGCCGTGCAGCTCGGCCAGCAGCACCGCGGTGATGAAGTTCAGCGCGGGCGGCACGATCAGCAACGGCAACGTCTGCCACTCCTCGGCCGTCAACGGGATGGCGGCCAGCAGCGCCTCCACCTGTGGCGCGAACGGCTGCCCGGTGTCGAACTGCGCCGGCACGGCGATCACCCGCTCGACGGCCGCGGCGGTCAACGCTGCCACCTGTGCCAGTTGTTCAGGGGTGAGGGGGTGGGAGAAGTTGAGTAGGATCATGGTGGCGTCACAGCTCCCAGTAGGTTGGCAGTACGCCGGTGTAGATATCAATCAGCCCATCGTGGAAGCCCCAACCGATATTGCGCGTGTCGCTGATAATCTTCTGGAATCGGGGTTGGAGCGGTTCGATCCGGGCTGGATCGCTAATCCCAGCAGTCAACTGCGCGGCATTGCGATAAGCCGAGAGTAGACTCTCATAGAACGGCGCGCTGATATCGCCATAGCTATTGGTGCAGATCACGCCCTGCTCCACGTAAAAGAGCATGAAGTCAATGACCTGGAGCGGATCGGCGCACGCCTTCTTGAAATCGTTCAGCGCCCTGCGCGCCGTACCCAGTCGCAGACTCGGCATCCCACGGTCAGGGTTGAACACCTGCTTGACGATCCGGCGATAAGGTGCGGCCACCTCCTCCGGCGACGCTGCCAGGAAGCGAGTGGACAGGAAGACCTTGTTGTCCGCGTTCAGCGCATACAGCTCGCGCAAAAGCGCCAGCAGCGCGGCGTTGTCCAGGCGCTGGAGGTGGGGTTTGAGGTGCGACCAAGTGGGAGAGGGTTGGGTGGGCATGGGATATCAACTCACGAAAGAACAGCAACCGTCGGGCAAAGCAGACAATCAGACGCGACTGCGTGTTGACACGCAATCATATCTGTGCTATATTGATATCAACAAACCGGGCAACCGGTTTTCTTCCCGCCCAGCGAAGAGCCGCCGGACGGCGGCCTGCCTGGACAAGCACCAGGCTAGCTGGGCGGGTTTTTGTCTGGCGCATACTCCCACAGCAACACCTTTTCTCGGATTGATCTGTACCAACTGGAGTCACCTGTCGTTGCACTGCGCAAGATCGCGCCTGCCACCATATCGGCCACCTGGAGTGCCTTCTCGCTGCGCGAGCGCCTGGCCACGATTTTTCCGATGCTGCCTGACCTGCTACTAACCCGCCACTGTCCCCTGAGCAGCCGGACAGTCTCTTCCACGCCATCGAACTGATCCATGATCAAATGCGTCTGCCCCAACTCGCCTGCCGGAATGCGTCGCATCAGATCGTTGAGGACAAAAGCAAAGAAGCCCAGTTTACCTATCTTGCGGAAGGATATGGGCAGCCTGCGCTTGTCGATCGCCAGCGCCCTGACAGCAAAGTCCAGTGCTTGCAACCCGTCAAGAAAATCGCGGCGGTTAGCATCCGAGGAGTTATGGAACTTGAACTCCGCCAGACCGGCCAGTCCCAGTCTGTCTCGCATCTCGTCAACATATTCCCGCAACGGCTGAAGGTCATCAACCAGCAAGAACGAGTACACGAAGAAGGTCGTCGAGCCTCGCTCGAATCTGAAGCCGGTCTCGCCCGCTTCGTCTCCCAGGGCATAGCGGTAAGGTTGGTCTCGCATGCGGTTGACGGTTCTATTCATGCGGCAAGGGTCGCTGCGGTTTCAACTGCCCGGCATCGGCAACTGAATGGCCCAGATCTGGCAGGCGCATCCAGTTGCAGGCCCGGCATCCCGTGCTCTGGGTTGAACACCTGCTTGACGATCCGCCGATAAGGCGCGGCCAACTCCTCCGGCGCTGCGGCCAGGAAGCGCGTGGATGGAAAGACCTTGTTGTCGGCGATCAGCGCATCCAGGTCGCGCAGCAAGGCCAGCAGCGCGGCGTGGTCCAGGCGCTGGAGGTGGGGTTTGAGATGCGACCAGGCGGGAGAGGGTTGGGTGGGCATGGGAAATCAACTCATGAAAC
>VGOD01000152.1 GCA_016876015.1 Chloroflexota bacterium
CGCGCTGGGGCACCCGCTGGGCTGCACCGGCGCCAAGCTGACCGTGCAGATCATCGGCGAGATGCGACGCCGCGACGTGCAGTTCGGCATGGTCTCCATGTGCATCGGCGGTGGCATGGGCGCAGCGGGGGTGTTTGAGCTGATATGATGCCCTGTACTCCACATAGCGGAGCATCCTGAGCGGAGTCCGGCGTTGTGTGCCGGACGTAGTCGAAGGATGCGCAGCGGTCATCGCGCTATGGCCGCATCCTTCGACTTCACTCCGCATCCTTCGACTACGGCCACAAGCAACGTGGCCTCCGCTCAGGACGCTCCGTTCCGCTCAGGATGCTTGCCTGTTTTCAGGACGAGATGCTACGGCTTTCTTGGAGAGGATGCATGGCAACGGACTATTTCCATCGCCTTCACCGCGACACCCCCACCCGTTTCTGGGTCAACAACCCATCGGGGGCCGACCTGGAGGACGCCCTGGCCGCGGGCGCGATCAGTTGCACCACCAATCCGGCCTACTGCGCCAAGCTGCTGGCCAGCGACCGCGACTACCTGCACGGCGTCATTGATTCGGTGATCCGCGAGGAGATCGCCGAGGTCGAGGCCGCGGCTGTCCGCGTCTATCAGCGGGCGTCGAAGCGTATTCTCGACCGTTTCTTACCCCTCTACGAGCAGAGCGGCGGCGCGTGCGGCTTTGTGACGATGCAAGATGACCCGCGGCTGGATCAGGACGCGGAGGCGACCATCCGCTGCGCGCTGGAAAACCGCCGCCTGGGGCCGAACTACATGGCGAAGATTCCGGTCATCCACGGCGGCATCAGCGCGCTGGTGGCGTGCGTCGAAGAGAATATCCCGATCTGCGCCACCGAGATCTTCGCGGTCAGCCAGGCGATCCATATCTGCCAACTCTACGAACGGGCCGCGGCGCGCACCGGCAATCGGCCGCCGTTCTACGTGACCCACATCAGCGGCATCTTCGACCAATACCTGGGGGTGGTTGCGAAGCGCGATGGCATCAAGATCGAGCGAGCGGTGCTCGATCAGGCGGGCTGCGCCATCGCCCGCAAGGAATACCGGCTGCTGCAGACGCTCGGCGGCAGGGGCATCCTGCTGGGCGGCGGCGCACGGGGCACGCACCACTTCACCGAGATGGTGGGCGGCGCGGTACACGTGACGATCAACTGGAGCACCGCGCAGGAGATCATGGACGCCGACACCCCGCTCGTCTCGCGCCTGGCCGAGGGGGAGCCATCGCCGGAGGCGATCGCCGAGCTGCGCGAAAAGTTCCCCGACTTCCGCAAAGCCTACGACGATGATGGCCTGACCGTCGAAGAGTTCGCCGACTTCGGCCCCGTCCAGTTCTTCCGCAACGCGTTCCTGAACGGGTGGTACTTGCTGTTGGCGGAAGTGGCCGCGCGGAGAAATGTGTGGGCGGTATAGTCATTTGGACTTAGCGGAGCATCCTGAGCGGAGGCCCGTGTAGTGTACGGGCCGTAGTCGAAGGATGCGGAGCGGGCATTGCCAAGGCCGCATCCTTCGACTACGCTCCGCACAAGACGCTCCGCTCCGCTCAGGATGCTCAAGTTCTGATAGAGAAGGAGCACTCCATGAAAGACAAAGTCATCATCACCGCCGCCCTCTCCGGCGCGGCGCCGACGAAGGGGGCCAACCCGGCCGTGCCGCACACCACGGAGGAGTACGTGCGGGAGGCGCAGCGGGCGGAGGAGGCGGGCGCGGCGGTGGTACACGTCCATTTTCGCGACCCCAACACCGGCGCGCCGACGACCGATCCCGCGATCATGCAAGAGGTCGTCCAGGGCATCCGCGAGAACACGAGCGTGCTGCTCAACCTGAGCACGGGCGTCTACCCCGAAGCGCCGCTGGAGATGCGCCGTCGGCCCATCGAGTTGCACACGCCCGACATCGCATCGCTCAACCCTGGCACGATGAACTTCTGCCTGGTCAGCCACCGCGACGGCAAGATCGTCTACGACTTTACCTTCGCCAACCCCTTCAGCGCCAGCCTGGAGTTCGGCAAGATCATGACCGAGCGGGGGATCAAGCCGGAGCTGGAGTGCTTCGACATCGGCCACGTCCACAACGTCATCTTCCTGGAGAAGCACCACCATTTCATCCCCACGCCGATGCACTTCTGCATCATCTTCGGCGTGATGGGCGGGGTGCCATTCAACTCCGATACGATGAACAGCTACCTGCACGCGCTGCCGCCCGGCTCCACCTGGGTGGGGCTGGGGGTCGGGCCGTTCTCCTTCCCCGTGGCGATGATGAGCGCCAGCTTCGGTGGCCACGTGCGCACGGGGCTGGAGGACACCCTCTTCGTGGACTACGCCCACAAAGTGTTGGCGAAATCCAACGGCGAGCTGGTGGAGCGGGCCGTGGAGATCGTCAAGCTCGCTGGCCGCGAAGTGGCGACGGTGGCGGAGGCGCGGGAGTTGTTGAGTCTGCCAGTGCGTGCGGCGTGACGGGATTAGGGATTGGGGATTAGGGATTCGCAGTTTGCCCCAATCCCCAATCCCTGATCTCCAATACTCTGTGCAAAGAGCGACCCATGACCATCAGAATCCCCTGGCAAGCCTGGTATGATGAAACCGAACTGACGCTTAACTTCTCGGCAGACTGGCGCGTCACCGTTGCAGGGATGGCTGATGCTCCCGCTGTGGGTCCGGGCGCAGTCGGGCAAGCGCTGCGCGACCCGATCGGAACACCGCCTCTGCGCGAGCTGGCGAGTCGGCGCAAGCGGGCGGTCATCGTAGTGGAGGACATCACGCGGCCGCTGCGCACGGCCGGGCTACTGCCCGCGATCCTGGCGGAGCTGGCAGCAGGCGGCATCGAGTCGCCGAACGTTTGGATCACCATCGGCCAGGGCGCACACACGCCTATGGATCGCGCGGACCTGATCCGCAAGTTGGGGCTGCCCATCGTCGAGAAGTACACCATCCATCATAACTTGCCCTATGAGCACCGGGAATTCCTCGGCCAAACGCGGCGCGGCACGCCGGTGTTCATCAGTCGGTTTTACCTCGAGGCGGATCTGCGCATCAGCCTGGGTACGCTCACCCCGCACGCGTACGCGGGGTTTGGCGGCGGGGCGAAGACGGTAGCGGTCGGCGTGGCCGGGATCGAGACGCTGGCGATAAACCACGGCCGCGCGTACACCTCGCAGCCTATCAGCACGGCGAAGGTGGACGACAACGACTGCCGCGATGACATGGAAGAGATCGCGGCCATGGCGGGGCTGGGGTTTATCGTCAACGGCGTGATCAACTCGCGTCGCGAGTTGGCCGGCCTGTTTGCCGGCGACATGGTAGCAGCGCACCGGGCGGCTGTGGCTTTCGCCCGCCGCGTCTATGCAACGGAATTGCCGCCGCCGGCAGATGTGGCGGTGTTCAACGCGTATCCCAAGGACAAGAACCTGCTCCAATCCATCAATGCCCTGAACGTGATCGGCTACGAGCTGCGGCGCGCGATTCAGCCGGATGGGACTGCCATCCTTGCGGCCGCCTGTCCCGAGGGCATGGGCCTGAACTTCCTCGAAAGCCTGGGGGGGAAGGTGTATCTCAAGATCACCCGGGAGCAGATGGGGCTTGGCAAGCACAGCGCCATCGTCTTCTCGCCCAATCTGTCGCACACCGAGGTGAGCCAGCTCTATCCGGACGACACGCTGGTCCTCAACTGCTGGGATCAGGTGCTCGAGGAAATCGTGCGGCGGCACGGCGCCGCGGCGACCGCGACCGTCTTTCCCACCGCTGGCGTGCAGATCCCGGCGGTATAACACCGGTAGGGGCACGGCCTCGCGCCTGCTCAAGCGGGCGACCGCAAGGCATCGCCCCTGTTTATGAATAGGAGTCGCACATGATACACGAGGCTTACATCTACGACGCCATCCGTACACCCCGCGGTAAGGGGAAAAAGGATGGCTCGCTGCACGAGGTACCACCCATCGACTTGCTGGTGACCCTCCTCAAGGCGCTACAAGGGCGCAACGGCTTGGACTCAGCGGAAGTGGAAGACGTCATCATCGGCTGCGTGGCCCCGGTGGGCGACCAGGGGGCGGACATCGCCCGCTGCGCGGTCCTGGCTGCCGGGTGGGATGAAACCGTAGCCGGAGTGCAGATCAACCGCTTCTGCTCGTCGGGCCTGGAAGCCATCGGCATGGCCGCCGAGAAGGTGCGCTCCGGCTGGCACGACCTGTTGGTCGCCGGCGGCGTCGAGTCGATGTCGCGCGTCCCGATGATGTCCGACGGCGGGCCGATGTTGGGGAAGCCTATGGTCAGCCTGGATATCAACATGGTGCCGCAAGGGGTTTCCGCGGATCTGCTCGCCACCCTCGAAGGGTTCAGCCGCGAGGAGCTGGATCAGTTCGCGATCCGATCGCAGCAGCGCGCCGCCCTGGCCCGCGAATGCGGCTATTTCAAGTCGGTGGTCCCCGTCAAGGATCAGAACGGCCTCCCCCTGCTGGACCAGGACGAGTACATCCGCCCTGACGCCAACATGGAGGGCCTGGCCAAGCTGAAGCCGGCGTTCCAGCAGATGGGCGACATCGGCTTCGACGCGGTCTGCCTGCAGCGCTACCCTACCGTGGAACGCATCAACCACTTGCACACGGCAGGCAACTCCTCTGGCATCGTGGACGGTGCGGCCGTGGCGCTCATCGGCTCGAAGGAGAAGGGCGAGGCGCTGGGTCTCAAGCCGCGCGGCCGGGTTGTCTCGGTCGGGCTGATCGGCGTCGAGCCAAGCCTGATGCTGCAAGGGCCGGGCCCGGCATCGAAGCGGGCGCTGGCGAAGGCCGGCATGACGATCGGCGACATCGACCTGATCGAATGCAACGAGGCCTTTGCCGCTGTGCCGCTGCGCTTCATGCGCGACATGGGGCTCACGGATATGGACAGGCTCAACGTCAACGGCGGCGCGATCGCGCTCGGCCATCCGCTCGGCGCGACCGGCACCATGTTGATCGGGACCGCGCTGGATGAGCTTGAGCGGCAGGACAAGAGCACCGCGCTCATCACGCTGTGCATCGGCATCGGCATGGGCGAAGCCATGATCATAGAGCGGGTGTGAGCGAAGCGGAGAAGAGACATGAATACCTTCATCAGCTATGAAAAAGACCAGCAAGGGATGGTTACCCTGACCATGGACATGCCGGGCCGCTCCGTGAACGTGATCAACGAGGAGTTCGGCGAGGGGTTCAGCGAGGTCGTGGACCGCCTCGCTACGGAGAGCGGGCTCACCGGCGTGATCATTGCTTCGGCCAAGAAGACCTTCGTTGCCGGCGCGGAGATCGATTTCCTCTACCAACAGATCGATCCGGCGGTGGTCTTCCGGATGGTGCAGGAGATGAAAGCGTCGCAGCGCCGGCTCGAGACGCTGGGCGTGCCCGTCGTGGCGGCGATCAACGGCGCGGCGCTGGGCGGCGGCTGGGAGGTCGCGCTGGCGACCCACTACCGCGTGGCCATCGACGACCCCAAGACCAAAATCGGCCTGCCCGAGGTCACGCTCGGCCTGCTGCCGGGCGACGGCGGCGTGACCCGCATGGTGCGCCTCCTGGGGCTGCAGGCGGCTTTCCCCTACCTCACCGAAGGCAAGCCGGTGACCGCACGGGAGGCGAAGGAAGCCGGCCTGATCGATGAACTGGCGGCAGACCGGGCAGACATGATGGCGAAGGCCAGGGCATGGATCCTCGCCAACCCTAAATCCTCGCAGCCCTGGGATCGCGAGGACTACCGGATGCCGGGCGGCACCCCGTCCAGCCCGAAAGCGGCGCAGATGCTGATGGTCGCGCCGGCCATGCTGCGCAAGAAGACCTACCGCAACTACCCCGCGCCCGAGGCGATCCTCAGCGCGATGGTCGAGGGCGCGGCGGTCGATTTCGATACTGCGCTGCGGATCGAGTCCCGCTACTTCGCCGCCATCGCCACCGGCAAGGTCGCAAAGAACATGCTGACGACCTTCTGGTTCCAGCTCAACCACATCAAGGGCGGCGGCAGCCGGCCCGCGGGAATCGCGCCCACGGAGACGAAGAAGGTCGGCGTGTTGGGCGCGGGCCTGATGGGGCACGGCATCGCCTATGTAACCGCGACCGCCGGCATGGACGTGGTGCTGAAGGACGTCAGCAAGGAGAAGGCGGATGCGGGCAAGGCAGCCATCGACGAGCTGGTGAGCAAGCGGGTGGCGCAGGGGCGCATGACCGCCGAGGCGAAGGCGGCCATCCTCGGCCGGATCGTGACCACCGGCGCGGCGGAAGACCTGCAAGGCTGCGACCTGGTGATCGAGGCGGTCTTCGAGGACCGCGGCCTGAAGGCGCGGGTGACCCAGGAGGCCGAGGCGCAGATCGCGGCCGACGCGGTGTTCGCCTCCAACACCTCGACTTTGCCCATCACCGGCCTGGCTGAGCCCTCCAGCCGGCCCGAGAACTTCATCGGACTCCACTTCTTCTCGCCGGTCCACCGCATGGATCTGGTGGAGATCATCGTAGGGAAGAAGACCTCACAGCAGACGCTGGCCAAGGCGTTCGACTACGTGCTCAAGATCGGCAAGACACCCATCGTAGTCAACGACAGCCGCGGCTTCTACACCTCGCGCGTCTTCGGCACCTATGTCAAGGAAGGCTGCAACATGTTGGCCGAGGGCCAGAACCCGCGCGCCATCGAGGCGGCGGGCCTGCAGGCAGGGATGCCCATGGGGGCGCTGGAGGTCGCCGACATGGTGGGCCTCAACCTGGCGGTACACATCAACGAGCAGACCGAGAAGGACCTGGCTGCCGAGGGCAAGCAGATGGAGCGCCAGCCCGCCGATGCGGTGGTCGTGCGCATGGTCAAGGAGTTCGGCCGGCTGGGCAAGAACCAAGGAACGGGATTCTACGACTACCCCAAGGAAGGCGGCAAGTCCCTCTGGCCGGGCGTCTATGATCTCTACCCGACCGCGGCCGCGGCGCTGTCCCAAGGCGAGATGATTGAGCGGCTGATGTTCATCCAGGCGCTGGAGACGGTGCGCTGCCACGAGGAGGGAGTGGTTCTGTCGGTGGCCGATGCCAATATCGGCAGCGTCTTCGGCTGGGGCTTTGCGCCGTTCAAGGGCGGCACGCTGCAGTACATCAACGACTACGGCATCGCAGCCTTCGTCGAGCGCAGCCGCCAGTTGGCGGACAAGTACGGTGACCGCTTCTCGCCGCCGGCCATGCTGATCGAGATGGCACGAACCGGGAAGACCTTCTGATGGCCTGCTGGACAGAAAGGAGGCGCCCTGGCAAGATGCACGAAGAGTCCCCACGAACATCAGCATTCCATCTCATTCCAAGGAGGAAAGCATGAAGCACCTGAGTCTGTTCGTTTGTCTGGTTGTCGTCGCCTCCATGTTTGCTGGCTGCGCGGCGCCCACGCCGCAGGTGGTCGAAAAGGAGGTCACCAAGGTCGTCGAGAAGGTCGTCGAGCAGAAGGTCGTGCAGACCGTGGTGGTTGCGGGCACGCCGCAAGTTGTCGAGAAGGTCATCACCGCCACGCCTGCGCCCAAGACCGGCCCCGTCGCGGGCGGGAAACTGGTCTATGCCTTGACCCAGGAACCCGACACCCTGGACGTTCACAAGTCGGGCATCCTGTTCATCCCGTGCCAGTTGTTCGGCGCCTCCCTCCTGGCCCGCAACCCGGAGACCGGCGAGATCGTCCCCTATCTGGCCGAAAGCTGGACGAAGGCCGAGAACGGCATGTCCTATGAGTTCAAGCTGCGCAAGGACGTCAAGTTCCACGACGGCACGCCGCTGACCGCGCAGGACTACGCCTACACCTTCATGCGCGCCATTGACCCGGCCACCAAATCGCCCACCGCGGGCCAGACGTTGGTGGGGCTGAAATCGGCCGAGGCGGTGGACAACTACACCCTGCGGCTCAACATGTCCATGCCGAACTCGGTGCTCGCCAACTCGATGACCAACAACTGTTATCTGCAGCCGATCCCGAAGGCCGCGGTGGAGAAGATGGGCGATCAGTTCGGCCGCAAACCGATCGGGACGGGGCCGTTCAAGGTCAAGGAATGGGTGACGGGCCAGCGGATCGTGTTGGAGCGCAACCCCGACTTCACCTGGGGGCCGAGCTTCACCCACGGCGGCGCGCCCTACATCGAGACGATCGAGTTCCGTATCATCCCCGAATACGCGACCCAGCTTGCTGGTTTCGAGTCGGGTGAGATAGACTTCATCGTGCCTGATCTCAAGGATCTCAAGCGGTTGGAGGATGCGGGCAAGTATCGCCTCGTCAAGACCGGCATCGCTGGCAGCGGCGTCCACCTGGAGATGAACGCCACGCGAGCGCCCTTCGATGACGTGCGCCTGCGCAAGGCGGTCAACTACGCGCTGGATCGCAAGGGGATCGTTCAGGCTGTGGCGGCCGGTCGCGCTGCCCCTCTGTACGGGCCGCTCACACCCGCGACCGTGGGCTACTGGCCAGGTGCGGAATACATTGGCTATCAATACGACGTGGCGAAGGCCAAAGCGCAGCTCACCGAGGCCGGTTATGCTCCGAATGCCAGCGGCATCATGGAGAAGGGCGGCAAGCCTCTGGCGCTCACCCTGCTCTTCAGCGTGCAGCACGCCAAAGTGGCGGAAATCGTGCAGCAGCAGCTCAAGGCGGTCGGCATCGACGCCAAACTGGAGCAGCGGGAGTACGGCGTGCTCTACCAGACCCTCAGCGGCGGCGACTTCGACCTGGGGATCGACCAGCTTGGCTGGCCCGACGCTGGTGTGTTGTTCGTGATGTTCCACAGCAGCACCATCGGCGGCTGGAATCGGGCGCGCGTCAAGAACCTGGATGGGATGGTCGGCGCGTTCGTCGTCTCCACCACCCAGGAGGGTTTCGAGAAGACGACCGCCGACCTGCAGCGCAAGATCATCGAGGACGCGCTGACTGCGCCCATCTACGCGCCGGTCGAATACTCCGCCCTCAACAAGCGCATCCAGGGGCCGTTCTATGCGCCGGTCAATCGCTGGCTCTACCTGTGGGACGCCTACATCCAGACGGGGCCGGTGAAGTAGATTCAGAACTGTTGTTCACGTGCCAGGCACTTTCGGAAGTGCCTGGCACGTGGGCGCCTGCATCCGTCAACCGAACGGAGTCATCCGATGACGATCGCAGTCAGCAGCTTCGATCTGGTTATCTCGCACGGCCGCATCGTGGACGGCAGCGGCAATCCCTGGTTCCGCGGCGACGTGGGCATCCGCGACGGCCAGATCGCCGCGATCGGCGACCTGGCGCGCGTCGAGGGGGCGCAGCAGATAGATGCCAGTGACCTGATCGTCAGCCCTGGCTTCATTGACCTGCACAACCACTCCGACGTGACGTTGCTGATCCGCCCGACGGCCGACAACATGGTGCAGCAGGGCGTGACGACCATGGTGATCGGCAACTGCGGCGGATCGGCCGCGCCGTGGAGCGCCGAGGCGGCCGCGGCCAGTGGCGCGTTGGAGGATGAGGAGGCGCGTCTGCTCGAAGGCCTCGGCATCCGGTGGCGCACGTTCGCCGAGTACCTGGCGCAGGTCGAGCGCCGCGGCTGCGCGGCCAACGTGGCGGCGCTGGTGGGACACGGCAACGTGCGCAGCGTGGCGATGGGCTGGGACAACCGTCCGCCCGACCCTGCGGAGCTGGAGCGGATGCGGGCGCTGGTGGCCGAGGCGATGGAAGCGGGCGCGTTCGGCATCTCCTACGGGCTGATGTATCCGCCCGGCTTCTTCGCTCAGGCCGACGAGCTGGTGGAGCTGAACAAGGTCGTCGGCCGTTACGGCGGGTTTCACGCCATCCACATCCGCGACGAGCGCAACCCGGAACGCTACCGCGCCTCGGTGCGCGAGGCGATCGCGATCGGCGAGCGCGCGGGCATCCCGGCGCACGTCAGCCACATCGAGGCGCACTATCCCAACTGGGGGATGCAAGCGGAGATCCTGGGGCTGCTGGAGCACGCCAGGGCGCGCGGGATGGACGTGACGTGCGACGTGCCCCCCTATCTACTCAGCTCCAGCTCGGTCACGGTCGCCATCCCCGATTGGGCCATGGACGGCGGCTTCGACCAGTTGTTGGCCCGTCTGCGCGACCCCGCGGCGCGGCAGCAGGTGCGTGACAGCATCTACCGCGACAAGCCTTTTGGTGCGCGGTTCATCATGGATGGGAACTGGGACAAGGCCTGGTTGGGCGCGAGCACAGCACACCCGGAGTATTCGGGCAAGAGCCTGGCCGAGATCGCCGCCCTGCGGGGCGTCGAGCCGTCGTTCGATGTGATCTTCGACGTCCTGCTGGACGAAGGCCAGAACATGGGCGCGCACGCCCAACTGCACAACGAAGACGAAATGCGCATCCTGGTGGCGCACCCACTCGCCATGATCGAGACGGACTACAGCGTGGCGGTGAACACGACCGACAAGGGGAACCCGCGCGGCTTCGGCAGCTTCCCGGCCACCTTCCGCAAGTACGTGCGCGGGGAAGATCGCGCCGACGAGCCGCTGGAGCGCGGCAAACGCGTCCTGACCCTGGAAGAAGCGGTGCGCAAGATGACCTCCGCGCCCGCGCAGCGGCTCGGCCTGCGGGATCGCGGGCTGGTACGGGAAGGGATGTGGGCCGACCTGGTGCTCTTCGACCCGGAAACGATCGCAGACCGCGCCACCTACGTGAATCCTTACCAGAATCCCGTAGGGATAGACTACGTGCTCGTCAACGGCCAGGTCGTCGTGGCGCGGGGCCAGCACAGCGGCAAGCTGGCGGGGCGGGTGTTGCGACGCGATTGAAAGCGACGCGTGCCTGTGTCGCGAGCGGCGCAACAGCGCATGAGAACCGAGCGGAGCATCCTGAGCGGAGTGGCGGTGCTGTTCCCGCCACGTAGTCGAAGGATGCGGAGCGGCGCTCGTATGGCCGCATCCTTCGACTGCGTCCGGCACACGACGCCGGACTCCGCTCAGGATGCTACGGTTTTTCAGGGCAAGATAGCAGCGGAGGAGAAATGAACCTGGACGCACTCCTGGCAAAGGTAGACATCGAGCGGCTCTACCAGAACGTCCTCAAACTGGAGGGGGTGAAGCACCCGCTCGATACCCCCGACAGGCTGCGCGAGACCGGCGACGCCATCGCCGCGCAACTGGCGAGCTACGGTCTGCCGGTGCGCGGCCAGGAGTTTCGGCTCGACGGGTGGGACGATACCTTCCGCAACATCGAGGCGTGGATAGGCGACGAAAGCCGGCCGGCGGCCGTGCTCATCAACCACTACGACACGGTCTCCACGACCCCTGGCGCCAACGACAACGCGGCCGGTGTGGCGGTGATGCTGGAAGCCGCGCGCGTGCTGGCAGCCGAGAGGGACATCCCGCCGATTCGCTTCGTCAGCGCCACGCTGGAAGAAGGGCTGCCTCCCACCTCGAAGGCCAGAATCCGCCAGAGCGCGCTCGCGCACGGGCTGACCGACTCCCGCGGCCGTTACACGAGCTTTCGGGCGGCAAAGGTATTGAAGAGCCACGCCAATCTGACCTGGGAGGGCATCCAGGCGGGCAAGTCTCACCGCCAGGCGCTGGCCGACGCCAGGATGACACTGCAAGACCAGATGACCGACGCGCTCTCGGAGCATCTGAAAACGGTCGAGGCGGCTCACGATGGCCTGACCACCGCGTCCGCCATCGGCGTCACGGGCAAGATCGGCAGCGGCCGCTGGGTGGATGAGGCGGTCGCGACGGGCAAGAAGATCGCGTTCGCCATCTGCCTGGACGAGATCGGCACGACCTCTAAAAAGCCGCACTCCCAATCTCTGCCAGACGGGGTCAGCTATGGTATGATGCAGACGTACAAGGTGGACACCGAGCGGCAGATGGGGGATTGGGCCTTCGTGCTGGCCGATCCGGCCGCCGCGCGGATCGGTCACGCCTTCTGCGGCTACTGCAAACGTGACTCGATTGACCTGGCGCACGCGTTCTTCCAGATGCCGGACTTCGAGACCATCGCCGCGCGTTACCCACAGGCCTTCGGCTCCGACCACGCGCCCTTCTGGCGCGCTGGCATCCCGGCGATCTTTGCGTTCGACACGGCGAACTGGCGCAACCCCTACGGCCACTCGATGGCCGACACGATTGACCGGCTCGACTTCGAGCACATTACGAAGATTACCAAGGCGACCATCGCGACCCTCATTGATCCGTCGCTGCGAAGCTGAGAAGGCGCTCCTATGCTCATGTACGTCGTCCGCCGCCTGCTGATGCTCATTCCGATCCTGCTCGGCGTGACGCTGCTGACGTTCGCCATCGTCCAGGTGACGCCCGGTGACCCGGTGGCGCTGATGCTCGGCCCCGCGGCGACGCCGGAGCGGGTGGCAGCAATGCGCCAGCAGCTCGGCTTCGACGACCCGGTGTTGGTGCAGTACGGCCGCTACGTCTGGAACGCGCTGCACGGCGATCTGGGCCGCTCGGTGCGCGGGCAGACGCCCGTGCTGGGCGAGATCCTGGCGCGCTTCCCCAGCACTGTGGAGCTGACAGTTGCGGCGATGCTGCTGGCCGTCATTGGCGGCGTCGGCGCGGGGGTGATCGCGGCCACCTCGCGCCGCCGCGTGATCGAGACCGCCACGATGATCGTCGCGCTGGTCGGCCTGTCGCTGCCGAGCTTCTGGCTGGCGATCATCCTCATCCTGGTGTTCGGCGTCAACCTGCGCTGGGTCTCGGTGGCGGGCGGAGAGGGGCTGAAGAACCTGATCCTGCCCGCGTTCTGCCTGGCGCTGGCCCCGGCCGCGGTGTTGGCGCGGCTGACGCGTTCGAGCATCCTCGAAGTGATCCGCGAAGATTACGTGCGCACCGCGCGGGCGAAAGGGCTGGGGCAGCGCGCGGTGGTGCTGATCCACGTCCTGCGCAATTCGCTGATCCCCGTGGTGACGGTCATCGGCCTCCAGTTCGCGGGGATGCTCGGCGGCGCTGTCTTCATCGAGAACGTCTTCGCGCGACCAGGCATCGGCCGGTTCGCGGTCAACGCCATCGCGGCGCGCGATTATCCGCAGGTGCAGGGGGTGGTGCTCTTCACCGCCGCCATCTACGTGCTGATCAACCTGGCGGTGGATTTGATGTATGGGTGGTTGGATCCGAGGATAAGGTATGATTAGTTGGAGTGACGAAGTGTTCGGATCACGAAGGCACGAAGTCGGGCGAAGAACACGAAGCGCGAAGGACACGAAGAAATCCGCCGCGGCGGGCCTCCTTCGCGTTCTTCGTGCTTCGCGAACTTCGTGAATCTTCGCGGCTTCGTGATGCAGACGCTTCGTGACCCAGACGCTGTTGTGAGGCCGCGACATGACAGAACCCATCACGACTGGACGCCATGAATCCCCCACCGGCGAAAGCCTCTGGCGCAGCGCGTGGCGCACCCTCCGCCATCACCCTTCGGGGATGATCGGCCTGGTGGGGTTTGCGCTGCTCCTGCTGTTGGTGCTGCTGGCGCCGCTGCTGGCGCCGGCCGATCCGACCGCGCTCAACCTGGGCCACGCGCTGGAGGCGCCAGGCCGCGCCTACCCCTTCGGCGCCGACGACCTGGGCCGCGACATCCTGAGCCGCGTGTTGTGGGGCGGCCGCGAGTCGCTGCGCGTCGCGCTGATCGCGATCATCGTGGCGGCCATCGGCGGCATCGCGCTCGGTCTCACCTCCGGCTACTTCGGCGGCGCCACCGACACCATCATCATGCGCCTGGTAGACGTCTTCCTGGCCTTCCCGACGGTGCTTCTGCTGTTGAGCATCGTCGCCGCGCTGGGGCCGAGCCTGGGCACGGTGCTGATCGCGCTGGGCAT
>VGOD01000153.1 GCA_016876015.1 Chloroflexota bacterium
GCTTAAATGGCTGACGAATTGCGCAAGCTCCGCCGCGAGGCCGAAGAGGCTGCGGACCGTTTCTGGTTCATCGGCGCGCTCGAAGAGATGGAGCGCACCGATATCACTTTGTCCATCCGTCTACACATCCGGCCCGGTCTTTTCGTGCAGGTATTCCGGGGCACGAAGTCAGGCTCTTTGTATTTGGCTCTCATTGAGGGCGGCAGGCGCTTGTACGGCATTGATCGGGAAGCTGATGAATGGCATGTCCATCCGTATGGGGCTGTCGAGAGACATGAACCGTTACCCCAGGGACTGGAACCCGAACCGATCCACCGGTTTTTGGCTCGCGTCGAAGACCTTCTGCTCAAATACGAGTTGCTTTGACAACTGGCTGGCGTTGCCTCAGCCATGGGCGACCTGCCCGGCATCACGCCAGGGAACAGGGATCAGGCGTCGGGGATCAGTGGTCGGGGGTGTCCCATCTTCCGGCGCTGCCTCCTGCCTCCTGCCTCCTGGCCCCTGACACCTGCCCTCGGGCACGGTGTTGAGCGAGGCGGAGCTGGCGCGGGCTTCGACGTGAGCCTTCGGCGTGAGCTCAGTCGAACGCTCAGCCGAACGGTGGTGGGGGTGATCAGGGACGTGGGGCGGGGATGACGCGGGGATGGGGGGAGATGCGAGGCTGTTGGCTGCGGGGCGGCGACAGCGTCCTTGACTTAGCTAAGAGCTTAGTCTATAATCCGATCCGGTGGAAGGAGCGTAATCTTCGGTCCGGCCAGAGAGGTGGTGGATACGCATACCTTTCTTTGGTGGATCGCCAACGCTCCGCAGCTTTCGGCGCGTGTCCTTCAGATCATGGCGGCGCCGGACACCGAACCATTCTTGAGCGCGGCCAGCGGTTGGGAGATGGCGATCAAGAGCCGGTTGGGCAAGCTCAAGCTCCCTGCCGATCTGCAAGGCTTTGTTGCTGAGCAACTGCGCATCAACGCAATCCAGGTATTGCCCATTCAACTGGTCCGTATCTTCTCAATTTGTAGGGGCGCACCCTTGCGGTCGCCCCGGCGGGCAGGCGCAAGGCCATGCCCCTACCCCGGATTATTGAGAAGATACACTGGTCCATGCGTTGCATGTGTTTGCGCTCCCGGACCACCATCGTGATCCTTTCGATCGCATGTTAGTGGCGCAAGGCCAGACTGCATCACCGAGGAATACCGCTTGCCGGCCGAGAGCCCGAATTTGAGATGATTGACGAAGAGCTGCGCGTGCGCATTTGGGCGCAACGCGTTTCGTGACCACTGTGAAGCGGCAACGCGGTTCCCACAAAGCTATGTCTCTACTCCTTAAGCTCTGCGCGCTGCTGTTGCGACTGCGCAACCGGCACTTCTTCGGGCTGGACCTGCTGTTCCTCGCCCTCACCCCAGGTTTGGCGCTGGCCCTGCGCACCGACGGCCAGGCGTTCGCCGGCGACGCCTTTCTGCAGCCGCTGGCGATCTTCACGTTGGCCGCGCTGGGGTGCAAATTCCTGATCTTCTTCCCGCTGGGACTCTATGCGCGCTTCTGGCGCTATGCCAGCGCGGCCGAACTGGCCCTCATCGCGATGGCCGGACTGACCGCGACCCTCCTTGAGGCGCTGGTCTTCTTCGCTATCCTGCGTCCCCTGGCGCTGGTTCCCTCCAACTTTCCTCGCTCCCTCCCCTTTCTGGACGGCCTGTTGACGGTGGCGGCCGTCGGCGGGCTGCGCTTCAGCGCACGCCTGGCCGATTGGGCCACGCATCGTTGGCGACCTGGCATCCGCGCGGAGCGCGTGCTCGTCATGGGCGCGGGCGACGCCGGCGCGATGATCGTCAAGGAGATGCGCGCCAACCCGCACCTGGGGCTGGAGCCGGTCGGGTTCGTGGACGACGACCCGGAAAAACGCGGGGTGATCATCCACGGCCTGCGCGTGTTGGGCCCACGCGCCGACATCCCCCGTCTGACCAGAGAATATCGGATTCGCACCGTCATCATCGCCATGCCCACCGCGCCAGGCCGCATCGTGCGCGAGGTGACGGCCCTGTGCGATGAGGCAGGCGTGACCAGCAAGATCATCCCCGGCATCTACGAGCTCCTGGACGGCGCAGCAAGCGTCAGGCAGTTGCGCGAGGTGCGCATCGAGGACTTGCTGCGCCGCGAGCCGGTGCACACCGACACCACCCAGCTCGCCGATCTGCTGCGCGGCAAGCGCGTGCTCGTCACGGGCGCGGGCGGCTCCATCGGGTCCGAGCTGTGCCGCCAAATCCTGCGTTGCCGGCCCGCCGAGCTCGTGCTACTGGGACATGGCGAGAACTCGATCTTCGAGATCACGAACGAACTGCGGACTGCATATAGCAAATCGCAAATAGCAAAGGGCGATACACAAGCCGAAATCGCGAATCGCAAATCGCAAATCGTCCCCATCATCGCCGACATCCGACACCCCGCACGGATGCGAGCCGTCTTCGAGGCGCGGCGGCCAGAGATCGTGTTCCATGCCGCGGCCCACAAACACGTGCCGCTGATGGAGGCCAACGCGACCGAGGCGATTGCCAACAATGTCCTCGGCGCGCGCTGCGTCATCGAGGCCAGCATCGCGGCCGGCGTCAGCCACTTCGTCCTCATCTCCACCGACAAGGCGGTGAATCCCACCAGCGTCATGGGCGCCACCAAACGGGTGTCCGAGCTGCTCGTGCAGGATGCAGCCAGCCGCACCGGCCGGGCCTTCGTCGCGGTGCGCTTTGGCAACGTGCTGGGCAGCCGGGGCAGCGTCGTGCCCTTCTTTCAACGCCAGATCGCCAAGGGCGGCCCCATCACCGTCACCCATCCCGATATCAAACGCTACTTCATGACCATCCCGGAAGCCGTGCAGCTCGTGCTGCAGGCGGCTGCGCTGGGCCGGGGCGGCGAAGTCTTCGTGCTGGACATGGGCCAACCGGTCAAGATCGTTGACCTGGCCCGCGATCTGGCCGAGCTTTCGGGCCTGACGGTGGGCGAGGACATTGACATCGTCTTCACCGGCCTGCGGCCTGGCGAGAAGCTGTTCGAGGAGCTGTTCATCCCCGGCGAGGTGTACGGCCGCACCGCGCACAACCAGGTCTTCGTGTCGAACAACGGCGCGGCGAATCCGTTCTGCGGCGCCGGCCTGCACCAGGCGGTCGATCGCCTGATCGGGGCCGCGGAGGCCGACGATCAAGACGCGCTCGTGCGGCTGATCGAGGAAATCGTGCCGGAATACCGCAGCCGGGCGCAGCACAACTCGCTGCCGGTCGAACCGATCGGCCAGCCGCTCTAGCCGCCCCTCTGCCCCTCACATGTCCCTCCTCCCCCTCCTACACGGCCTGATCGCCCCTGATCCCGCGCGGCTGCGCGCCTGGGCTGCCCAGGCCGCGGACGACCCGGCCTGGGTCGCCTGGTTGAACGCGCAGGGGCTGGCGGCGTACGCGTTCTACGGCCTGCGCCAGGCCGGCGCGTTCCAGGCCCTGCCCGTCCGCGCACAGACGGCCCTGAGCCAGGCAGGTTACGCAGCCATCGCCAGGGCTGAGCTGCAAAGCCGCCGGCTGGCAGAGGCGTTGGATGCGTTGACGGCCGCCGGGGTCACGGCCGTGCTGCTCAAGGGGGCCGCGCTCGCCTCCAGTGTCTACCCCGACCCCGCTTGCCGCCCCATGGGCGATTTCGATCTGTGGGTAAGCGCGGCGGAGATGGCCCCCAGCCAGGCCGCGCTGGAACGGTTGGGCTATGTCCAACACATCAAGGCAGAGCGGCCTCCCGCGTTGCAGGCGCTGCACCTGGGCGAAATCCAGATGATCGCCCCTCCAGCGGCCGGCGGCGGGCTGGTAGAGCTGCATTGGGGCGTCTTCCCCGGCGTGTGGCTGCAACAAATCGCGGCCGTGCCAGAGGCGGAGCTGCGCGCCCGCGCCGTCCCCATCGTCGCGGCCGGCCGGCCTGCGCTCGCGCTGGCGCCCGAAGATGCTGTGATCCATGTGGCGGTGCACCTGGCGGTCAACCACCAGATGGCCGCGCCGTGGCTGCGCGGGCTGCTGGATATGGCGCTGCTTGCACGGGGTGGCGTGGACTGGCTCGCCATCACAGAGCGGGCCCAAGCCTGGCGCGTGGCGACCGCCGTGTGGCTGCCGCTGCATCTTGCGGCCGGGCTGCTGGGGCTGACCGAGGCGGCGCCGGCGCTCGCCCGGCTGCGGCCCCCGGCCGGCCGGCGCTGGCTGCTGGGACGCTTTGCGAATGGTCCTTCACTGCTCGCGATGCGGAATCTGACGCTGGGGCCGGGGCGCTTCGTCTACCAGTTGCTGCTCGCCGACCGCTGGCGCGCTGCGGCGCGTCTCCTCTATCGGGGCGTGTGGCCCACAGATGACTGGCTGGCGCTGCGTCACGGACGGTCAGGCCTGGCCGCGCGCGCGCAGCACCTGGCTGGCGCGCTGCGGGGTCGAGTCTGAGACGAGCAGCCGTTTTGCCATCCACGCCCGACAGTGGTACAATGGAGACTCAGTAGATCGCTGTTTGCGTGCTCTCAGCCGGTCTGCGACCAGAGGTACATCATGGCGTTTACGGTCAGCGACATCCAGAGCTTCACGCGTATTCTGGCATCGCACCCCGAGTGGCGGGCCGAGGTGCGCCGCGCGGTGCTGACAGATGATCTGTTGGCCCTGCCGGCGATCATGCGCGATCTGGGGCAGGCCCAGCGCGAGCTGACCACGGCCCAGGCCCGCACCGAGAAACGTCTCGAAGAGCTGGCCGCAGCCGAGGCGCGCACCGACGCACGCCTCGAAGAGCTGGCCGCAGCCGAGGCCCGCGCCGACACACGCCTCGCAGAGTTGGCCGCGGCCCAGGCGCGCACCGAAAAACATCTCGAAGAGCTGGCCGCAGCCGAGGCCCGCACCGACGCACGCCTCGCAGAGTTAGCCGCGGCCCAGGCGCGCACCGAGGCATGTGTGGCCGAGCTGGCTCAGGCGCAGAAGCGCAGCGAAGCTCTGCTTGCCACCCTGAACAGGCGGCAGGACGAAATGTTGGGCGACATCCTGGAGGCGCGCTATGCGCGCCGCGCCTTCAGCTACTTCGGCCGCTGGCTGCGCCGCATCCGGGTCGCATTGCCTGGCGAACTGGCCTCCGTGATGGAACAAACGCTGGAATCTCGACTGTCGCCAGATGAGTTGCATGACCTTCTTCAGATTGATCTGCTGATCAGCGGCCGGCCGCAGGCGGCGGAGATGGGCTCAGATGGCGAGATCTGGCTGGCCATCGAGGTATCCGCGGTCGTTGACCAGGGCGACGTGACGCGCGCCCGGCAACGCGCCGCGCTGCTGGGCAAGGCTGGCTATCGCGCCATCGCTGCGGTGGCGGGCCAAAGCCTGACGGAAGGGGCGGCCGCGCTCCTGCAAGGCACGCCGACCGTCCAGATCCTCGACGGCCGCAGCCAGGGATGGGAAGAGGCGTTCGCCGCGCTGGGACATCACAACTGATAGGGTTCGGGAGGTTGCATGGAATTACGTCGTTACGCGATCCTGGTTTGGCGCTGGCTGTGGCTGATCGTGCTTTGCACGCTGCTGGCCGGCATCTCGGCCTACGCGGTCAGCAAACGCACCACGCCGGTCTACGAGGCCTCATCCATGCTGCTGGTCAGCCAGAGCAAGGCCGGCCTGGTGGATCAGAGCACGCTATACGCCAGCGAGCGGCTGGCCGGCACCTACGCCGAGTTGCTGCGTCGCCAGCCCGTGCTCGATGAGGTGATTCAGCGGCTACAGCTCGACACCACGGTCGAGAAACTCGGCGGCCAGGTCTCGGTCTCGCCGCTCCGCAACACGCAGTTGCTGCTGCTCAAGGTCGAGGACGTCAGCCCGCAGCGCGCCGCGGCCATCGCCAACGAAGTCCCGGCGGTCTTCATCCAGCAGAACGAAGCCATGCAGGCCGGTCGGTTTGCGATCGCGCGTTCAGGTCTGCGCCAACGGCTGGCGGAACTGCAGGACCAGATCGCCCGCACCCAAACAGCCATCGCCGACCTGGAGCGAACGGCCAACCCGAGCCAGACCGAGCTAGATCGCCTGCAGCGCGACCTGCGCGAGCTGCAAGTGAGCTACACCAGCCTCTTCAAGAGCGAGCAGGACCTCAGCCTGGAAGAGGCCCGGCAACTCGACACCGTGCTGGTGACCGAACAGGCCCAGCCGCCGCTGCGCCCGGTGCGGCCGCGCACAGCCCAGAACATGCTGCTGGCGGCCGTGGTGGGCGCGATGCTGGCTGTCGGTGCGGCGTTTCTGATCGAGTACCTGGACGACGTCCTCAAGAATCCCGACGACGTGCAGCAGACCCTGGGGCTGGTCACATTGGGCGCTGTGCCCCTGATGCCGGAGGCGGCCGATGGCAACGAGCTAGTTGTGGGCGCCAGCCACTCGATGGCCAAGGAGAGCTACCGGGTGCTGCGCACCAACCTCCAATTCGCCGCAGTGGATCATTCGCTGCGCACCCTCCTGGTCACCAGCCCTTCCCCGTCGGAAGGCAAATCGCTGACGGCCGCCAACCTGGCCGCGGCCATGGCCCAGGCCGGCCGGCGGGTAATCCTGGTGGATACGGACCTGCACCGGCCGCGACTGCATCGCATCTTCAAGCTGCCCAACAGCGCCGGCCTGACGAGCGCGCTGCTCGACCACGACAAAGGAACCGACGGCCTGCTGCAAGAGACGCCGGTGGAGGGCCTGCGGGTATTGACCTCTGGCCAGTTGCCGCCCAACCCGGCCGAGCTGCTCGGCTCGTCGCGGATGCGCGAGCTGCTGGAGCAGATGACTGGCCAGGCTGACATCGTGGTGCTCGACAGCCCACCCGCCACTGCCCTGGCCGATTCGGCCATCCTGGCCACCCAATCGGACGGCGTGCTGCTGGTGCTGGATGCCGGTCACACGCGCCGCGACATGGCCGGCCGCGCGCTCAGCGCCCTGCAGCAGGTGAAGGCGCGCGTGGTGGGCGCGGTGCTCAACCGCATGCCTGTGCGCGGACCCGGTTCGTACTACTACTACTATTACTACTATCACTACAGCCACTACTACGGCTCTGGAGATGGCAGCGGCGAGAATGCCGAGAAGCCGAAGAACGGCTGGCTGAAAAAGCTGCGGCCGCGCCGCGTGAAGACGCCGGCCAGCGCATGATCTCGCCGCCCCTGCGCGCCCAAGACTGGTTGCCCTTGCTGCGCGCGGCGCTGGAAGGCAAGACCGGGCCTGCGAACGAGAAACGCTTCCGATGGCCGCTGCGCGGGGGCAGCATGTGGCCCACACTGCCCCCCGATTGCGAGATCGAGATCGCCCCCCTGCCCCGGCGCGCGGCGCCCGGCGCGCTGATCGTCTTTGTGGATGGCGATACGCTCGTCGCGCACCGGTTGGTGCGCCGCGACCGTGACCGCTGGATCACCCACGGCGACGGCCGGCTGGCGCCCGATGCGGCGTGGGACCCGGTTCAGGCGTTGGGGATCGTCGTGGCCGCTTATGTCAATCAGCGTCGCTGCTGGCCCCGTTCGTTTGACCGCTTCGTCGTCCCCTTCTGGTTGGCGCGGCATCATGCGCTGCGCGTGTTGCGCGGCGCCTGGCGTCTGGCGCGGCGACTGGCCCCAAGGCTGAGATTGCTTCGCGCACAGCACTCGCAATGACCAGCCCCAGCAGGTGATCCCGCGTCTATCCCCTTGCAACCGAAGGACGAGTCTGGTAGAATGAGGGCTAATAGCCAGGCGACCGGAGGTAACAGATGGAGGTAATGGTCCGTGATGAGGCTCTCGCGCCAACGGTGAGAACGCTGCCCCCACGCGTGCGGCCTTGGCGGAGCGCGGACGATGGTCGGCGACCGGCCATTCCCCCCCTGGAGGCTGGCGACCGGCTGACGCGGCGCGAATTCGAGCGGCGGTATGAGGCCATGCCGAATGTGAAGAAGGCGGAACTAGTCGAAGGAGTTGTGCACATGCCCTCACCAGTTCGCCACAACGTTCATGGTAAGCCCCACGCGATGATGATGGTCTGGCTTGGCAACTATCTTGCCGCCACGCCCGGCGTTGACTTCAGCGACAACGCCACCGTGCGACTCGACTCGGAGAACGAGATGCAACCGGACGCTTTCCTGCGCCTGGAACCGGCAGCCGGCGGCAAATCGCGGATCAGCGCCGACGACTACGTCGAAGGCGCGCCGGAGCTGATCGTCGAGATCGCCAGCAGCAGTGCGAGCTATGACCTCCACGACAAGCTGCGGGTCTACCGGCGGAACGGGGTGCAGGAATATCTGGTGTGGCGAGTCAGCGACGAGGAGGTAGACTGGTTCGAGCTGCACGAGGGGCGCTACGTAGACCTGCCGGCCGATGCGGACGGGATCGTGCGCAGCCGTATCTTTCCAGGTCTATGGCTCGCGGCCGAGGCGCTGCTGGACGGCGACCTGGCGGCCGTGCTGCGCGTCGTGCAGTCTGGGCTGGCGAGCGCCGAGCACGCAGCGTTCGCCGCGCGCCTGAGAGGTGGTGGGGGTCAGTGACTATGATCAACGTTGCGTTGTCCGAACACGCAGCAGAAAAGCTGCATCGGGCGGCTGCGAGGCGGGGAACCAGCATCTCCGAGCTGCTGGACCAGGTCGTCGAACGTTACGTGGCCGATCTGGCTGTGTGGTCAGATTGGAACGAAGGCGATCAGGAGGATGCGGAGCTTGGGGAGATCGAGCAAGAGCAACGCGCCTATGAGGCGCGGCACTCCCAACTGCTCGAGGCCTATCCTGGGCAGTATATCGCCATGCTCAACGGCTGCGTGGTGGATCACGATGCGGACCGGGTTGCATTGGGCAGGCGCATCCGTACCCGCTATGGCAACAGATCCGTTTTGATCACGCCCGTCCGCCAAGAGGCGCGGCAGACAATCGTGATCCGCAGACCACGTCTGATCGAGGAAGCCGCATGATCCAACCCTACTCGCAGGCTCATTATCCGCCGATGCCGGTGCTGGACGTGTCGTTGGCTGCACCCGAAAGCCAGGATTGGACTGGCCCATTTTCGGCAGAGGTGGACAGCGGCGCTGACTTCACGATTGTGCCTGCATCCTTGTTGCGTCCTCTACATCCGCCTGCAGTACGACCAGCTACGTTGAGTAGTCAATGGCGAGATTGGCGGCCTGTTCTGGTGTATGAGGTGGACTTGCGCGTCGGAGACCTCGTGCTGCCAGCCGTGGATGTTGCAGGCGATCCGTATAGCGGCGAAATTCTGTTGGGGCGCAACGTGCTGAACTGTCTGGACCTGCGACTGGAAGGCCCTGCGCTACGCACGCATCTGCCGACCTGGCGCGCACGCCAGCGATGATCGTGGTGAACCAGACTGCCGCGCCTGCCTGCTTGACACTCGCCATCGCCGGCGTCTCGATCGCGGTTGATCTGCCCGATCCCGGCTGGGGGCCGACGCTGCGAGAGCGCTATGCCGCGTTCCTGGCCGACGGTTCGGCGGCCGCCTGGCAGGTGGCGGTGACGCACGATCCCCGCCTGGAGGTTGCGGCTGGGGCGTGGATGCGTCACGAAGGGCCGCGGACGACCTTCCGCATGACTGAGTTCGAAGGGTGGATTGACCTGGCGGCGCGGCAGGCCGCGGTGAGCATACCTTCGGAAGCGCGGGCGGCCTCGGCGTTGGAGCGCACCCTGGCCTATCTTCTCATGCAGGCGCTGCCCCGCCAGCACGATGGCCTGCTGTTGCACGCGACCGCCGCGGTGATCGCCGGTCGCGGGTACCTGTTCGCCGGGCCATCGGGCGCCGGCAAGACCACGATAGCCCGACTGGCGGCCGGCCACGCCGACGTGCTGTGCGACGAAAACATCGTTGTGCGCCTGGCCGCAGCCGGGCCCGAGCTGCTGAGCACCCCCTTCTGGGGCATGAGCAGCCCGCCTGAGCTGATTCGCCGCGTCGCAGCTCGCGTCCCGCTGGCCGCGATCTATATCCTGGCGCACGCGGCCGACTTCCGGCTGGAACGCCTGGCGCCAGCGCAGGCGGTGTTGGCGCTGCTGACCACCGAAAAGGTGACGACGGAACGACCGGAGAGCGCGGCCGCCTGGCTGACCGTGGCCGAACGCCTCATCGCGGCCGCGCCGGTCTATCGTCTGGGCTTCCGGCCGACGACAGAACTGTGGGATTTCTTGAGGGGAGAGGTCAACCGACCTCTGACTCCTGACCCCTGCCTCCTGGAGCCGCCATGACCCAACCCGATCTTCGGAAACCGGTGCACAATCCCCATACTGCATCGCGCGTTTTCAGCGGCGAGGCGGTGATCGTCAGCCCGGCCGAAAACATGGTGCGGCTGTTGAACCCGGTCGGCTCGCGCATCTGGGAGCTGGCCGACGGCGCGCACACTGTCGAGGAGATCGCGGCCGTGCTCACGGAGGAATACGCGATCGAACTGCCCATGGCGCGGGAGAGCGCCGCGCAGTTTCTCCATGATCTGGCCGGCAAAGAGCTGATCGCCTGGGCGTGAACGCCGGGTAGGACGCCATGCACCCCGCACCCCCCTCCCCGCCCGACCCCTACGACGCGCTCCTCGGCCGCCTCCGCCGCGAGCACGTCCCCTTCACCGTCCTCTGGGAGTTGACGCACGCGTGCAACCTGCGCTGCGTGATGTGCTACAACGTCCCCCAGCCAGAGCCAGAGTTGACCACGGCCGAGCGCCTGGACGTGCTGGAGCAGTTGGCGGCCGCCGGGACCCTGCGGCTGACCCTCACTGGCGGCGAGCCGTTGATGCGCCGCGACTTTTTCGCCATCGCGACGCGAGCGCGTAAGCTGGGTTGTGCGCTCGACCTCAAGACCAATGCCACCCTGATCACCCCGGCCATCGCGGACCGCATCGCCGCGCTCGACCCTGTACAAGTGGACGTCAGTCTGCTGGGGGCCACGCCCGCGACGAGCGACGCGATCATGGACGGTCGCAATACCCTCCCGGTCATCCTCCAGGGCGTGCGCCTGCTGCGTGAACGCCGCGTGCGCGTCAAGCTCAACACATTGCTTTTGGATTGGAACCTCGCAGAGCGACAAGCCATGTTTGACATGGCACGCGACCTGGGTGTATACTGTGAGCAGACGTTCAAGGTTTCCCCAAGCGATGTCGGCGCCGACATCGCCTCCACCCGGCAGCTTTCGATGGATCAAATGATCGAGGCTTTGATGGCTGATCCGACTTCGTTCACTCCGCTCTCGCCCACCACCGACCGGCGGACGTGCCAGGTCGGCCTGGCATCGTGCCTCATCAGCCCGTACGGCATCGTCTATCCGTGCATCGAGCTGCGCATCCCGGCCGGCGACCTGCGACGCCAGCGGTTCAGCGAGATTTGGGCCGCTGCCGCGATCTTCCGTGAACTGCGCAGCAGACATCTCTTCGGCAATCTGACCGACTGCCCGGCCTGTCCTCTGAGCGCGTATTGCGAGGGGCGTTGCGCGGGGCTGGCCTGGAAGGAGCACGGCGACCTCTACGGCGGGCACACGTTGGCCTGCCGGCACGCACAGGCGCGCTTTGCGCAACAACGCCCCCACGAGCCGATCCCCAACCCCGTGTTTCAGATGCGTCGCCGCGACCGATCTTCAGCCTGAGCACAACCGCATCGGAATCAACACATCCACCCCCAGGAGGCGCAGAATGGAAACTCGATCATCGCAGACGGAAGCGGTTCTGCCGGCGCCGCTCCGCAAAGCATGGGAAGCGCCGGCCATCGTGTTTGAACGCGCGTTGATAGCGCATGCGCAGGACGGGCCGCCCCCGCCCCCCGGCACCGATCCCCGCAGTCCTTTTCCCGGTTTCTTGGGGCCGCTGAGCGCGTCGGCCGGCGGCACGTGTTGAGCGCGAGCCGTCGCCGGTTCTGAACCGAGGAGGGAAACATGAATCGCAAATGGATGTCTATCCTGTTGTGCTGTGCGCTCGTCGTGAGCTTCTTCGTCGCGCTGCCCGCACCGAGGACAATGGCAGCGGAGTGTTACTCCTTGAGGTCTGGGAACTGGAATGATCCCGATGCCTGGAGCTGCACCGCCGTTCCAGGAAGCAGTGATAATGTCTACATTGAAACTGGCCATACGATCACGTTGACGCAGGATCAATCAGTATATGATCTGAATCTGAACAGCACGAGCGCACAGCGGCTGGTCACGGGAGCATATACATTAAGCATCAACGGCAAACTGAGAGCGTTCTCTGGCGCTGCACCCGGTACCTCAACGACCAGTCTGCCGACAAGTTCAACTTGGATTGATACATCAGGCGGCGGCAAACTCCAGTTTGTGGGGACGTCACGAAACGTAACCAATTCGGGTGAATGGTCGGCCAACCCCAAAGGGTGGACAGCGGAGTTCGCATTGACTGGCGGACAAACAGGCACGTTGGGTACCAACTTCAAGGCCGGCTCTTTGACTTTCACTTCTGGCATAGTGGATGCGGGGGCCAATGTCCTGTCAGCGGACACGGGCTCTGCTGGTGGCAACATAACGATCGCGTCTGGCGCGACGGTCAAATCCGCTGCATCTAGCTCCAGCACTCTTGTCTTCCAGCGAACGGGTTCCACGACGGCCGGCACGTTGACGATTGATGGTGAGCTAATCTTGACGGGTGCCTCACCTAATATCGCTGCTTCAACTATCAATTTCAATGGAACCGTCGAGTATGCGCGTACATCGGCTCAGACCATGGCGGTTGCAGCCAATGGAGGGGCCAATCCATCCACGTACACCAACCTCAAGTTGAGTGGCGCGGCAGCAAAAACGCTTGGTCTAAATACCACCGTAAATGGGACACTGACGCTTGCCACGGCGTTGCTCAAACTGAGTAGCTACGACCTAACCCTCGGCTCCTCCGCTTCTGTAAGCGGCACGCCGTCGGCATCCAACATGGTCGTCACCGACAGCACCGGCAAGCTGTGCAAGACCTTCGGCGCGGCGGGCAGCTTCACCTTTCCCATCGGCGACAACACCGGCACGGCCGAATACTCGCCGGTAGACCTGACCGTCAACGGCGGCTCAGGGCTGGGCGACTTCTGCTTCCGGGTGACGGACGCTGCACCCACCCACAAGCCGACCGGAGTCAGCAACTACATCACCCGCAACTGGATCGGCAGCACGACCGCGAGCGGCCCGAACTACGACGCCACCTTCACCTACCTGGCGGCGGACGTCGTGGGGACCGAGGCGAGCATGAGCGGCAAACGCTACGGCTCAGCCCCGCCCTGGCAAACGCTGGGCGCGGTGGTCGTAGCCACTCACGCGTTCACTGGCAGCGGCCTGACGGAGATGAGCGAGTTCACCGCCTTCGATACGGACCTGGCTGCAACGCTGGCTGCCCTCGACGCCGTCCCCGCGCCGGGCCGCGTGACGGTGCGCTGGGAGACCGCCAGCGAGGCGGACACACTCGGCTTCAACCTCTACCGCGCGGCGGCCGGGGACGACTGGACGCGACTCAACGCGGCCATGATCCCCAGCCAGGCGCCCGGCTCGCCGTTCGGCGCCAGCTATCGCTACGACGATGCGGCCGCGGCCCGCGGGACCGCGTACCACTATCGCCTGGCGGCCGTGGGCATGGACGGCGGCGAGACGGTATTGGATGCGGTGCAGGTCAGCACGCCGTATTGGACGTGGCTGGCGGGGGTGCGGTGGTAGGGCTGGAGGTTGGAGGTTGGAGGTTGAATGCATGACGTATGCGACGGTTGCCGAT
>VGOD01000154.1 GCA_016876015.1 Chloroflexota bacterium
CGGCAAGATCGCAGCCAGCGCCTGCCGGCCGGCAGAAGACAGTTCTGCCAGGCGCAGGTCAGCGCCCCATCGGTGGGCATCTCCCTCCAGCAGATCGCCGATCAGACCGATCTGCCCGCCCGATAGCGTGAGGATGGCGGTCCCGCGGCCCTTCGGCAGCGGGGCCTTGAGGAACAGCTCCGCGGCCTCGAGCAGCTCGTCCAGGGTGTTCAGGCGCACGACGCCCAACTCCCGAAAAACAGCGTCGTGGACGGCGTCTGCGCCCGCCAGGCTGCCGGTGTGGGCCAGGGCGGCGCGCTGCGCCACGGCCGACCGGCCGACCTTGACGACCAGCAACGGCTTGCCCGCCGCGGCCGCCCGGCGGGCGGCCCAGACGAATCTGGCCGGGTTCTTGAACCCCTCGATGAACGCGATGATCACGGCCGTCTGTGGATCGTCGGCCAGCCAGGCGATGTAGTCGGCGTTTTCCAGAACCGCTTCGTTTCCGCTGGAGATCAGCGCGCTGAAGCCCAGGCCCCGGTTGGCGTTGGCGATGCCCAGGCAGACCGCGCCGCTCTGCACCACTGCGGCGACGCGGCCGGGCTGGATCGTCGGCGGGAGCGCCACACTGTATGCGGCTGCCCTCGCGTGGAGATTCACCACCCCGATGCAGTTGGGCCCGACCAGGGCGATGCCCTTGGCCCGGCAGAAGGCGGCAGCCTCGGCCTGCAGCTTCTCTCCGGCCGGCCCTGCCTCGCCGAAGCCGCTGGCCAGCGCCCAGGCCGCCCTGGCGCCGGCCGCGGCAGCCTCTTGCAGCGCGGGCAGCACCCGCTGATAGCCCAACAGGATCGCGACGCAGTCCACCGGGCCGGGCAAATCGCGCAGGCTCGGATAGCAGCGCCAGCCGTGCAGCTCTGTGTACTTGGGGTTGACCGGATAGACCGCGCCAGCAAAGTCCAAACGCCGGAGGTTTTCCAGAACAAGCGAACCCGCGCCGGGCCGATCGGAGGCGCCCACGACCGCGATGGCGCGCGGAGCGAGCAACGGTCGCAGGTCTGGCGCGGCGAAACCCGCGGATTGCGCGGTCAGGTCAGCGAGTTGATCGGTCATGTCTGACCGCCTGCCGATCGGACGGAACACCGGGCCAGCCATCAATGCTTGAACCCCATGGCCCGCTCGTGCGCCTCGAAGCCCGCCTCGGCCGGCAGGCGGATTTCGCCGAACTTCTCCTCGTACTTGGCCAGGTTGTCCTGCAGGGCCTTCGACAGCAGCTTGGCGTTGAGCGGCGTCATCACGATGCGCGCATAGACTTTCGCCTTGGGGATGTTCGGCAGCAGCCGGGCGAAGTCCACGACGATCTCGGAGGGAGAATGATTGATGATGGCGAAGTTGCTGTAGATGGCTTCCAGCTCCGCGGGCAACTCGATGTTGATCTGTTGTGGCGCAGGCGTGGGCTGTGGCATGAGATCATCTCCTGGTCAAGATGCGGCCAATGGATTGGACGTGGATCACTGCGCGGAGATGGTACACGATTTCGACGCACGTGGCAAACCACAGCTCCCCGCTTCAGCGAGAAAGCAAACACGGCGAGGCGCGCATCACAGAGCAGCGCTCTCGCCGTGCTATAGATCCCTGGAACTCGCCAGGCGCCTGGCGGGTGATTCTTAGAACGGTATCCCATCCTCATTGGGCGCGAAATCCTCACCCGCGACAGCCGGTTGGCCGGCAGGGATGCCTTCGCCGGCCTCGCCGCGGGCGCCGCCCAGGAAACGCACGGTCGTCGCCGTGAGCTCCAGGCTGGCCCGCACGTTGCCCTGCTTGTCGGCAAACCCACGCGCTTCGATGTCGCCCTCGACAAGCACCAGCCGCCCCTTCTGCAAGTACTGGGCGGTCGTTTCGGCCAGCTTGCGCCAGCAAGTCACGCGAAACCAGGTGGTCTTCTCCTGTTGGGCGCCGCTGGCGTCGGCCCAACGGCGAGTGGTAGCGACGGAGAAGCTGGTGACGGGGACGCCAGAGGGGGTATACCTCATCTCCGGGTCCTGGCCCAGGTAGCCAACAACAACAGTCTTCTGAAACATAGGCGTGTGCTCCCTTCTTTTCTACGGCGCGAATCTTGCGTCAGGTCCTTCGCCCTGAACCAGGGCACGGTCGCACTATACCCCCGAATGCGCGATTTGTCAAATAGCAGAACACAAGTTCGCATGGGGCGACCCTCGGACGGCGTTCACGTGCCAGGCACTTTGGAAGTGCCTGGCACGTGAACACCCTGGCTTATCGGGGCAACACAACCAACGCAGCCGGATTCAGCCAGAGGGCGAGCTGAGCTCCCACGTCCGGCAAATCGGCATCGCTGGCCGAGGCCTCGCAGGTGAGCTCGATGTCGCCAGCATGCAGCGTGCGGATGACGTGGTAACTGCCGCGAAACGAGCAGCCGGCCAGACGGCCCGCGATGACATTTGGGCCGGCCGCGGCGGCCGGCCGCGTCTCGGCCGCCTCCGGCCGGATCAGCAGCGTCACGCGTTCGCCTGCGGCTGGCAGATCGCCCGCGGCCTCCACCGTCAGCGGCCCCAGCGCCGTCTCCACGACCACAGACCGCGCAGCAATGGCCGACCCTGCGCAGCTCTGCTCCCCCATCTCCGCGCGTACCACCCCCGCCACCAGGTTGCGAAATCCCAGGAAGCGCGCCACGTACTCGTTCGCCGGCCGGCGATACACCTCCTGCGGCGCGCCGGCCTGTTCCACACGGCCCCCCTCGCCGAGATCGAGCCGCGCCCGCATGATCAGCACCCGGTCAGCGATGGCAAACGCCTCTTCCTGATCGTGGGTGACATAGAGCGCGGTGACATCTACGCGCTTCAGAATGCCGCGCAGGTCATTCATGAGCTGCTCGGCCAGGCTGCGATCGAGCGCGCCAAGCGGCTCGTCCAACATCAGTAGCCGTGGCCGCGGGGCCAGGCTGCGCGCCAGCGCCACGCGCTGCTGTTCGCCGCCCGAAAGCTCGGTCACGCGACGCCGCTCATAGCCAGAGAGCCCGACCAGCGTCAACATCTCGGCCACCCGGCTGGCGATCTCGGCTGCGGGCCGACCTTGCATGCGCAGGCCAAACGCAACGTTGGCCGCCACGTCCTTGTGGGGAAAGAGCGCGTAATCCTGGAACATCAGCCCGAAGCGCCGGCGGTGCGCGGGCACGGCCGCCAGGTCTCGGCCGGCGAACGTCACGCGGCCGCGGTCGGCCGTCTCTAGCCCGGCCACGATGCGCAGCAGCGTCGTCTTGCCGCAGCCGCTCGGCCCCAACAGACAGACGATCTCCCCCTGGTCGGCGGTGAAGCTGACATCGTGCAGCACCGGCAGGCCGGGGTATGACTTGGCGATGTGGTCAACGTGTAGCATGGTTTGGATGTTGGATGTTGGATGTTGGATGTTGGATTAGAACTCCCCCACGGCGCCGACGCGGAAGCGTTCGATGGCCAGGAGGCCGGCCGCGCAGACGGCCATCAGCAACGTGCTCATGGCGAGCGCCTGGCCGTAGTTCAGCGGGCCGGGCTGGCCCAACAGACGAAAGATGACGATGGGCATGGTGGGGAACTCGGGTCGGGCGATCAGCAGCGTGGCGCCGAACTCGCCCATGCTGATGGTGAACGCGAACACTGCGGCCGCCAACCCCGCGCGGCCGATGATCGGCGCCTCGACCTCGCGCCACACCCGCCAGGGGGACGCGCCCAGAACTGCGGCAGCCTCGCGCCAGTCGGGGTTCAGGCTGCGCAGGGCAGGCAGCAGGGTGCGCACCACGAACGGAAACGCGACCAGGCTATGGGCGATCGGCACAAGAACCAGCGATGCAGCCAGGTTGAGCGGGGGCCGGCCCAACGCCAGGATGTAGCCGAAGCCCAGCGTCACCGCGGACGCGCCCAGCGGCAGCAGCACGATAGCGTCGAGCCAACGCAGCCAGCCGCCTTGCCCGCGCGCCAACGCGTAGGCGGTGCAAGTTCCGATGGTCAGGCTGATGACCGTGGTCAGCCCCGCGAACAGCAGGCTGTTGCGGATGGCGATCCCGGGCGAAACGTAGAAGATCGAGCCAGAGCGGTTGATGAACAGCTCGCGATAGTAGCGCAACGCATCATCGGCAGCAAACGAGCGGCCGGCCAGCGCAGCCAATGGCGCGACCAGGACGAGCGCCAGCCCCGCGATGACGAACAACAGAAACGCGACCTGCCGCGCCGCGCTCGGCGGCTGCGCGAGCTCCTCGGCCGGCCGCGGATTCAGCGGTACGGCCGCACGCGCCTGCACGCGCGTGTAGGCGGTCATCACGCCGAAGGTGAGGAGCATCTGCGCCAGGCTGAGCGTCGCGGCCTCGGGCAACTCGAACAGGGTGACCGCCTGACGATAGATCTCTACCTCGAGAGTGGCGAAGCGCGGCCCGCCCAAGATCAGGATCACGCCGAAGCTGGTGAAACAGAACAGGAACACCAGGAGCGCGGCCGCTGTGATGGCTGGCAGCAGCAGCGGCAGGGTGATCTCCCAGAAAACGCGCAGCCGGCTCCCGCCAAGCGCCCGCGCCGCATCCACCAGCTTCCGATCCAGATTGGCCCAAAAGCCACCCACGATTCGGATGACCACGGTGGTATTGTAGAAGGCGTGGGCCAGCAGCACCAGCCAGATGGTGTGCTGCAGACGAACCGGCGGCCAGTCGAGGCTGAACCACTCCATCAACAGCTCGTTGACCCACCCGCGCGGCCCCAGCAGAGCAGTGAACGCGGCGGCGACCACCATCGCAGGCATCACAAAGGGGATGGTCGTCAGCGCCTGGGCCAGGCTCTTGCCGGGGAAACGATAGCGCGCAAAGACGAACGCCGTGGGCAGGCCGATGGCCAGCGTCAGGACCGTGGAAAGGCTCGCCTGCCACACGGTGAACCAGAGCGCGCGGCCGAAGTAGACCTCCTGCCACAGGCTCATGATCGGGGATAGATCCAGCGACTGGTCGGCTGCAGCCCGGCCGGCCGCTGCGAAGCTCTCCCGCGCCACCGCCGCCAGGGGATAGAAGAAGAAGAGGACGAGGAAGGCAAGGGGGAGTAGGTAAAGGAAACTACGGCTGGTTCTTGACATCGCTCTATACTCACAAGGTGGAGGGGTGAAGAGGTGACAAGACGAAGGGGTGAGGGGGTGCCAAGGTGAAGGGGCGCCAAGGTGACAAGGTGATCGCTGTCACCGTGTCACCCTGTCACCCTGTCACGTCGTCACCGCAGCACCACATCGGTCCACGCCTTCAGCCACTTCTCGCGGCCCGCCTCGATCTGCGCGGGCGTGATGGCGGCCGGCTGGGCTGGAGTCTGGGCGTGCCTGGTGAAAACCTCTGGCAAAGACACGCCAGACCGCGCCGGGTAAACCCACATCTGGAGCGGAATGTCAGCCTGGAACGTCTCGCTCAGCATGAAGTCCACCCACTGCCGGGCCAGGTCGGCGTTGGCCGCGCCTTTCAGAATGCCGACGAACTCGATCTGCCGGAAAGTCTGGCCGGCCGGCAGGATATTGCCGGTGGGCGATTCAGCCGGCTGCGGGTCGGCGAAGAAGACCTCGGCGGCCGGGCTGGTGGCATAGCTGACGACCAGCGGCCGCTCCCCCTTGCCGCTGCCGCCGCTAAAGTGACCGTAGTAGGCATCCTCCCAACCGTCAGCCACCAGCACATCGTTCACACGCAGAGCGCGCCAGAAGTCGAGGTAGGTGTAGTCGCCCGTCTCACCGAACACCGCGACCGTGGTCAACAGGAACGCCATGCCGGGCGATGACGTGGCCGGGTTCTCGACGACGACCAGGCCCCGGTACGCCGGCTGGGTCAGATCGCGCAGCGCGGCCGGCAGCGCCAGCTTCTTCTCTGCGAAATACTTCTTGTCGTAGTTCAGAGCCACATGGCCGAAATCCACCGGCGACAGCCGGTTTTGGGGGTCGAGCTTCAGATCGGCCGGGATGTTGGCCAGGGCCGGCGAAGCATAGGACTCGAAGATGTCCGCGGCCAGCGCGCGGCTCAAGAAGCTGTTGTCCACACCGAAAAACAGATCGGCCAGCGGCGCGGCTTTGGCCAGGATAGCTTTGTTGAGCGCCAGACCGGCGTCGCCCGACTTCAGGAAGCGCACCTGGCAGTTGCACTGCTGTTGGAACGCGGCGACAACCTCTTTGCTGACGGCAAAGCTATCATGGGTCATGATGGTCACAGTGCGACCCGCGGCTGCGGCTGCGGTCGCGGCCGGCTGCGTCGGAACGGCCGTGCAGCTCGCCAGCGTCAGCACACAGGCCGCCAACAACAGAACGACGATGGCCGAGGCCGTTTTGCGCGGCGCCGGCCCCCCAAACCTCACACGAAACACCCTTCTTAATGCCGACATCGGTCACCTCCTCACAGGCTCGATCATCCCACGTTTTGAATATGCACAGCCAACAACAGCCCCTCCTTCAGGCTGACCCGCGCCTCCGGCGCCTGGAAGACGTTGCTCATCCCGCGCGCCTGGCCCAGGTAGAGGGTCTCGCTGCGCAACGGATAGAGCAGCCCCTCGGTAACGATGCCCCGCGCATCGCCGCCCACCGGCAGCAGCGAGAGCAGGTCCCCGACCGTGGCGTGCAGAACTAGCGTCTGGCCCCCGCGCACCAGGCGAAGCGTCTGGTCGCCGTCGGCCAGGATCACGCTCAACCCTGCCAGCTCTGGCCGCGCCAACAGCAACACGTTGGCCAACATGTGATCGCCGCGGCCGCCCAGCGCGGCGCAGATCACGATCTCGCGTGCGCCCCTCTGCAGGGCATGCATCAGCGCCAGCTCCAGGTCGGTTTCATCTTTGGCGGCGGGCGCGGTGATGGCGACCGCGCCCGCCGCGGTCAGAGCCGCGGCGTGATCGGCCGAAAGCGAGTCCAGATCGCCGACCAACAGGTGCACGGGCCAGCCCCAGGCGCGCGCATGGCTGCCCCCGCGATCGGCGGCGATCACCAGGTCGCCTGGCCCAGGCGCCAGGCCGGCCGGCGGCCGCGCCGCTGGGCTGCCGGCGACGATGAAAACACGCGTCGGAAAGATTGCTTCGCAGACCACGCTCGGAGCCGCAGACCCCCTTCAGGGCAATGACTCAGCGACAACAAAATAGGCGACCCTGGCGGGTCGCCTATCGGTGTGCTGCTGTGCTGCATCCCTACGCCGGCATTACCCGTCAGGTTCGAAGGGTCGTTGGCATCCAGCGGGCCAACCTCTCAGCCAGGCTTACCTGGCTCCCCTTGCACATGGACAAGTCTATCATGGCAGGGAGGAAGTGTCAAGTCATGCGTGGCCGCGCCACATGAACAAACCGTCACCTTAATTCGTCATCCGGCGCGTTGACATCTGGACTGCAAGGTGCTATAATCACCGTGCGCTCTTGTCCGATCTTGCAGAGCATGGCACTTCATGTCACGCGACTAGAGGCTACCCCTTGTCTGCTCTTGATACTCCCATGGAGCGATCTCAGGCTCCCCCGACGGCAGCCCGGCCGCGCGATCGGCCTGCGCGCGGCCTCTGACCGATGTTTGTCGCTGCGGGTCGTCATCGTTTTTTCGTCCAGTTCCCAATCCCTGGTAGGAGGAGCTCATGTCCAAAGCCTTTCACCACCGCAGTTTGTCTGGCTTGCCTTTGGTTCTGCCGATCGTCATCGCTTTGACCCTCGCCATGGTCGGAACAGCGTGGGCCGCCCCACCGCCGTTCACCTCTGCGCCTGGCTATCCCATCTACGGCTGCTACGATACCGTGACAGCCGGCGTGGGCATGTGGGCCGGCGAGAGCTTTCAGATTCAAGACCTCAATGTGCCTGGGCCTGTCGTAGACGCTTATCTGGTCTGGATGGGCACCGAGGACGGCGGCGCGGCCGGCGCGCCCAACAAGAGCGACCTGGTGTTCAACGGCGCCAACGTGGTCGGCGATAAGGTCGGCCAGCAGGCGCGCGGCCCCAACGATCCCGACTGGTACATGTGGCGGGCCAACATCGGCCCCAAGGGGTACAACCTGGTCAAGCAGGGCGCCCAGAAGTTCACCATCACGGGCTGGGGGCCTGGCGCCATCACGCCGCCCTTCTTGCAGCGCAACGGCGCGAGCGTGGTGGTGGTGTACAACACCGGCGCCTGCGCTCGACCGAACAAGATTGACCTGTTCATCAACGATCTGGCCTACATCAAGGACTCGTGGACCGAGGGGCTGACCGGCCCGATGGCCATCAGCTTCCCGCCAGCCCCGAACGACCGGGAAACAACCGTCTGGCTGAGCTTTGCCGGCACCGATCAGAACAACCTGACCTATAAGGCGTGCCGGCCGCACAACCTGTGGGCCGCGACCGGAACCGGCGCGGCGCCGGCCACGATCGTGCAGTACGGTCAGCCATCTATCGGTCTCAACGGCGGCAAGCTGGCTGTCGTCGGCCCGTTCTGGCAGGATGGCTGCGGCACGACCTTCGCGGCCCCGGTCACCGAGCTGCTCGGCTGGCAGTATCAGTTCGGCCCCAAGCCCAACACGGGCGGCTACATCAACCCGGAATGGGCGGTCACGCGCGTCAAGGTGCGTATCCCGGCCGGCCACACGTGGCTGGTCTTGCAGGGCGAGGCGGTGCGCGTGGGCGGCGCTGATCCCACCCTGCTCGGCGAGAGCGGCGGCCTGATCGGCAATGCCGCCACCCCCCTCTACAATCCCGAACTGAGGGTCACCAAGACCGATGGGGTGACGCTGGCCAATCCGGGCGACACCATTACCTACACGATCAGCTACGACAACCACGGCTACGGCCCGGCCGACAACGTCACGATCGTAGACACTCTGCCCCCGCGCATGACTTTCGTGAGCGCCACCAACGGCGGAACCTACGATCCCGCGACCCGCAAGGTCACCTGGAACCTGGGCACGGTGAACTTCGGCGTCAATGGGCAGGTCAAGGTCGTGGCGAAGCTCGATCCGGTCTTCCCCGCGCGCACGACGACCCTGACCAACCAGGTCTCCATCAGCACCACGACGCCCGGCGAGCTGGATACCAGCGATAACAGCGCGACCGATGTCACCGATGTCTTCGCCAAGGTCGAGCTGGCGATCGTCAAGACCGCCGCGCCTGAGCCGGTGGACGCGGGCGCTCCGCTGACCTATACCATCGCCTGGACCGTGGGCGGCAACGCCTTCGCGCCGGGCGTGACCATTGTGGACACGCTGCCCCCGACGGTGACATTCGTCAGTGCATCCAACGGCGGCGTCTACGATCCGGCGACCCGCAGGGTTACCTGGACATTGGGCGAAGTGACCCCCGTCAAGACCGGCTCGTATACCATCAATGTGTTGGTGAAGACGCCGCTCTACAACGGAACCAAACTGCCCAACAGCGTGGTGATCGCCGACACCATCGGCGACAGCAAGAGCAGCGCGATCCAGAGCACGGTGCGCAGTTCACACGTGCTGGCGGTCAGCAAGACCGATGCGCCGGACCCGGTGGATGCGGACGGCGATCTGACCTACACGATCAACTGGTCCGTCACCGGCAATGAGCCGGCGCGGGACGCCAAGATCGTGGACACCTTGCCGCCCCAGGTGACGTTCGTCAGCGCCACGGGCGGCGGCGTCTACAATCCGGCGACGCACACCATCACCTGGAACCTGGGCGAGCTGATGACGCCGCAGAGCGGCAGCTTCAGCGTCGCGGTCAAGGTGAAGACTCCGCTCTACAACGGCACCAAGCTGACCAACGTGGTGCACTTCAGCGACACGACGCCGGGCTCCACGCCCGCGCATGTCGAGGTGGAAACCACGGTGCGCAGCTCGCACGTGCTGGCGGTCAGCAAGACCGACGATCCCGATCCGGTGGATGCGAGCGGCGTTCTCACCTACACCATCAACTGGAGCTCCACCGGCAATGAGCCGGCTCGCGACGCAAAGGTCGTGGACACCTTGCCGCCCCACGTGACCTTCGTCAGCGCCACTGGCGGCGGCGTCTATGACCCGGTCGCCAGGACGATCACCTGGAACCTGGGCGAGGTGATGACGCCGCAGAGCGGCAGCTTCACTGTCGTGCTGAACGTGGCGACGCCGCTCTACAACGGGACGGTGTTGCCCAATACCGTCACCCTCAGCGACACGACCCCTGGCTCGACGCCCGCCACGGCCGCGATTGACACGACCGTGCGGTCGGATCACGTCTTGAACATCAGCAAGACGGCCGCGCCCGATCCGGTGGAAAAGGGCCAACAACTGACCTTCACGATCAACTGGAGCGTCACCGGCAATGAGCCGGCCGACAACACCGTGATCGTTGACCAGGTTCCGTTCGGCGTGAAGTTCGTCAGCGCCACCGGCGGCGGCGTGTTCGACCCCGTCGCGGGTACGATCACCTGGAATCTGGGGAACCTGGTTACGCCGCAAAGCGGCTCGGTGTCGTTCGTCGGCACGGTCAACAAGGACTTTCCCAACGGCCTTGATATCACCAACCGCGTCACGATCTCGGACTACAAGCCGGGCAAGGAAAAGACCGCCACGACCGTGACCACGGTCGTGCAGACGCCCGAAGGCTCGATCGGCGACACGGTCTGGTATGATGCCAACAACAACGGCATCCAGGAGCCGGGCGAGCCTGGCATCCCGAACGTGGGCCTGCTCCTCTACCGGGCCGGGCCTGACAACCTGTGCAACACCGCAGACGACGTGGCTGTGAGCAATGCAGCCACCAATAGCGCGGGCAAGTATCTGTTCGATGCACTGGCGGCCGGTAAGTACTGCGTCAAGGTGATTGACGCCACCGTGCCGGTTGGCCTGCTGCTGACCCATGCGCCGACGCAGCCGATCAACCTGGCTGAAGGACAAAACTATCGGGATGCCGACTTCGGCTATGGTCCGCTGACCGGCACCGGCGTCATCGGCGATCGCGTGTGGAGCGACGCGGACGGCGACGGGGTGCAGGATCCGGGCGAGGTGGGCATCGGCAATGTGACGCTGAATCTGCTGAGCGCCGGGCCCGATGGCCGCTGCAACACGACCGACGATGTGGTGATAGGCACGAAGACCACGGCCGCGGACGGCTCCTACTTGTTCACCGGCGTGGCGCCTGGGAAGTACTGCGTCAGGGTGACAGACACGAACAACGTGCTCACCGGACTGACGCTGACCGGCGGCGTGAACCCGCGCGGCCCGATCACCCTGGCCGCGGGCGGCGCGTATCTGAACGCTGACTTCGGCTATCGGGGTACGACCAACTACGTAGGCCGGATCGGCGACCTGGTGTTCTACGACGGCAACCGCAACGGCGTCTACGAATCTGGCCCCATCGAGCGCGGGGTCGGCGGCGTCACGCTGAATCTGGTGGCCCCTGGCCCAGACAACGTCTTCGGCACCGCCGACGACGCAGTCATCGCCTCGACCACCACCGACGCCAATGGCGCTTATCTGTTCAGCGGCCTGCCCGATGGCCAGTATCAGGTGGTCGTCACAGACCTGGCCGGCCGGCTGGTGGGCTACACGCAAACCTATGGCGTGCCGAATGCCAACAACAACGGCCAGGCCAGCCCCTACACCGTCACGATCGTCGGCGGCAACTCGGTGCTGACGGCCGACTTCGGCTATGCCGACGGGCATCTGCTGTACATCATCAAGATGAACAACGTCCCGGCCGGCCAGCCCGTGGAAGCCGGCGCCGAGATGATGTACACACTCAGCTACGGCGCCAGCGGCCGCGAGCCGGCGCCCAACGTCGTGATCCGCGATCCGCTGCCGCTGCAGGTGAATTTCGTCTCGGCCAGCAACGGCGGCATCTACGACCCGGCGACCCGCACCGTCACCTGGAGCCTGGGCAACCTGAACCCCGGCGACACCGGCACGCGCACTGTGACCGTCCGCGTGAAGAAGCCGCTCCCGAACATGAGCTACATCTTCAACACGGCGATCATCAGCGACGACGCCAGGGTGATTGACGAGGACACCGATGTCGTGCAGGTGCACGCGGAGCCGATCCTGTCGCTGACCAAAGAGAACACGCCGACCGGCACGGTGAAGCCCGGTGATACGATCCAGTACAAGCTGTGCTACGCCAACACCGGCAACGGCAACGCGACCAGCGTCGCGCTGGGGGACACGATCCCGCAGCGCACCACGTATGTGGACGGCAGCGCGACGGGCGGCCCCACCTACGACGCGGTCAATCGCCGACTGACCTGGAACCTGGGCACGGTGGCGCCAGATGCCAGCGCGTGCGTCTACTTCAGCGTCACCGTGGACATGACGATCCCCGGCGTGACCGAGGTCAACCAGGGCTGGACTGTGGACAACGTGGCGACGTTGAGCAGCGCGGAACTGCCCACGATCACCAAGACCACTTCTAATCCGCTGAACGCCTTCGTCAAGCCGACGCTGACCAAGGCTGTCTCGCCCACGGGCGAGGTGCTGCCGGGCGCCAACTTGCGTTACACGCTGTGCTACGCCAACGAGGGCACCGCCAACCTGACGGGCGTGACGCTGAGCGATTCGATCCCGCAGTACACGCAGTACGTAGACGGCAGCGCGACGGGCGGCGCGAGTTATGATGCGGCCAATCGCAAGTTGACGTGGAGCATTGGCGTGCTCGGCCCGACGACTGCGCCGGCCTGCGTCACCTTCGACGTGACGATCCCGCTCACGGTCGAAGGGCTGACGGGCCAGGCCCGCGCACTCAGCTTCAGCGAGTGGAACACGATCCTGAACATCGTGAACACCGCGACGCTGAAGACTGACCAGGTTCCCGACAAGACCGCGACCGTGACCAACACGCTAAATGCGGTCGTGAACCCGGCCATCTACAAGTCGGTGAACTCGCCGATTCGCCATATGGGCGAGACGGTGGTCTTCACCGTGACGGTGACGAATCAGGGGACAGCCAACGCCAACGATGTCGTGATCACCGAGCCGATTGATCCGAAGCTGGAAGGCGCGACGCTGACGACCTCCAAGGGCACGGCCAGCTACGACGCAGCCACCCGGGTCTGGACGGTCAACGTCGGGCTACTAGCGCCTGGCGAGACCGTGACGATCGTCGTCACCGGCAAAACCGCGCGGATCGCCGATAAGGACCTGCCATACCAGATCGGCAACACCGCTACCGTCGCCTTCCGAGAGGGGATCGCGCGCAACTCCAACCGGGTGACCGTAGACGTGGTCTACTTCTTCCCCGGCGAGATCCCCGAAGCCAGCACGCTGCTGCTGCTCGGTTCGGGTCTGGCCGGGCTGGCCGGCTACGCGCAGATGCGGATTCGCAGCCGCCGGCGCAAGACGTAGATATGTGAAATCGGGGGTCCGGCGGCTGGCATGAACCGGGCCCCTGCATGACCCAGAGCGTCGTCCCAGCGGGACAACGCGTAGTTCTCGATGAGGCAGACAGCCGTGGCCCAGCCTTGTGTGGGGTCACGGCTGTTCTTATGTCACGCACATCATGATAGGCAGCCATATCCACAGCGGCGAAGCAGCCAAACACGGATTGCACGGATGCCACGGATGACGTGGGCGACCCTCCGTGGCATCCGCGGCCGTATCCGTGTCAGGCATCCGTACCATCCGCGGCCGCATCCGTGGCATCCGCGGCCGCATCCGTGTCAGGCATCCGTGGCATCCGCGGCCGCATCCGTGTCAGGCATCCGTACCATCCGCGGCCGCATCCGTGTCAGGCATCCGTTGCAAGAAACCACGCCTTCGAGTATAA
>VGOD01000155.1 GCA_016876015.1 Chloroflexota bacterium
CGAAGGTAGACGTACAGGATATTTATGACGAGTTCTCCCACGGCCTGCGCGACCCGGAGGCGATACGGGGCTTCCTGGCCTATGCCTATCGCAACTGGAACGCGGACGGCCCGCGGCCCCGCTATGTGCTGTTGGTGGGCGATGGGCACTACGACTTCACAGGCGTCAGCGGAACCACGCTGCTCAACCTGATCCCGCCCTACCTGGTCAATGTGGATGCGGTGCAAGGGGAGACGCCGGCCGACAATCGCTACGTCAGCGTGGATGGCCCCGACGATTACGTGCCGGAGATGCACGTGGGCCGCCTCTCCGCGCAGACGCCGGCCGATGTGACCGCGGCAGTCAGCAAGACGATCGCCTACGAGACGACCGCGCCCGCCGGCGCGTGGCAGCGCCGCGTGGTCTTCGCGGCCGACAACTGCCTCGACCCGGCCGGCGACTTCCATGCAACCAGCGACGGCATCCGCACGCGCTGGCTGCCGGCCGGCTACGAGGATCAGACTATCTATTACGGCCGGCGGGCCGAATGCCCGGCCGCGACCCACGAAACAGTGGACACGATGCACGATGCGATCATGGCCGCATTCAACGCGGACGCGCTCATGATCCAGTGGTTCGGCCACGCGTCGCGCGTGCGCTGGGGTTCAGTTCGGTCGCCGGCCACCGGCGTGAGCATGTTCCGCAACACCGACGTGCCCAACCTGGTCGCCAACGATACCTGGCCCGTCACCTTCGCGTATTCGTGCGTCAGCGGCTACTTCGTCAACATTGACCTGAACCTGCAAAGCCTGGGCGAGACGCTGGTCAACGCGGCCGGCCGCGGCGCAGTCGCCGACTTCTCACCGGCCGGTTTTCACATCATGCCGGTGCTGGAGAAGCTGAACCGTGCGGTGTTCAAGGCGATCTTCGAGGACCGCATCGGCCGGATCGGCCCGGCCGTGGACGCGGCCAGGCTGACCTACCTGGCCGCCGGCGGCCCAAGCGACCTGGTGGACACCATGATCCTCTTCGGCGACCCGGCCCTCAAGCTGCGCCTGCCCCCACGATCGGCCGCACCCGTTTTTCTCCCGCGCATCGAAACGCCGTAGTCTCCCCAATCTGGTTCGATTTGTCTCAAAACTCGAACCGCTTGAAACCCTCTGCGGCCGCATAGCCGGGCTTCTGACCCGCTTCACGGGCGCGTTCGCGTATCCGCTCGGCGAGCTTCGTCGTGTCTTCCCCCACCTGGCTGGTGTGGCGCGCCAGCGCCGCGATGCGCTGCTCCAGGCAGCACCCGATGTCCTCCCAATAGTCGGGATTGTCGGTCCAGAACAGATAGACCTGCTTCACCCGCCACGGCTCGATCCCCTCGACCAACTGCTCAGGAAAGATGTACCACTCGCGCGCCGCGTAGATGGCATCCAGCGCGGCCTGGCCTGCCGCGCGATGATCGGGGTGCATCTGATAGTGGCGCCAGGGGTCAATGGCCACCACGATGTGCGGCCGATGCTGGCGAATGATCATCGCCAGTTCGCGACGCAGCTCCATCGTATTCTCCAGAATGCCGTCGGGGTGGCGCAAGAAGATCACCTGCTTGACCCCCAACGCGGTTGCAGCCGCCCGCTGTTCCCCTTCTCGTTGCGCGGCCAAACGCCCCGGCCGCACATCTGGATTGCGGCTGCCTTTGTCGCCGCTGGTCAGCAGCACATACGCGATCTCTCTCCCCGCCTGCGCCCACTTCAGCATCGTGCCCGCGCACCCGAACTCCGGGTCATCCGGGTGCGCAGCGATCACCATGACCCGCTCCGATGATTCCGCTGTCTCCGACATCAATCGAGTCCTCCAGAAAGCAGGATGCCTGCCGTCAGCGCGCTGGCTGCGCCGCCTGCGGCAACCAACGCTCCAACGCCTCGATCAGCGTGTCCACGTCCGATTCATCATTATACGCCTGCAACGAGACGCGTATCAAACCCTGGCCCCGCCAGTTCATCACCGGCATCTCGATGTGATAGTCCTCGTACAGACGATTGTGCAGCTCGACGAGAGCCGGCGCGCCCTCCTGGCCGGGAGCGCCGCCGGGGATGCGGATGCTGACCATCTGGCTGAACCACTGTTCCGAATCGGGGCAGAGGGAATCCAGCCCCGTGAAGGCGTTGAGGCGGCGTCGCGTCTCACTCGCCAGCGCGTGACAGCGCCGGCGTTGGCTATCCCAATCATGCTCAGCCTGAAAGGCGATGGCCGCGGGCGCCGAGAGGAACGCGGACAGATCGCGCGTGCCCTGGCCTTCGTGAAATGCGACCAGCGATGACACGCCCGCGGGCGGTTGGTGGCCCCAGCCGCGACTGACGACCAGCGGCTCCAGCCACTCCTGCGCCGCGGGCCGGGCATATAGAAACGCCGCGCCCTTCGGCGCGCAGAGCCATTTGTGGCATGCGCCCGCGTAGATGTCCGCGCCGATCGCGGTCAGGTCCAGCGGGATTTGGCTGACCGCGTGCGCGCCATCCACGATCGTGATGATGCCTGCCTCCCGCGCGCGGCGGCAGACCTCTTGCACAGGGAAGATCAGCGACGTACTGCAGGTGATGTGACTGAGAAAGATGACCCTGGTGCGCTCGTTCACCCCGGCCCAGAACGCATCCACGAAGTCGGCCTCGGACGTCAGCGGCAGGGGGATCGGCTGATGCACGTAGCGCGCGGCGGTGATGTGCGCGATGAACTCCCACGTGCGATCCATGGCCGGGTACTCCTGGTCGGTCGTGAGAATTTCGTCTCCCGGAGCGAGCAGCGGCGACTGGCCTGGCCTGGGCAACGCCAGGCTGCGGGCCGCTACATTCATCGCGGTCGTGGGATTGGGGAAGTATACGACGTTATCGGCCTCGACGTTCAGGTACGCTGCCAGCTTCGCACGAGCCTCGGCCAACAGCGCGGCGCTCCGCCGGCCGAAGAAAGCCACCGGCTGCCGCTCCAGTTCGCGCTGCCACTGCTGATAGGCCTCGAACACCGGGCGAGGGCAGGCGCCAAAAGAACCGTGGTTCAGGAAGATCACATCGGGGTCGAGAAGGAATTCGGATTTGAGTGAGTTGGGCATGATGATTTGGATGTTGGATGTTGGATGTTGGATGTTGGATGTTGGATATGGTTAGTCTCCAACGCGCGGGGCCACGTCGCGATCCACGTCCGCATCGGTCTGCGGCAGAGGGACGTCGCGATAGAGCCGCCACTCCTCGACGTGCTCGACGGCGGCGCCGGGCTGCAGGGAGATGAGTGGGCCGAGGCTTTCCACCTCCAGCATGTCAGCATTGGTGAAGGTTTCGACCGAGCAACCCCAATCGGGATAAGTCGCGCCTGCGACGTAGGCGAACTTCTTGACGAACAAATGCCCGCGGTTGGCATAGGCGGCCCAACCGTCCGGAACCATCACCCCGGCCTTCTGGGGCTGTGTCGCGGCCGGATCCTGGCGCAGCATGATGTATTTGCGTCCCCATGTCCAGCGCGGATCAGACATGTCAGTGTACGCCCAGAGAGTCAGAGAGTTGGCTGGCAGCAGCGCCTCGGGATGGCTGCCGCGCGGGGGCAGTGGGATGATGACCTGGCCGCCCTGCGCCATGACGGTCAGCGCCCAGGGAGCCAGCTCGACAGCCCAGAGACCCGTGTTGCGCAGCCGGTGCACCAGCCGCACGTGCGGCCGGTCGGCCGCCAGGTAGATGTCTATCTCCTTCTGGATGCCGGTGGCGGCCTCGGTCGGCTGCGTCACACGCACGAAGCCGGCGTGCTCGGCCACGCGCACCGGCTCGTTGTCCGGTTGATAGGTGCGCGGGCTGACCTCCGGCGCATGCCACAAGCGATGGCCGCCGTAGATGCGCCACTCGTCCCCACCGGTCAGCCCCAGCAGCGCTTCGTACTCCTTGAGCTCATTGACATCGCCGACGAAGCCGAACCGGATGATGCGCGGCCCCACATCGCCGGTCACGATCAGATCCGCGATGCCATTGGCCAGCCGATAGCAGTTCGGCCAGCCGCGATAGGCGCTCTTCTCCATATTCTCCTCCTGATATACTATGAGCCGCCAGACAGGGCGCGAACGCGATTGGGGCCGGGCGGCTTCATCGCCCGACCCCAAGATCCCCCCTTCTCAGCAGTCTATGACTTGAAGCTCTTGAACTGCGGCAGATATGGCCGGTTCTGCTCTAGCATCCTATCCACCATCTGGCGGATTTCGGCCAGCGAGAGCACCGCAGCCGAAAGCGGGTCGTTCGCCACGGCGTAGTAGACCAGCCGCGGGTCGCCGCTGATGGCGGCCTCGACCGTCATCTCCTCGATCTGTGCGCTGAGGTTGGTCAGGACCGCGCACTGCGGCGGCAACGCGCCGACGTGCACCCCCTCCAACCCTTTCTTCGAGGCCCACACCGGCACCTCGACGCACGCGCCTTGCGGCAGATTGGTCACCAGGCCGGTGTTCGGGATGTTGCCGTTGAACTGGAACGGCTCACCGCCCTTGAGCGCATTGATGATGTGCGCCGCATATTCGTGCCCGCGCACCAACGAGATCGGCGTCTCCTTGGCAAACCACTGCTTCGCATCTTCGCGCCAATTGGCTTCCCGCGCCCGGTAGTGCTTCAGCACATACGCGTACTCACCCGGATTCCAGCCTGTGCCGTGGGTGCAGTACTTCTCGATCAGGTCTGGCCGCTTGCGGAACCACCAGTTGTACTCCGAGTTGTGGCCCGATGATTCGGTGATGTAGTAGTCGAACGCCAGGAACATCTCGTTGCGGACCTGCTCATGATTGTAGATGTCGGGGTTTTCGGTGATCGCCTTGCGGATGAGCGGATACGCGTCCTTCCCGTTCCACTCATACTTCAGATACCAGGCCATGTGGTTGATGCCGGCGCAGGTGTAGGTGATCTCCTCGTAGGGCGCGCCGATCCAATGCGCGAGCATCATGGCCGTACCCTGGACGCTGTGGCACAGGCCGGTCAGCTTGATCTTGGTCTCGCGCTGCATGGCCCGGCACAGCATCGCCATCGGGTTGGTGTAGTTGAGCATGGTCGCGTCGGGGCATAGGCGCTCCATATCGCGAGCGATGTCGAGCATCACGGGGATGGTGCGCAGGCCGCGAAAGATGCCCGAAACGCTGCGCGTGTCGCCGATGTTGGTGTCTACCCCGAATTCCTTCGGGATCAGGATGTCGTGCTGCCAGACCTCCGTGCTGCCGGCCAGGATCGTGACCATCACCGCGTCAGCGCCCTCGAGCGCCTCCTGCCGGTTGAGCGTGGCCACCACTTTGGCCGGGTAGTTGCCCATCTCGACGATGCGGCTGACAGCCCGATATGCGAAGTCAAGCCGCTCCGGGTCAATATCCATCAGGGCGATCGTCGAATCTTTGAGCAGCGGGAAGGTCAACACATCGCGGACGAGCCCGCGTGTGAACCCCAAGCTGCCGGCGCCGATGAAAGCAAGCTTAGCCATGGTAGTCCTTTCGTGGGAGAGTGAAACGTCAAACGTCAAACGTCAAACGTCAAGCTTTGCTGATTTGCTGATTTGCTGCTCGTTCAGTTCCATCCGTGCTCGTAGGCGGTTTCGTACATCGCCACGATGTTCTCCGGCGGGCTGACGGCCTGGATGTTGTGGCAGGGCGCGAGGATGTAGCCGCCGCCCGCGGCCAGGATGCGCAGGTTGTCGAGAACCTCCTGGCGCACTTCTGCGACCGCGCCAAAGGGGAGCGTGTACTGATTGTCCATCGCGCCGTGAAACGCGATCTGGGCGCCAAAGTCGGCCTTCAGCCCCTCCCGTTCCATCCCCTTGCAACGCCACTGGATCGGATTGAGCGCGTCGATGCCCAGTGCGATCATGTCGGGGATGATCTTGCGCGCCGCGCCATCGTTGTGATGGAAGACGTAGACGCCGGCGCTGTGGGCCAGGTCAATCATCCGCTTCATGCGCGGCAGCAGAAACTCGCGGATGTGCCTGACCGAAAACATCAAGCCATCCTGGCCGCCCATATCCTCGGCCACGTAAGAGAGAGTGACCGTGCCTGGGATGCGCTCGTAGATGCGCAGCGTGTTGGCGTAGGCCAGGTCGAACAGCCGGTCCAGGCAATAGTGGACGATGTCGGGGTGCTCCACCAGATCCATGAACGCCCGTTCCTGGCCCCGCAGGTTCTTGTAGATCAGAAACGGCTCCGAGCCGCCGCCCTGGATAGGGTACATCTCGCGGCCCGCGATCTGGTTCGGAATGTCGCTGTAGTCCCACCAGTCAGGGTTCGGCCAGGTGTAGTCGCGCGCGATCTCTTCCACCGAGCTATAACGCGCCAGCGGGTGATGGATGCACTCGCGATACTCGCCGGTCCCATAGCCGATCTGCGCGAAGCGGCAGCCGAACACGTCTGTGTTGGGGTCCAGCGATGGGCCAACGAAGCGGCCGTGCACGGTGACGGGCCGATCAATGTGATACCTGGCGAAGAACTGCCACAAATCCTCACAGCCGGTGTGTCGCAGGATCTTCTCGGTGGCCTCGGTTGTCGCCCAATAGTCCATGGGCACGCGGTCGGGCGTGCGATGCGTCAGCACTGCGAGCCAACGCTCGCGTGGGGTCATCGTCTCTTTCGGCATAGATGCGATCCTTCAGCAGGTGATCAACATAGCAAAGCGGCTTCCGCAGACGACCTCAATGGTCCACGAAAGCCGCCTCTCTCATTCATCAGGGATCAGCGGATGGGAAGGTATGCTATCACATCTCGCGCCAGACGCCAAATCAACCCGACCACAGCCGATTCGCCCAGCCGCCGATGATCGGCAGAGGCGCCAGCCGGCCGCGCAGCGCGTTCACCATGCCCATCAGCCACAGGATGATCGCGAACAACCAGGCGGCCGCCACCAGGCTGAAGAGCGCTGCGGAGACCGCCGCCATGTACGGGATCCAGGCCAACACCCACCCGGCCGCCGCCCAGCCCAGCGTAACGCCAAGCGCGAAAAGCCATAGGCCGACCGACTGCTTGACGTGAAAACGAGCCAGCCGGCTGCCCCGGCCGAAGATGAGAACCAGCAGCCAGCCCACCACGAGCAGCGGGTAGGTCAGGAAGGCGAAAAAGCGATCCGATGTGCTCACGCTCACGCTCCAATGCCGCGAAGTCGCAATTCTCTGGCGAAATGACAACTGACAAACCGCTCGGGAAGGGCTTCGACGAGCGCCGGCTCTTCGACCCGGCAGATGTCCTGGGTGTAGCCGCAGCGCGGATGGAAGATGCAGCCCGGCGGCGGATTGGCGGGACTGGGAACCTCGCCTTGCAGTGGAATGCGCGTCACCTGGATATCTGGATCGGCCGGCGGCACGGCCGAGAGCAGGGCTTCGCTGTAGGGGTGCATCGGATAGCGGAGCAACTCGCCGGTATCGGCCATCTCCACGATCTTGCCCACGTACATCACCGCGATCCGGTCGGAGACGTGCTCCACAACCGACAGATCGTGGGCGATGAAGAGCAGGGTCAGACCCAGCTCCTCTTTCAGGCTCTGCAGCAGGTTCAACACCTGCGCCTGGATCGAGACGTCGAGGGCTGACACCGGCTCATCGGCCACGATCAGCCGCGGGCTGAGGGAGAGGGTGCGTGCGAGGCCGATGCGTTGGCGCTGCCCGCCCGAAAACTCGTGCGGGTAGCGATTCATGTAGTCCGGCTCCAACCCGACCTCGACCATCAGCTTTGCCACGCGATCTTCCAGCGCCTTGCCGCGGGCGATGCCGTGGATGATCAACGGTTCGCCGATGATGTCCTTGACCGTCAACCGCGGATTCAGTGAGCTGAAGGGGTCCTGGAAGATCATGCGCATCTCGCGGCGCAACGGCTTCATCTCATGGTGTGTGAGACGCGCCACGTCAAGCCGGTCGCCGTCCGCCCTGCGATACCAGACCTCGCCGGCCGTAGGATCGTAGAGGCGCAAGATGGCGCGGCCCGTCGTCGTCTTGCCGCAGCCGCTCTCGCCCACCAGCCCCAGCACCTCGCGCTCGCGCAAGAAAAAGCTGACGCCATCTACCGCCTTGACGTGGCCGACCACGCGCTGCAACAAGCCGCGATAAATCGGGAAGTACTGCTTCAGCCCCTTGACCTCGAGGATGTAGTTACCGTCGTCGTTTGCGCCCATTCTGTCGTCCTGGTAGCTGGTGTATGTTCTCGATGAACCCCGACGGGCAGGCGCGAGGCCATGCCCCTACGGCATCCCATCGCCGCAGCGACAGTAGCACCCGCCGAAAACCGGCTCTTTCCCGGTCTCAACCTTAACCTCAGCCTTGACCTCGACCCGTTCCTGCTCCATCAGCACATCCGCGTCGGTCCAGCCCTTCTGCTCCATCAACTCCTGGAAAGCGCGGCGGAAAACCAGCCGAGCGTCCACAACCGCCCCCCTGCCGGCGGCCGGCAGGTCGAAGATGTAGCGGCTGCTGTCGGTCGCGAACGCGGCCAGGCGCGTATCCTCCACTATCGTGACCGGGCGCCAATAGGCGGACGTCGGCGTCTCGCCCGTCCAGTCATCGCGCAGAATTTTGGCATAGCCGCGACCTGGACGGCCCGCCAGGTTGCCGGCCCACGCGGGCAAGAGCGAGCCGCCGCGCAACAGAAGAGAAAAGCCCAACGTGTCCTGCGCCCGCACCTCCAACATCATGTGGCGCATCGGCGCATCGGTCGGGATATGGTGGCCGGTCTTGTCGTTGGTGATGCTGACATCCACCACCAGCGCATTGCCCTGGAAGCGAGCCGTGACGGTCATCGTCACCGAGTTCTGCAGGAACTGCTCATCGGCTGCGCCCGGCATCTGGTGGTTGTGGATGCGATCGCCGCTCCGCTTCACGCCGCCGCGTTCCGGGAAGACGATGTAGTCGTAGTCCACGGTCGGCATGTGACAATCCTGGCACGTCTTTCCGGTGACGGGATCGCTGTAGGGGCTCTCCAGCCATTCGCCATAGGAGTTGTAGATCGTCACGCCGCCGGTGACATGCCCGGCGCCGACAATGCCGCCGAAGACGCCATAGTGGCACGGCGCGCAGAACGCGCTCTCGCTCTGCAGGGGCAGATAGCTGACGCGGCGGGGGATGTCATCGAACGTGCCGAAGAAGAGCTGCTGCCCTTCCGCAGGCCGATACAGGCGATAGGACAGGATGCCCGGCATGTCGGGCTGGGGCAGCCGGGTGTGCGGATCGAGATACACGTCACCGATCTTATGACAGAAATCGCACGTGATCCCTTCGGCCGCATCGCCGGTGAGATTCAGAGGGCTGGGGCCGAGCGGCACCAGGCCCTGCGATCGCTCGGTCGTGAGGTCAATGTGGCAGCCCGACCAGGCGCAATTCTGGACATTCGAGATCCTCGATGCCAGCGGGGTATGGCACGCCGCGCAGTTGCCGGCCCGGTTGGGATAGTCCAGCTTGAACCCCGGCCCATAGTACGGTTTGGCAGGATCGGGCGGCAAGGCGTTGCCTGCATCGCCGAACTTCGTCAGTGGGCTCAGCCGCCCCTTCACATCGCTGCCCTCATACATGGTCAGAAAGCGAGGGTTCACCGCGGCCTGGCTGTGGGCATCCGCCTCCCATTCGGGGTTCTGGGTATGGCACAAGGCGCAGCTCTTCGACCCCTTCACCCCCTCGAACGAGAACCATTCGTAGTCCAGGTTGTCGGTAGTATAGTGTAGCTTCAGGGTGATGCTGACCGGCTGACCCATCTTGAGCTCAGGGCCGTCAGGTTGCAGCGCGGCCCAGCCAACGTAGTAGCCGGGCGCCCAGGCCGTCACCGTGAAGGGCGCCGACCCCTGGATGCCGGTCAGCACGAAAGAGCCATCTGCGATCGTCGTCGTCTTGTTTTCGGTCGTCGCCACCCGCACCGTCGCGCCGGCCACCGGTCCCGCAGCGTCGCGCACGAAGCCCGCCAGCCCGACTCCCGGCAGCCGCGACACGGGCACGTTCGTAGTAACGACTTCAGTCGTGCGGGCTGGGGCGCTCTCCTGCGCGCTGGCCTGGTGGTGCGCAAAGGCGAAAACCAGGAGAGCCACAAACATCAGCCCCAGCACGGACGTCTGGATCACGAGGGCGCGAAGGGGCGCGAAGCGCGAAGGAATCCATTGCGAGCTTCGTGCTTCGTGTGCTTCGCTCATCTTCGCATCTTCATGATGCATCGCTTCGAGAGCCATATCTTCCCCCTCACATCGTCGCGTAAGGATCCGCCGCGTCGCGCAACCCGTCGCCCAGGAAGTTGAACCCCAACACCGCCGCAATAATGAAGAAGACCGGGGACATCACCCAGGGATAGAGGCCCAGGGCTTGCAGGCTTTGCGCGTTGCGCATCAAGAGGCCCCAACTGATCAACGGCTCCTGAATGCCGATGCCCAGGAAACTCAAGAACGCCTCGGCCAGGATGATGGACGGGATGGTCAGCGTGAGGATGACCAGCACGTGGCTAAGGGTGTTGGGGTACAGGTGCAGGAAGATGATCCGCTTGTCGGAGGCGCCCATCTCTTTGGCGGCCAGGACGAAGTCGCTCGCCCGGAACGCCAACACCTTGCCGCGCACCTCGCGCTGCAACGTGGTCCACGAGAGCAAGGCAAAGATGAACGACATGATCACGAAAATGCTGAACGAATCCCACGTGCGGGGGACGATCGCAGCCAACGCCATCCAGAGCGGCAACTGCGGGAAGCAGTTGACGAAATCCACGAAACGCTGGATCGCGGTGTCGGTGCCGCCGCCGTAGTAGCCCGACGCAACCCCCAACACCGAGCCGATCGCCACGCTGATCAGGGTGCCGAACGTCGCCATCGCCAGAGAGATGCGGCCAGCTTCACACGACTTGCCGAAGAGGTCACGACCGAACTTGTCGGTCCCCATCAGATGGATCAGCCCGCCCTCGGCCACGCCAAAGAGGTGCCGATTGGCAGGAATCAGGCCCAGGATCTTGTACTCCCACCCCTCGACGAAGAACTGGATTGCGTAGATCTTGTCGGTGTTCTCGGTCCAGGTTGGCTCGAAGGTCGTCATGTTGATGGTGACTTCCTCGGCGTACACAAACGGTCGCAGATGGAATTTGCCTTCCGCATCCACAAAGCGCACGGTCGAAGGCGGGATGAAAGCGTCATGCAATCTCGCCTCACGGAGAGGATAGGGCGAAAAGAAATCGGCGAACACCGCCAGGATGACCAGCGCCAACACCAGAAGCCCGCCGGCAATCGCGGCCTTGCTCCTGCGGAAACGCCGCCAGACAAGCTGAAAATAGCTCTCGTGACGGCCTGACTCATCGAGCAAAGCCTCGTTGGCCCTGTCAACAGGCGTCTCGCCCCCCTGCGGCTGGAGAAAGGTGTGATTAAAATCCATGAAGGTCTCCCGTCCAGTGGCCTGCTACTCGTAGCGGATACGCGGGTCGAAAAGCGCCAATGACACATCGGCGACCAGGTTGCCAAGGACGATCAACGCGGCGTAAATGAACAGCAGTCCGCCTGAGATGTAGATGTCCTGGCTGACCAACGACTCGTAGAACAGTGGGCCGAGCGTCGGAATCCCCAGCACGATGGCCGCTTCCATCTCGCCCTGGAACATATAGGGGAGCACGGTCCCCTGATACGCGATGATCGGGTGCAGCGCATTCGGCACCGCATGTCTCCGGATCACCTTGTCTTCCTCCAGGCCTTTGGAACGGGCGGTGGTGACATACTGCGCGCCTAACACGTCCAGCAGATTCCCGCGCATCACGCGCATGTTGCGCGCGACGCCGCCCAGCCCGGCAATGAAGACGACGGGCCACACATGCTGGATGAAGTCGCCCACTTTGGCCAGGGACCACGGCTCCAGCGCATACTGCGGAGAGAAGAACGATGTGATGTGGTGCTGGTTGAGGACAAACACCATGATGTAGGCGATCACCAGCGCGATCCAGAAGCGCGGCACCGAGGCCAGCACGAAAGCAAACACCGAGGCCGCGTTGTCCGATAGACTGTACTTGCGTTGGGCGATATAGATCCCGATGAAGATGCCCACGAAGGTCGAGATGGAATGCGCAGCCAGCGCCAGGATCAGCGTGTAGATCAGACGCTCACCGATCAACTCGCCCACATCGCGGCGATAAGCGAACGAATAACCGAACTTGCCCTGGGTAACGATCCCCTTCATCCAGTTAAGGTATTGGACGATCTGCGGCTGATCGAGACCCAATTGGGCGCGCAGCCGGTTGGCGGCTTCCTGCACCTGCTCTTGGGTCATGCCGCCCTGGTTCATGAGGAAGGTCTCATATGTGGTGGCAAAGTCGCCGGGCGGCAGTTGGATAACCGTCCACGAGACGATGCCGACGCCCAGAAGCAAGAAGACCGAAATGATCAACCGGCGCACGATGTAGTTTATCATTGGCGCTCCTGCCCCGCCGGCCTCACGCAAAGGCGCAAAGGACGCAAAGTAGGGGCGCACGGGCCGTGCGCCCCTACGCCCAAATCACTTGCCGATGGCCTTGTAGATCACTGAGCCTGGATAGGTCGCGACGACGTTCGGCCGCACCTGCTTCTGCTGCTGGTCAACGGGCGACCACACCTGCTCCAGCATGATCGCGTCTTCGGTCCAGGTGTACAGGAAGGCGGGCAGACCCGCGGCGACATTCTTGAACCGCTTGGTCAGGTTCTCGCCGTAGCGGCTGATGATCACACCGATGTTGTAGTTGTTCTCGGTGAAGATCTTGTTGTACTGCGACATCAACGCCTTGCGCTTGGCCGGATCGAGTTCGGCGCAGTACTGGGTCGTGATCTTGTTGAGCTCCTCCTCGAACGGCCGGAGTTGGCGCGGGGTGCTCCCCTCACGATGCCAGTTGGGAGCCGTCTTCGTCAGCGGCGCAATCTGATCGCAGTTGAAGAACGGTAGCGCATATTGCTGGCCGCCGCGGAAGACGCTCATGTCCCACTCGCCGGCGTTGTTCTGATCCGTCGCGGTCTGAGACGAGGTGGGCCGCAGGTTGATCTTGATGCCGACCTTGCCCCATTGGTTGACCAACGCCTCGCCGATGTTGACCGTCTCGACGGCATCCTGGCTGGCGCGCAGCGAGAAGATCAGATCCTGGCCGGCAGTCGGCCCGGTCGTCCAGTTCAGGATGCCGTTGTTGTCGGTGTCCTTGAGCCCGAGCTCCGCCAGCAGCGCCTTGGCCGTGTCCACATGATAGGGATAGTAGACCACCGACTTCTGGTCGAACTCCGGCGAGCCGGGGTAGAGGCCGCCGGGCCAGGCCCGCAGGAACGGGCCGCGCATGAGCGCCTGCGCAATGCCATCGCGATCGGTCGCATGGCTCAGCGCGCGGCGGAACTTGGCGTCGCGGAACAGGGCGCGCACTGCCTTGTCGCGGTCGTCCTTCACGCCGAAGTCGGCCGACTGGTTGAGCTCCACACCGAAGGCGAGCGTCTCAGGCCCCCAGGTGATCTTGTTGGGCGAGTTCGGCTCGGAGGCTTTGCGTAGCGCCTCGACGAAGACGCTGGGGTTCTCCAGGTTGTCCTGGTCACAGCCGCCCGCCATCACGCACAGGGTGCGGCCGGTGCCGCTCGGCCCCTTCTGATACTGGATTTCATCCAGGTATGGAAGCTGCTGGCCCGTCTCATCCACAGCGTAGAAGTACGGGTTGCGGCGCATGATCAGGAGTTCGTCCGTCTTGTACTCGATCGCCGCGAACGGCCCGGTTGTCACCTGT
>VGOD01000156.1 GCA_016876015.1 Chloroflexota bacterium
TCCGGGGAAACGGCGGTCACAGACCGCCTACGAGCCTGCTTTCAGGGGGTCTGCGACCCCCGTCGGCCCCCACTTATTGAAAAGATACGTTCCTTACACAGCCCAAAGAGCCGCAAGTAGAGAAACTGCAATATGGCACGAGAAACCTCTCTATGCCGAAAGGATGGCCTTGGCGCTCCTGAACAGATGCGTGCGGCAGAGACCCATTGACTGAAGTTCGAATAGGTGCCGGTTGAGTATATGGCCGATAAGCCGGACCAGAGGTAATTCCCAAGAACCCATGCCTTTCGCCGATGTCTGCGTCAACACTCCCCTCGGCCGGCGGGTCGCCGGTGGACAGGGTGAAGATGCCGAGTACGATCCCCTCGGCCAAACCTTCACCTATGCCGTGCCCCCCAGGCTGGCCGGCCGTCTGCGGCCGGGGCATTTGGCCTGGGTACCCTTTCGCGGCCGGCGTCTCCAGGCCGTGGTGCTGCGCCTGAGCGACGCTCCCCCTGCTTTCGATACCCATGAGATCATTTCGCTGGTCTGGGCGCAGCCGCTGCTTACCCCGGCCCAGCTCGCGCTGGCCCATTGGATCAGTGAATACTACCTGTCGCCGCTGATCGAGGCGCTGCGGCTGATGTTGCCCGTCGGCATGGCGCAGCGCGGGCGCACGGTCCTCGTCCGCACGGCCGAGCCGGCCCCAGCCGCCGACCTGACGCCCACCCAGGCCGCGCTCCTGGCCCGCATCGCTGAGGCCGAGGGGGAGTGGGCCGAAGTGACTGCGGGGCTGCGCGGGGTCACACAGCGGGACGACCTGGAGCCGCTGATCGCGGCTGGCCTGATCACGCGCGAAGTGGCCTTTCCCACCCCGCCGCCCCGTCCCAAGACCGATCGCCAGGTGCGCCTGCTGGCCGACGCCGCGACCATCAAGGCCGCCCTGCCAACCCTGGGCCGCGCGACGAAACAGGCCGAGGTATTAACGCGGATTGCAGATTGCAAATGGCAAATGGCAGATGGCAAACAGCAAATGGCAAATGGCAAACTGCAATTCGCAGGCGACGCCGGGCGCGACGCAATACGCAATACGCAATACGCAATCCCCCTCGCTGAATTGTGTCAGGCCGTTGGATGCACCGAGGCGCCAGTGAAAGCATTGGCGAAGCGTGGATGGGTGACGATCACGCGGCCGGGGCCGAAGGAACCGGCTATGGTCAGCCTGGCGCTGGAGGGAGACGCGCTCCTGGACGCCATCGTCGAGCTGCGCGGCGCGCATAAGCATCGGGCCGTGCTGGAGGCGCTGCTGCGTCACGATGGCCCGCCGTGGATCGGCTGGGTCTATGCAGAGACCGGCGCGACGCTGGATACTCTGCGCGATCTGGAAGCGGCCGGGCTCCTCACCGTCGCCGAGGAGATGGTCTGGCGCGACCCCCTGGCGGGCCAGGAATTCACCCTCGACCAGCCGCCCACACCGACCGAGGATCAAGAGCGGGTATGGGAGGTCATCCGAGGTAGACTGGTAAATTGGAAAACTGGGACTGCGGAGCAAATCGCGGATTGCAAATCGCAATCTGCAATCTGCAATCTGCAATCTGCAATCTACCTGTTGCACGGCGTCACCGGTTCGGGCAAGACAGAAATCTATCTGCGCGCGATTGCCGAAGTGCTGCGGCAGGGAAAACAGGCTGTGGCGCTCGTGCCCGAGATCGCGCTCACGCCGCAGACGATCCGTCGCTTCGCGGCGCGCTTTCCCGGCCAGGTCACGGTCTGGCACAGCGCGCTGAGCGACGGCGAGCGTTTCGACGTGTGGCGTCGCGTGCGCACGAATCACCCGGCCGCGCAGGTGGTGGTCGGCTCTCGCTCCGCGCTCTTCCTGCCTTTCCCGGCGTTGGGGCTGATCGTGCTGGATGAGGAGCATGAGCCTTCCTACAAACAGGAACGCACCCCCCGCTATCACGGGCGCACCGCGGCCATCGAGCTTGGCCGCATTTGCTCCGCGGCGGTGCTGCTGGGCAGCGCGACCCCGGCGCTGGAGACGTACCACGCGGCGCGGCGCGGGGAAATCGAGCTGCTGACGTTGCCCAAACGCATCCTGGGGCGCACAACCGTCGCGGGCCGGCCGCCGGCCGCCGAACAGCCTCGCCTCTTGACGGCCGCAGCGCCGGAAGAGACGACCGAGCTGCCTCCGGTCCAGGTGGTAGACATGCGCCAGGAGCTGCGCGCCGGCAACCGCAGCATGTTCAGCCGGCCCCTCTCGGCCCAGATGCGCCGCGTGCTGGCGGCCGGGCAACAGGCGATCCTCTATCTGAACCGCCGCGGCGCAGCCACGTTCGTCATGTGCCGCGATTGCGGTCGCGTGGAAAGCTGCGCGCGCTGCGGCGTGCCGCTCACCTATCACAGCGCGGGCCAGGCGTTGGTCTGCCATCACTGCAACCGGCGCTCGCCGACGCCAGCGACCTGCGCGGACTGCGGGAGCCGGCGCATTCGCTATTTCGGCGCGGGTACCGAAAACGTGGAAGAGGCGGTCAAACTGGAATTTCCGCAGGCGCGCACGCTGCGCTGGGACCGGGACGTGACGGTCGCCAAAGGCTCCCACGACGCCATCCTCGGCCGCTTCATCGCGCACGACGCCGATGTGCTGATCGGCACGCAGATGATCGCCAAGGGCCTCGATCTGCCACTCGTCACCCTGGTCGGCGTCATCGCGGCCGATGTGGGACTGTTTCTGCCCGATTTTCGCGCGGGCGAGCGCACGTTTCAACTGCTGACCCAGGTGGCAGGCCGGGCGGGTCGCACCGCGCTGGGCGGCCAGGTGATCGTGCAAACCTATCATCCTGACCATCCTGCCATCGTGGCCGCCAGCCGCCACGACTATGAAGCCTTCTATCGCCAGGAGATGGGGTTCCGCCGCGAGCAGAACTACCCGCCGCTGCGACGCCTGGCGCGGCTCGTCTATCACCACAGCCAACGCGCCAAAGCCCAGGCCGAGGCCACGCGTCTCGCCAAGCAGTTGCGCGGGGAGATCGGCCGGCTGGAGCTGGCCGACACGGACTTGATCGGGCCGGCGCCGTGCTTCTTCGCCATGCAGCGCGGGGAGCACCGGTGGCACGTGGTCGTGCGCAGCCCTGACCCGGCGACGCTGCTGCGCCGCGTGCCGTTGCCTCTGGGCTGGCGGCTGGACATTGACCCGGTGGATCTGCTGTAGAGCAGCCGCAGGCCGTCACCAACGCGTGGGCTGGAACCGCCACCCCGGCTGCACCTTCTGCATCTCCGCCTCGTCGTCGCGGCGGGCCAGCCCGCACGCCTTGTAGTTGGCGTGCAAAGCGGCCAGCGCAGCGCGATCCAACTCGATCCCCAATCCCGGCTCGCGCGAGACGGGCAAGGCGCCATCCTCGAAACGCAGCTTTCCGCCCACGATGACGTCTTCCGATTGCCAGGGATAGTGCGTGTCGCACGCATAGGTCAGGTTGGGCATAGCCGCGGCCAGGTGCGTCATCGCAGCCAGTGAAATCCCCACGTGGCTGTTGGAGTGCATCGAGAGGCCGCGACCGAAGGTCCGGCAGATGCGCCCCAACTCCATCGAGCTGCGCAGGCCGCCCCATGCGTGATGGTCGCTCAGGATGATGTCTTCGGCGCCGACGCGGACGCTCCCCGGCAGGTCTGCGAAGGAGGTGGTGCACATGTTGGTGGCCAGCGGGATCTTGACCGCGGCGCGCACCGCGGCCATGTTGTCCTGTCCGCGCACCGGATCCTCGTAGTATTCCAGAACCCCTTCCAGCTCGCGGCCCCAGCGGATCGCGGTCTCCACCGACCAGACCGCGTTGGGATCAATGCGCAGCGGCGTCTCTGGTCCAAAAGCCTCGCGCAGCGCCAGGATGGTTCGGGCCTCGATCTCCGGCGCAAACACGCCGCCTTTCAGCTTGAGCGACTGGAACCCGAAGGCCAGACTCATCGCCTGCGCCTGTGCGACGACGCCGTCCGGGTCGAGCGCCGCGGCCTGGCGACTGGCCGGCCAACCGACCGCGGCGGGATCGGCGTCGAAGCCGAGCGCGCCGCCCGCGCCCGCGTGCTTGAAGAAGAGGTAGGCGGCAAAGGGAACACGCTCGCGCACGGCGCCGCCCAACAGGTCTACGACCGGCCGGCCCGTGGCCTTGCCCATCAGGTCGAAACACGCGACCTCGACCGCGCTGAAGACGAGCGCCATCTGTCGCCTGTTCCAGGCTGCGCCGTGCACGCGTCCCGGCCCGGACGGTCCGAAAGCCTCATCGAGCGCCCGCGCCAGCGCATTGAGATGGAACGGGTCGCGGCCGATGACGATAGCTCGCGCAGCCTCCAGCGCAGTCGTGACCTCCGCGCCGCCGGGCACTTCGCCCAGGCCATACAGACCATCGTTCGTCGTCAGCTCGACGATCGTGCGCAGCGCGAAAGGGGCGTGCAGGCCGGCCGCGTTGAGCAGCGGCGGATCGCTGATGGCAATGGGGGTGACGTGCATCTCGTTGATACGCATGGTTGGCTTGTTGTCCTCCGCAAGGTCAGGAATCGCGACGAATTATACTCGCGGCGGCTGCAGAGCGTGAAATGCGGCCGGCTGTTCTCGCCGGCGCAGACAGCAGGGACAGGGTCTCGCGCCTGCCCGCAAGAGCTTGTCAAATACCCACGCCGCGCGGTACAATAGCCGCAAGGAGGGTGCGATGATTGCTATCACCTGCGACAAGTGCCGACGGCGGTTCACCCCCACGGTGGAGGAACTGCAAACCTACCTGACGGCCAGCGAGGGCAAGCGCCATGCCCAGGTGCTCTGCCCGCACTGCGGCAAGGCGAACAAGGTGTCGCCGCTGCGACTGCGCCACGCGATCAGCCCAGCGGTCGCCCCCGCGCCCGCGCCCCAGCCGTCTCCCGCGGCCGCGGCGACGACGCCCCCGCCGACCGACGCGACCGCCGATGCCGCGGTCGGGGATCAGAGCTCAATTTGACACAGAGGCGGATCCAATCACCGAAAGCGAGGCGTCAATATGGACGAGAAATCAGCGCTTCTGGCCAGACTGGCCGCGGAGCGCGCCGGCCTTTGGCTGGAGCTGAACGGCCTCGCCGCGGAGACATTGACCGCGCAGACCGTGTTCGCGGGCTGGACGCCCAAAGATCTCCTGGCCCATGTCGCCGCATGGGACGAAGTCCACTGCGAGCGATTGCGTCTGGCATTGGCCGACCGCGCTGAGGACATCCCCAACCTGCATCTCGAGCCGACCAACGCGCAGTTCCACGCCGAACGCCAGAGCTGGTCGTTGGCGCGGGTTGTGGCCATGTGCCTGGCTGCTCGCGCCGGGTTCCTGGCTCTGGTCGAGCCGCTGAGCTGGGACCAATTGCACGCCAGCCACACCCTGGCCTGGGGCGACCGGCGCTCGGCCTTCGATTGGTGTCAGCGGCGTATGTGGCACGACACGAATCACGCGGCCGACCTCCGCCAATGGCGAGAAGCCGCAGGGATCAAGAAGCAGGTTGGGCCGAAGGTCGTCTTGGAGGCCGGACTGGCGGCCGGCCGCGCCGCGCTGCTGGTCTGGACCGACCTGATGCCAGAGAACCAACGCTCGACGCGTCTGGTCTGCGGCGAATGGACGCTGAAGGACGTCTGGGGTCACATCGCTGACTGGGAGCGTTTCTCCGTGGACGCGCTGGCCGACATGGCCGCGGGCCGCGTGGCCGGACTCAGCTTCACCGGTGAAGAGACGGCGTGGAACCGGGAACATGCCGCGACGCGGCGCGATCAGCCGTGGGACGCGATCTGGGCAGATACGATGGAGACCCGGCAGGCGCTCCTGGCTGCCCTGGCGCAAATGGATGACGCGGGGCTGAACCAGTCGGCGCGCAGCCGGTGGAGCGAAGACGATCGGCCTTACTGGTGGTTCCACATCTGCATGGAGCATGATCTCGAACACGCGGCCGGGCTGCGATCGGCGATCGAACAGTGGTAGCCATGCCGGGCAACTGAAGTTGCGACTACCATTGCGAAGTCTGCCTTCGCAGACTGGTTGCTAACCAACGGAGGTCGGCTTGCGGAGGTAGGCGCAGTTTCAACTGCCGGCTCAATTGCCCTGAGCAAGATGGTGGAGGTCTCGACAAGGTGGTGGATCGGGGATAGAATAGCGGTGGAAAGGGAAACAGGAGATCAACGTGGCAGAACTTATCCTGGTTTCTTCTCGACCGGCGCCGCTCAGGCCAGTGGTTGAAGCGGCGTTGGCAAACGAACTGCGCTTGCTGGAGGCGGGCATCCGGCGCACTGAACGACGTCTGCGCGAGTTCGAGGCGACCCATCGGATGTCAACCAGGGAGTTCGTTCGTCGCTTCGAAAACGACGAATTCGGCGAGACGCTCGAACTGGCCGAGTGGATTGGAGAGTATTGCCTGCTTCAGAGACTGCACGAAAAGACCGAGACCCTGCGAGGTGTCTGCTTTGCGAATTGAGGCCTATTTCGATCAGTTTCGTCGCCTCGTAGAGGGCCTGGCAGAAGTGAGCGAAGAAGATGCTGATGTGCTAGAGGCTATATGACCCACGTCTCACGCAATACGCAATACGCAATACGCAATCCCCCCCGCGTCGCCCTCGTCCACGACTGGCTCAACCAAATCGGCGGGGCGGAGAACGTGTTGGAGGCGTTGGTGCGCATGTTCCTGGTCGCGCCGGTGTTCACCAGCATGTACGCGCCCCACCTCATGCCGGCCGCGTATCGCCAGTGGGACATCCGCACCACCTTCATGCAGCGGCTGCCGGCCGTCTTCACCCACCACCAGGCCTATCTGCCGCTCTATCCGCTGGCCTTCAGCCGGCTGGATTTGCGCGGCTACGACCTGATCCTGAGCAACAAGAGCGGCTTCTGCCACGGCGCGCCGGTCCCGCCAGACGCCACGCACATCTGCTATTGTTTGACGCCGACCCGTTTTCTGTGGCAATACCAGGCCTACCGGGCGCGGGAGGCGCTCAACCCGGCGCTCGATGTGGCGCTGAAGCCGGTCATCGCGCTGTTGCGCCAGTGGGACTACGCGGCCGCGCAGCGCGTTCACCATTTCATCGCCATCTCGACCGAGGTCCAGGCGCGCATCCGCCGCTTCTACAACCGGGAGAGCGCCATCATCTATCCGCCGGCCGACATCGGCCGGTTCCGGCCAAACGCGGCGCCGGCCGGCGACTACTTCCTGGCCGGCGGCCGCCTGATCCCCTACAAGCGCACCGACCTGGCCGTGCGGGCCTGCTCGGAGCTGGGGCTGCGGCTGCTGGTCTATGGCGACGGCCGCGACCGGCCGGCGCTGGAGCGGATGGCTGGGCCGACCGTCGCCTTCCTGGGGCGGGTCTCGTGGGATGAGCTGGCGCGGCTCTATGCCGGCGCGCGGGCGTTCATCTTCCCCGGCCTGGAGGATTTCGGCATCACGCCGGTGGAGGCGCAGGCGGCCGGCCGGCCGGTGATCGCGTTCCAGGGCGGCGGCGCGCTCGACACCGTGCTCCCTGGCCGCACCGGCGAATTCTTCAACGAGCCGACGGTGGAATCGCTAGCAGCCGTGCTCGAACGCTTCCAGCCGACCGCCTACAGCCCGGCCGCCTGCCGGCAGAACGCCGAACGGTTTGGGGTGGAACGGTTCGAGAAAGAGTTGAGGGAGTATTGCGTATTGCGTAGTCCGTCCGGCAGGGTGTAGGAACTGGTCTGGCTGTCCCTTCTGGGGCGTCACCCTGCGGCGGGCGTCGTGTGAGGAGGCGGTTGCTTCGCCGCTACCTTGGCCTCGAACCGCGCCAGGTCAATCAACGCGCGCTCGTGCGTGCCTTCGCCGATGGTATCTATGCCGTCGTGCGCTGTAACCCGGAAGGTGAGCCGACGACCATCCACCGCGATCAGCTCGGCGCGCGCGGTGACGGTAGCCCCTTCCGGCGTGGCGGCCAGGTGGCGCACGTTGACGAGCGTGCCCACCGACTGCTGGCCTGGCGCGAGATGATCGGCCAGGGCGCGCACCGCGGCGCGTTCCATCAGACGCACCATCTCGGGGGTCGCGAAGACCGCCACCGCGCCGCTGCCCAGGTGCCGGGCAGTGAGTTCGCGCGAAACCTGTGTGATGGTCTCGCCGGTCAGACCGATGGGGAATGGGTCAGGCATGTGTGAATCCGATCAGGCAGGCGCCGGACGCGGCGCGGGCGCGCCGGTTGGGCGCTCGCTGCCAGGACTTGCAATACCGGTTTCACGCCGCGGGGCCGGAACCGGCGCGAGAATCGGCGCGGCTGGCCGCGGGGGCGCACCCGGCACGCCGATGAAAAACGCCTCGAAGTCTTCCGCATCCAACGTTTCGACCTGGATCAGCTTGCGGGCAATCGCGTGATGTAGATCCCGATACTGGTCCAGCACCTGCTTCGCCCGGTCATAGGCTTTCTGCACGATCCGGCGCACCTCCTGGTCTATCTCGCGCGCCACCTGCTCGCTGTAGTTGCGCTGCTCGCCGATATCGCGGCCCAAGAAGACCAGCTCATGCTTCTGGCCGAACACCATCGGCCCCAGCTTTTCGCTCATGCCGTAGCGCGTGACCATGGCGCGAGCCAGCTTGGTCACCTTGTCCAGGTCATCCACTGCGCCGTTGGTGATGTCATCGAACACGACTTGTTCGGCCACGCGGCCGCCCAACATCGCGGCCAGATCGTCCTCGAACTTGGCTCGACCGACCAGCAAGCGATCTTTCTCCGGCAGGGCCATCGTATAACCGAGCGCCATCCCGCGGCTGATGATGCTGATCTTGTGGACCGGGTCGCACTTGGGCAACATGCGACGCACCAGCGCGTGGCCGGCCTCGTGATACGCGATGACCTTTTTCTCTCTATCGGAGATGATGCGGCTGCGGCGTTCGGGGCCGGCGACGACCCGCTCGACCGCCTCCTCGAACTCCGCCATGCCGATGCTCTTCTTGCCCCGCCGCGCGGCCAGGATCGCCGCCTCGTTGACCAGGTTCTCGATGTCTGCGCCCACGAACCCCGGCGTGCCCTTGGCAATCGTCTCCAGGTTGATGTGCGCCTCCAACGGCTTGCCCTTCACGTGCACCTTCAGGATCGCCTCCCGCCCCTTCACGTCCGGCCGATCCATCACCACTTGGCGATCAAAGCGCCCCGGCCGCAACAGCGCCGGGTCCAGAATGTCGGGCCGATTGGTCGCCGCTATCAGGATCACGTTGGTGTCGGTGTCGAACCCATCCATCTCCACCAGAATCTGGTTCAGCGTCTGCTCCCGCTCGTCGTGGCTGCCGCCCAACCCTGCGCCCCGCTGCCGGCCCACCGCATCTATCTCGTCCATGAAGATGATGCAGGGCGAGTTGCGCTTGGCCTGCTCGAACAGATCGCGCACCCGACTCGCACCCACCCCCACGAACATCTCCACGAACTCGGACCCCGAAATCGAGAAGAAGGGCACGCCCGCCTCGCCCGAGATCGCCTTGGCCATCAAGGTCTTGCCGGTGCCGGGCGGCCCGACGAGCAGCACCCCCTTGGGAATGCGGGCGCCGAGCGCGGCGAACTTCTGCGGCTCCTTGAGGAACTCGACCACCTCTTGCAGCTCGGCCTTCGACTCCTCCGCGCCGGCCACATCGCTGAAGGTCACGGTGGGCTTGTCGCCCGTGAAGACGCGCGCCTTGCTCTTGCCGAAGGACAGCGCCTGGTTGCCCGCGCCTTGCGCCTGACGCAAGATGATCAGGAATAGCCCGCCGATCAAAAGCAATGGCACAAATGCGCCCAGGATGGTGAGCCAGGCGCCCATATCGTTAGGCGTCGAGATCTTCAGCTCGACCTTGGATAGCTGCGCCGGCGTGACCCCCAACTTCGTGAGCGCCTGGGTCAGGTCAACGCCGCTCTCTTTTTGCGAAACGAAGCCCTCCCGGTTGTCGAGCTGTACCTGCAACTGGTCGCCTGCGACCACGATCTTCGTCACCCGGCCGCCCTGCACCAGGCTGGCGACTTCGGTCAACGATTTTTCGACCGGCTTTTCGGCCGACTGCGATGCACTATAGTACAGGGCGCCGACTGCGACGATGATCAGCAGCCAGACCAACCCATTGCGCTTCCAAAAGCCATTCACCTGTTTCCTCCATGGCCAACGCCGATGAAGCGGCGCGAACCATCTCATTGTGAGCAGCAATTATACCAGAAAGGTCCAGAAACCGCCAGACGGCGAGCTTACAGTTGAGACGCGAGGGCCTGCCGGGCATTTGACACATCATCAAGGCTGTGCTATCCTCTACTCAACCGAATAGAGATAGAAGCGCAGAGCGATGGGGGAAGCCGGTGCAAAGCCGGCGCTGTCCCGCAACTGTATGTTAGTCGTCTGGTCGAATAGTGACTTAGTCGGGCGATCCAGTGGAGGCCCAGGCTAGTTGACTGAGCAACTACGAGACCATGTGATCAACGAGCCAGATCACCCGCCTCGGCGCGTTCTCTACGACCTTCGAGGTTAAGGGAGTGGGAACCGGCCCGGCCACGCGTCGAGCCCGATCCGCTCCCCTTGCCAAACCGGCAAGGGGCTTTTTGTTTGGCAACAAGCGCCCCCTGTCCGGGGGCGTTTTTGTTTGCGAGTCCAAACGCATGAAACGATTTTCTGCCTTGCTGGCTATTCTCCTGCTGCTCTCGCTGGCAGTCGTCCCAGCCGGCCGCGGCGCTACTGCGGATGAAAACATCCCTCGCTGCTCGGACCGGTCTCCTGACCGTGCCCGCTGTGGACAAGGTAGCTCGGTCGCAGACCGGCCACAGCAGACGGAGCGGGCCATTTTCAGGACAGTTGTTCATGCCGCGGCCGGCGCCAGTGCGCGGCCTCCCTGTGTGACGGCGCATGAAAAACAGGCGGGGTGGATTCGAGGCTTTAGCCGGTTTGGTGATCAGCGGCAAAAACCGGCTGATCCTGAAGGAGGCTTCGCACAGCCTCGAGACCAGAGCGGTGGGCGTCCTGTTTTCGGGACAGACACGGCCGAGGCGATCCAGCGGGCCATCGCCTGGCTGCATGCGCAGCAGGCGGCCGACGGCAGCTTCGGCTTTCGGCGGCCCGACGGCAGCGCGATCCCCAGCGCGAGCATCACTGCCGATGCGGTTTACGTGCTGGCGCTGTTGGGTGAGAACCCCGCAGGCGCGGCCTGGACCCCGGCCGGCCGCAGCGCACTCGACGCTCTGGCGACATTGGCTCCGACCTATGTCTACAACGACGCGGGGCAAGCCGGCAAGGTTGCGCGCGCCGTGGCGCGGGCGGGCGGCGATCCTCGCGCTTTCGGCGGACTGGACCTCGTCGGCGTCATTCAAGCCGCCTACGATGGGGCAACCGGGCGCTACCATCCCGCATTGCTCTATCGGCACACGCTGGCCGTCGAGGGCTTGCTGGCCGCGGGCGCGCCGCCGCCGCAGGCCGCGCTCGATGCCCTCCTGCAGGCCCAGCTTCCCGATGGGGGATGGTTCTGGAGCTTCGATGGCGACGAAAGCGATGTGGACTCCACCGGCCGGGTGCTGCAATTGCTCGCCGGGTTGCTCGGCTGGCAGTGCGCGCCAGGCTACGGCCGCGCGGCCAGCTACCTGGCGGCCGCGCAAACCGCAACGGGCGGCTGGGGCGTCTATCCGCCAGAGCCGCCGAACCCAAACCCCGCCAACGCCAACTCCACCGCGTTGGCGGTCGCAGGGCTGGTCGCGGTCGGCTACGATCCAGCCGCGCCGCGCTTCCAGAAAAACGGCCGTGGCGCCCTGGCCAGCCTGCTGGCTTTCCAGGAGGCGAGTGGCGCATTCGTGTACATCCGGCAGCCGGGCCTGGAAGAGAATCGTCTCATGGCGACCATTGACGCGCTGAACGCGCTCGCGCAGCCAATGACCGCGCCGTCCGCTTGCCGGCCGCTATATCTGCCGCTGCTGATTGCACGACAATCATCCTGATCAAACTCGGAGGAATTGCTATGTCTCGTCGTTTCGTCGTTGCTCTGCTCGTCGCATTGGCCCTGGCGGTCTTGCTTGTGGCCGTGGCCTTCGCCGCAGGGGACGCCGCCAAGCAGGTGGGCCTGGTGATCGCCTTTCCCGACGGCACGAACCATCTGGAGATCGTGACTGTGCCGATCACGGCCACCACTTTCGACGTGCTGCGCTCAGCTCAGATCGCGCTGGCCAGCCAGGATACGGCGTTCGGCCCGGCTGTCTGCGGCATCAATAACGTGGGCTGCCCGGCCACTAACTGCTTCTGCGATCCGGCGCGCTTCTGGGCCTACTATCACCTGAACGCGGTCAACAACACCTGGTCCTCGGCGGCCGAGGGGGTGGGCGCGTACACCCCGGCGAACGGCGCGGTGGAGGGGCTGGCCTGGAGCGGCTTCGATGCCAGTTTCAACCCGACGGTCCAACCACCCGTCTATACCTTTGCGCAGATCGTCGCGGCCACAACGCCCGCGCCTGTGCCCATCCCAGAACCCGCAACGCTGCTGTTGGTGGCCGCGGGGCTGGCTGGCCTGGCGGGCTACGTGCGTCGCCGCAAAGGGACTTGACCTATCCCAACCATGTCCCGACCACTGCTCCTCATCTTCATTCTGGCCGGCCTGGGGCTGACCACACTGCCGGTTGCCGGCCAAGGAGTCGCCAACCGGGCCGGCCTGGTCGTGCGCTATGCAGACGGCCGGGTGGAGACGCGCTGCGTGGCATTTTCTGAGCCGGCCATCAGCGGCGAGGAGTTGCTGCTCCGCTCGGGGATGACCGTCATCATGAACTACAATGCGGGACTCGGCGGGGCTGTGTGCAGCATCAACGCCGCGGGTTGCGCCTATCCGCAGCAGGACTGCTTCTGCCAGTGCCAGGGCAAGAAGTGCGAGTACTGGGCGTACTACCACGGAACCGGCGCCGGCTGGCAATACTCGCAGGTCGGCGCGAGCAGCTATCAGGTGACCAATGGAGCGTTGGAGGGATGGTCGTGGGGACCGGGCAACTTCAGCTCCGGCACGCTGCCGCCGCCAATCGGGTTCAGCGACATCTGCACGCCGCCCACCGCCACGCCGACGGCCACACCCACACGGACGCCGTCAGCAACGCCCAGCTCAACTGCCACCCGCCCGGCCGGTCCCGCGTCCGCGCCAGAGGTGATGTTGGAGACATCGGCCACGCGGCTGCCGGCCGGCGGCTGCGCGGTCCTGAAGTGGGCTACCTGGAACGCCGACCGCGTAACGCTGGACGGCGCGGCGGTGCTGGCGCAGGATCGCCTCGAAGTCTGCCCTGCGAGCAGCCGCCGTTATGTCCTGGCCGCGTCCAATGCTGCAGGTCAGACTGCGCGCGAAGTGGCCGTGGAGGTCGTCGCGGCCGCGGCGGCGGTCGTTACAAACACGCCACATCCGCCCCGAGAGGTAGCGCCGCCTCCCGCGGCGACGGCGACGGCAACACCGGGGCCGTCGCCTGCCCGGGCCACGCCAGATAGCAGCGGCGACCGGCCCCCGGCCGCCACGCCTGAGCCGCCGCGCGGCTTGCCGCCACTCGCCCAGGCGCAAGAGGCCGCGGCCAGCCCGACGCCTGCGCTGGCGGCGCCTGCCGAAGCGACGGCCACGCCGCGGCCGCCTGCCAATCCCACCAGCCCGGCGCGGCAGGCTGCGGCGGTGGACCGCCAGTCGCGGCCCGGCCCTGATGCGCCTACGCCGATCCTGGCCGGCCGCGTCTCATCGGCG
>VGOD01000157.1 GCA_016876015.1 Chloroflexota bacterium
CAGACCCTCGCGGAAGCGGCCATTGCAGCGTACAACCATCGGCCGCTGCCGCTGCGGCTGTCCACGCCTTTCGCCGTTCTGACCAAGGAGACCTTGCCCCGGTTTTACGCGCGCACGGAGGACGGTTGGCAGTTGCGGCCCGAGGCGGTTCGCGGGCGGCTGACGCTGCCCGCGAATCCGGATGGAAGCGCACAGGAGCCGGATGCAGTACGACCGAGTCGAATCGGCATCATGATCCGCTTCATGGAGCATGAATGGTATCGGAATATCGTGACGGCCATGCGCACCCATGCGAGCCCCTTGGGTATCGAGATTGTGGTGCTCGATCTGGAGCAGACTCTGAAGGAAGAGCTGGAGCTGCGCCGGCGAGAGATCGCGCGCTGCGCGGCCCAGGAAGTCGCCGCCGGCGATGTCATTCTGATGGATGGCGGCCCGACGGCTGGCTACCTGGCCGAGGAATTGCGGAGTCGCCGCGACATCACCGTCATCAGCAACGCCGTGCGCGCCCTGGATGCCCTGGCGGATGTCCCGGACATCACTTTGATCTCCACCGGCGGCGTGCTGCGACGGACCACGGGGGTGCTGGTCGGCCCGACCGCGGAGAGCGCGCTGCGTACGTTGCGCGGCGATAAGCTCTTCCTGATGGTCGCCGGCATCACACTGGATTTCGGACTTTCACACACGGACATCGGCGAAGTCACGATCAAGCAGGCCATGATCCGCTCTGCGCGCGAGGTCATCTTGCTGGCCGATCACACCTGCTTTGGCCACGAGTCCATGATCCAGGTGGCGCCCCCGACCGTGGTTCACAAATTGGTGACCGATAACGCCCTGCCCGCGAGTTGGCGTCTTGATCTCAGCAAGTTGGGCATCCAGGTGGCGCTGGCGTGCGCCTGAGTCGCGACCATCCCAAGTTGACTGGCCGTGCCGCCGCCGTCACCAGGCATAGGCCTCGGGCGCTTCGCCGCCCGGCCCCGGCCAGATCGCATCGAGCCGGCCAAGCACGTCGGCCGTGAGCTTGAGCTCCAGCGCGGCCAGGCTGCCTTCGAGTTGCGCGACGGTGCGCGGGCCGATGATGGGCGCGGTGAGCGCCGGGTTGTGCAACAGCCAGGCCAACGCGACATCGGCCGGGCTTTCGCCCAGTTCGGCGCACAGCGCTTCGTAGGCTGTCAGCGACGCGCGGTGCGCCTCGATCTGGCGTTGCAGCCCCTCGTCTGCGCGACGCCCCTCGCTCACCTTCCGCAATGCGCCTGCCAGCAGCCCGCCGCTCAGCGGGCTCCAGGCGATCAGCCCCAGGCCATACGCCCGGCACGCAGGAACCACTTCCAGCTCCACCGTGCGAGTCTTCAAGTTGTAAATGCTTTGCTCTGACACCAACCCCATGAAGCGCCGGTCGCGAGCCGCCTCTTGGGCCTGGGCCAGGTGCCAGCCGGCGAAGTTGCTGCTGCCGACGTAGCTGATCTTTCCCTGGCGCACCAGCAGCTCCATCGCCTGCCAGATCTCCTCCCACGGCGTGCTCCGCTCGATGTGGTGCATCTGGTAGAGGTCAATGTGGTCGGTGCGCAGGCGGCGCAGGCTGTCATCGCACGCGCGGCGGATGTGATAGGCCGACAGGCCCTGGTCGTTCGGGCCTGGCCCCATCGGGTTGCGCAGCTTGGTCGCCAGCACGATCTGTTCGCGGCGGCCGCCCCCCTGCGCCAGCCACCGGCCGATCAGTTCTTCGGTGATCCCCTCTCCTTTTGGCTGGCCATAGCGATTGGCCGTGTCGAAGAAGTTGATCCCCAGCTCCAACGCGCGATCCATGATGGCCCGACTGGTCGGCTCGTCGGTGACGTCGCCGAGATTCATGGTGCCCAGGCAAAGCCGGCTGACCTTCAGACCGCTGCGGCCCAGATGTGTGTATTGCATCGTCTTCTCCTTGTCTTGTTTTTCGATTCACCGGTTCATCTCATAGATGATCCGCAGACCATCGAGCGTTAGCCACGTGTCCACGTGTTGGATCACCTGCGTCTCGCGCGCGACCCTTTCAGCCAGCCCGCCGGTGGCGATCACCTTCATCTGCGGTCCTGCGTCGCGGCCAGCATCGCCCTCCAGCTCTCTGCGGAACCGCGCGACCATCCCTTCAACCAGGCCCACGTAGCCGTAGAAGATGCCCGACTGCATGGCCATGGCGGTGTTCGTGCCGATGGCTTTCGCAGGCGGCGCGATCTCCACACGGTAGAGCTTTGACGCGCGGGAAAAGAGCGCCTCGGCCGCGATGCCGATGCCGGGCGCGATGGCGCCGCCCAGGTAGTCGCCGTCAGCCGTGATCGCGTCGAACGTCGTGGCGGTGCCGAAGTCCACCACGCACGCGGGGCCGCCGTATTTGACCTTTACGGCCGCGCAATCCACCACCCGATCGGCGCCGACCTCCCGCGGATTCTCGTAGCGGATGCGCACACCGGTCTTGACGCCGGTGTCCACCACGAGCGACTCCTGGTTCAGATAGGCCCGACTGACCTCGCGGAAGATGCCGGTCAGAGTCGGCACCACGCTGGCGATCGCCACGCCGGTGATGGCGGCCGGCGCGATGCCCCGATGGGCGAGCAGTTGAGCCAGCAGGATGCCGTATTCATCCGGCATCCGATCATGAACCGTCGCCACGCGCCAGGTGGCGCACAGACGCTCGCCTTCGTAGGCGCCCATCGTGACATTAGTATTGCCGATGTCAATCGTAAATAGCACAGGACCTTCTCTTCCCCCCAATTTACCAAGTCCCAATCTACCAGGTACCAATCTACCAAGCACCAATCTACCATCCCACCAACACATTGTCAATCAAGCGAGCGCGGCCGATGCGCACGGCCAGCGAGAGCAGCGCGCCTGCCGCGGCATCCTCCAACTCGACGAGGGTGATCGGGTCGGCCGCGCTGACGTACTCGACCTCGGCCAGCGTCTCGGCAGCCAGGATGCCTGCCATGATCTGGCGTAGGCGGCCGGCGTCGTGTTCGCCGGAGCGCCAGGCATCGCGCGCCGCGCACAGCGCACGGTAGAGCGCCGGCGCGGCCGCGCGTTGTTCTGGCGTCAGATAGATGTTGCGGGAGGACATCGCCAGGCCGTCCGGCTCACGCACGATGGGGCAAACGACGATCTCGATGGGGAAGTCCAGGTCGCGGGCCATCTGCCGGATCACTACGACCTGCTGCGCATCTTTCTGGCCGAAGTACGCGCGATCGGGCTGGAAGACGTTGAACAGCTTGGCGACGACGGTGGCGACCCCGCGGAAGTGCGTCGGCCGGGCCGCGCCCTCCAGCGGCTTCGTCACCTCCTCGACCGCGACATACGTCTGATAGCCAGGCGGATAGACCTCGTCCACTGGCGGCGTCCATACCAGATCGGCGCCGGCCTCTCTCAGCAGCTCGAGGTCGCGACCGATGTCGCGCGGATACGCCGTCAAATCCTCGGCCGGCCCGAACTGCGTCGGATTGACGAAGATCGAGACGCCGACGTGGTCGTTCTCCGCGGCCGCGCGCTCGACCAGCGCCAGATGCCCCGCGTGCAAAAACCCCATCGTGGGCACCAGGCCCCATGAGCCAGCCAGCTCACGCCGGATGCGACGGACATCGGCGACGCTAGAAACAACATGCATGGTTCACCTCAACTTAAACCGCTCGGTCAGGAGACCTCGCTGAACTACTATGCCTCAGCCTCAACCTCAACCTTAGCCGCAACTTCAGCCTCAGCCTCCCCGCGCAGTCCTCTGATCAGCCGCCACACCGTCGTGTTGACCGGTGTGGGTATGTTCAGCCGGCGGCCCGTGGCGACGATGACGCCGTTGATGCTGTCGATCTCGGTCGGCCGGCCGCGCTCGATGTCCTGGAGCATCGAGGAGCGGTTGGCGGCCGTCGCGCGACAGACCTCCTCGACGTAGGCGCGAGGATCCTCAAACGGCAGTGTCACCCCGCGTGCTGTCGCGACCGCCGCGGCCTCGTGCGCCAGGGCGTGCAGCAGCGCGCGGCGGTCCGTATTGACCAGCAGCTCACCGTTCGGCACGCGCCAGAGCGCGGTCAGCGGGTTGATGGCTGCGTTCGCCGTCGCCTTGCCCCACAGCCGTCCCGCGATGTCGGCATCCACGTGCGCTGGCAGACCTGCCTCCTGCAACAGCGCGACGAATGCGGCCGCCCGATCGGCGGCTGGCGCTGGCGCGGCGATGTAGGTGGGCAGCAGCGCGACGTGTCGCGCCTCGCCGGGGCCGCGCAGCGTGGCGCCGTTGTAGGTCACGCCCACAGCGACAGCCCTGGCCGGGATGCGTGTGGGAGACTGCTCTGAAAATCGCCCGCCGTCCCGGTCTCGAGGCTGTGCGAAGCCTCCTGTTAGGATTAGCCGGTCACTCTCGCCAACCATGTAACCGGCTGAAGCCTCCAAACCGGGACATTTTTCCACGGGCCGTCCCACGGGGAGCCTTCGCACTGGCATCGCGTCCGGCACAGGAAGGCTGCGCGCCGGCGACGCATTCGAGAGGGACATCCAGCCTGGCGGGTTCTCCGCGAGGCCGGCCTCCAGCCGTGGGCCATTGTCCAGCCCATTCTGCAGGGTGACAGCCAATCCGCCGGCCGCCAGGATGTGGCCGGCCCAGGCCGCCGCGCGCTCGGTCTGGTAGCTCTTGACCAGCACCACGGCTACATCGCAGACCGGAAGGTCGCGGGGATCATTGGTGGCGCGCACCTGGGCCTGCCGGAGGCGGCCGTCGGGCTCGTGCACCGTCACCCCGCGGCGCTGGACCGCCGCCACGCCTTCGGACCAGGCGCCGAGCATCCACACTTCCGCGACCGGCGCCAGCCGGGCCGCAAACGTGCAGCCGAGAGCCCCCGTGCCCAGCAGCCCAATACGCACAGCAAGCCTCCCAGCGATTCAGCGGACCGGGGTGGGGCCCTCGATCTTGCCGGAAGCCATCCATTCAGCCCAGGCCGCATCGTCCATCGCGAACGCGTGCTCCTGGCCTGGAAAGCGCCGGCCTGCGACGTCATCGCGATAGGACGCCAGGGCCCGCTCCATCTCGCCGAAGAGTTCAGCATAGCGTTTGACAAAGCGCGGGATGAAGCGGTCAAACATCCCCAGCAGGTCGTGCAGCACGAGCACCTGACCATCGCAGCCCGGTCCAGCGCCGATGCCGATGATCGGCACGCGCACGCGGCCAGAGATCACCTCGGCCACCCGATCAGGCGCCATCTCCAGGACGATCATGACCGCGCCGGCTGCTTCCAGCGCCTGGGCGTCCTCCAGCAGGCGCTGCGCATCGGCCGCTGTGCGGCCCTGAACCCGATAGCCGCCGAGCTTGCTGGCGGATTGGGGCGTCAGGCCGATGTGGCCGATGACCGCGATGCCCGCGGCGGTGATCGCGGCCACCGTGCCGGCCATCTCGCGACCCCCTTCGAGTTTGACCGCATCCATGCCGGCCTCCTTTAGGAAGCGGCCCGCGTTGCGGATGGCTTCGCTGCGATCGGCCTGGTAGGACATGAAAGGCATATCGCCGATCGTATACGCGTACTGCGCGCCGCGGCGGACGGCCCGGCAGTGGTGCAGCATCTCTTCCATCGTCACGGGCACGGTCGAGTCGTACCCGAGCACCACCATGCCCATTGAATCGCCGACCAGCAGGCAGTCAATGGCGGCCCTATCGGCCGCCTGTGCGCCAGGATAGTCGTAGGCCGTCACCATGGTGATCGGCTCCCCGCGCGCCTTCTTTTGGTGGAGCGCCAGGATGGTCATCTTTTTGCGGGTCATCGTAGCCTCCGGCCAACAAAAAACCCCTCGCTGAACCGAGGGGCAAGGCCGACGAGATCACACGGCGCGGGATGCCGGGGGCGATCGCGATCAGAGTATGCTGCCGTCTCGGTCGCTGCTGCGATCCAAGCGACTGGGTTGTTTGGTTGGAACTGGCTCGCCGCCCATGCGGGTCGGCGGCAGAAACAGTGTACCATGACCGGTGCAAAGTCGGCAAATCGAAACCTCGCCAAGCGCCGGCGCTTGGCGAGGCGATTTTCAGGCCAGAAAACCGCCGACCCCTTCGAGGATCTCACTGAACACGGTCGTTCCCGGATCAACCCACCGGATGGCCGGATCATCGCCGCGAAACCAGGTGCACTGCTGGCGCACGAAGCGTCGCGTCTGGCGTTTGATGAGCGCGATGGCCTGGCTCAGTGCGAGCTCCCCACGCAGGTATTGGCCGATCTGCCGGTAGCCGAGCCCGGTCATGGCCGGCAGGTCCCAGGCGTAGCCGGCCGCGACCAGACGTTGCACCTCGTCCACCAGCCCTTCGGCAATCATCTGGTCCACACGGGCGTCTATACGATCGTACAACTCGGGGCGGGGTCGCGTGACGCCGATCTGCAGGATGCGATAAGGGGGCGAGGTCTTGCGCTGGAGCTCGGAAATCGGTTGGCCGGTCGCCAGGTGCACCTCGAGGGCGCGGATCACCCGGCGGACATTGCGGTAGTCAATGCGGCCGGCCGCGACCGGATCGAGCTCGGCCAGGCGAGCGTGCAGGCCGGCCGCGCCGATCCGTTCGGCTTCGGCCGCCAGCTCAGCGCGCAGCCCGGGGCGAGGGGCCACGGCCGGGATGCGCCACCCCTCCACAACCGCACGGATGTACTGTCCCGTGCCCCCCACCAGGAAGGGCAGCCGGCCGCGAGCCACGATGTCAGCGAGCGCGGCGTAGGCCATGCGCTGATACTCGGCCAGGGTGAGCGCCTGGTCGGGGTTGACGATGTCGAGCAGATGGTGAGGCACGCAACCGCGCTCGGCCGGCGTGGCTTTGGCCGTGCCGATGTCCATGCCGCGGTAGATCTGCCGTGAATCGGCCGAGACGATCTCGCCGTCGAGCGCCTCGGCCAACGCGATGCTCAGCGCAGTCTTGCCTGCGGCGGTCGGGCCGACGATGACAATCAGGGGCTTCGATCGGGAGACCTCTGCCGGCGGAGGGGGCGGCCTGCCATCGGCGGTCATGCGACCCCTCCCACTGCATCCTGCAGATGATTCAGCCGGGCCACCGAGCCGTCGCCGCGCACCTCCAGGGCGATCACATCAATGCGCCAGGGGCCATCCCACGGCAGCTCGAACAGATAGGCTTCGGCCATCGCGATGAGTTGCAGTTGCTTGCGGGGCGTCACTGACTCCTCGGGCGCGCCGAGCAGCGGCGTCGTCGCGCCGAGACTTGCGCGCCGCGTCCGCACCTCGACGAAGACCAGCCATTCTCCCGATCGGGCGATGATGTCAATCTCACCGGTGCGCGTGCGCCAGTTGCGGGCCAACACGGAGTAGCCGTGGCCGGCCAGGTAGCCGGCAGCGATCTCTTCTCCCTGTCGGCCGAGGCTCTGACGTGCGTGCGATCGGCTGGCAACAGCATCAGCAGACATAAGCCCTCAGCGGTCCGAAACTCAGGCGGTGCAAGGGGCACGGCCCCAGGCGACGTAGAGCGGCGCGGTGCGCGGCCGTGCCGTATCCCTTGTGCTGAGCAAAGCCATAATCAGGATAGATCGCTTCCTGCTGCGCCATCCACCGGTCACGCGTCACCTTGGCGATGATCGAGGCTGCGGCGATAGTGAGCGAGAGCGCGTCGCCGTGGGCTATGCCGCGCTGCGGAATCGCACAGCCCGGCAGGGTCAGGAAGTCAACCAGGAGAAAGTCCGGTGGGGCGGCCAGACCGGTCGCAGCCGAGACTATTGCCAGCCGGTTGGCGGCCAGGATGCCGATGCGGTCAATCTCGTCCGCAGACACGAGAGTCACGGCGACGGCCACTGCGCATTGATGGATTGCGTCGTATAGCTCGCTCCTGCGGGCCGGGGTCAGGCGTTTGGAGTCATCCACGCGGCTCAGCAAGGGGGCGAGCGCCTGGCCGTCGGCCGGCAAGATGACCGCGGCCGCCACGAGCGGGCCCGCCCACGCGCCGCGGCCCGCCTCGTCGGCGCCGGCAACAAGCCTGTAGCCGGCCTGCCAAAGCTCTGCCTCGAGCGCCAATCCTGCGCGGCTGCCCGCGGAGCGGTCGGCGCGGGATGCGAGAGTGGATGCCATGATTGCAGCCTGATCGTTAACACAAAATGCCCCTGCCCCGTGTAGATCGGCCACAGGAGCAGGGGCAGCGTGCGCGCCCTCGTGGATGGTCAGCCGCGTCAGATCGTCGGAGAGCTGACAGACCTGCGCAGTGGTCGGCGGCGGATTCAGGCCTGGCGTTCGCGCAGACGCGCCGCCTTGCCCGTGCGACCGCGCAGGAAGTAGAGCCGCGCCCGGCGTACCTTCGAATGGCGCAGGATTTCGACTTTCTCCACGCGCGGGGAACTAAAAAGGAAGGTGCGTTCGACGCCGATGCCGTGCGAGGCGATGCGGCGCACGGTGAAGTTCGCATTCAGACCCTTGCGCACACGGATCACAACACCCTGGAAGACTTGCACACGCTCCTTCTCGCCTTCGACGATCAGAGAATGCACGCGCACGGAGTCACCCGCCTCGACCATGGGGACATCGGGATTCGGTTCACGTTGATGCAAAGAGAGCAACAGGTTATGCATAAGCCATCGTCCTTCAAGTATGCTTGTATTCTGCCTGTAACTGCCGGCGCCGGCGGCCGTGATCGGGCCTGCCTGGAGCGCGGCTGCTGAATCATGTTACGATGTGACATTGTACCATAGCCGCACCTCGTCGCCAAATCAGGGAGCGATGTTCTATTCACGTTGAGGCTGCGGCCAGCCCCGCCAGGAACGTGCGATCGGCGTCGCTGAGGGGCGCAGAGCGCAACAGGTCGGGCCGGCGCTGCCAAGTGCGAAGCAGCGCCTGCTCTCGCCGCCAGCGAGCCACCCGCGCGTGGTCGCCGGAGACCAGCACATCGGGGATGCCCTCCCCGCGAAACACGGCCGGCCGGGTGTACTGCGGATATTCCAGCAGGCCGGCGGCGAAGGAATCCTCGAACGCGGCCATTTCACAGCCGAGCGCGCCTGGCAGCAGCCGGGTCACGGCGTCTACGACGATCGCGGCGGCCAATTCCCCGCCGGAGATCACGAAGTCGCCGATGGAAATCTCGCCGGTCACGAGCTGCGTGCGCACCCGCTCATCCACGCCCTCGTAGCGTCCGCAGATCAGCGCCAGCCGGGCGTGGCCGGCCAACTCGTGGGCCACATCCTGGGTGAAGACACGACCCTGGGGCGAGAGCAAGATGATGGGTGCATCGGCCGGCAGCGCCACGGCCGCCGCCGCCGCGGGCGGCTCCTGGCCTGGCGTCTCCGGCGCGAAGCTCCAGCCCGGCGGATGGCCCAGCACGGTTTCTACGGCGCGGATGATCGGCTCTGGCTTCATCACCATGCCGCCGCCGCCGCCGTAGGGCGCGTCGTCGGTGACGCGGTGGCGGCCCTGGGCATAGTCGCGGATGTTGTGCAGGGCCACCGACATGACGCCGGCCTCTTGTGCCCGCTTGAGGATGCTATCGGTGAACACGCCGGCGAACATGCCAGGAAAGAGGGTAAAGATATCGAAATGTAACACGGCAGCCTCCGAGTTCAGTCGCCCAGCCAGCGCACCCGCAACCGGGCCAGCGTTCCGTCAGCCTGTAGGTCCGCCAACGCCTCATTGACCGCCTGCCGCAGCCGCGGCGCGTCGGCCGGCATGAGGATGACGTAGGGATCGCGGCGGAGCGGCTCGCCCACGGCGGTCAGTCGGCGGCCCGGTCCGTCGAAGAGCGCCAGGCTGATGGCGTCCACGACTGCGGCGTCGGCGTCGCCGGCGAGCACGGCCGCCAGCGCGTCCGCGGCCGTTTCACGCAGCGCCAGCCGCAGCGCGCCATTCAAGCGACGGCCCAACAGCCGGGCCTGGGCGTCTCCTTCGCTGCCCCATTCCACCGCGATCCGTTTGCCGGCCAGGTCTTCGGGCCGGCCGATCGTGCTGCCGGAGGCCGCGACCAGGAAGATGCCAGCCTCGAAATAGGGCGCGGAGAAGGCCACCTCCCTGGCCCGCTGCTCCATCACCGGCAGGGCCGAGACGGCGCTGTCCACGCGGTGAACAGCCACCGCGTCCACCAGTTGGTCGAAGCCGACCGCGACTAGTTCGACCCGCACACCCCACCGCTCGGCGATCGCACGGGCCAGGTCCACGTCGAAGCCCACCGGTTGGCCTGTGGCGGCATCCAACGTCTCGAATGGCGGGAAGCTGGGATCCATTCCCACCCGCCAGACCCCGGTCTGCCGGATGCGCGCCCAGGTCGCATCGCGCTCGGCCAGCAACCGGCCGGCCAAGACCCACAGCAGACCGGCCAGAAGCAGCCCGAACAGCAGCCCGCCCACGATCCGCGGTGAAGGCATGAGGCGGCGACGATCGGCGCGAGTTCGTGGGGTCATCTCGGCCCTTCCTCGTCGCCTCGTCCCGCGGCATAAGCCTGCACAGCCAGGTAGATCGGCTTGGGATGAAAGTCGGCGTCCACAAAGGTGAAATAGTCCTGATAGGTGCCGGCGGGCCGTGGGTAGCGAAACGCCCACAGACAGACCGCCTCGACCCAGGGCCACTCCTCCAACGCCAACCGATAGGCGCGGAGGGTATAGGCCACGCGTTGCGCCGGTCGCACCGCCTTGGTCCAGCGCGGGTGATCGTTCCAGCCGGCCTCGGTGATGATGATTGGCTTGGCGCCGTCGCCGTTGCGCTGCATCACCTGGCGCAGCAGCTCGGTGCGCCGAAAGTTGACTGCGTCGGCTGCGGGCGGCTCGTCGGGATCGAAGGTCCAGCCATAGGCGTGCACTGCCAGCACATCGAAGTGCGCCGCGGCGCCGGCGTCGTACATCGCCTGCAAGTAATCCAGGTCATTCAGCCCCCATTCGCTGCCAGCCGGCGCAAGAGTAGGGGCCAACGCGCCGGCCAGGATGCGGACATCAGGATCCACGGCCTTCGCCGCCAGGTAGGACCGGCGCAATAGCTCGACATAACCGGCCGGGTCCACCGGACGGTAGCCCCATTCCTGGCTCAGATTCGGCTCGTTCCAGATGATCACATGGCGCACGCGGCCGCGGAAATGTCCCACGAACGCGGCCACGAAAGCCGCGAAGTCGTCATAGCCAGACTCATCCAGGTAGAGGTGCGACGTGCGGGGCGGTCGCGCCCATTCCGGTGTATAGCCGAGCCGCGCGACCAGGGCGATCCCCTGGTTGACGGCGTGATCCACCACCAGGTCGGCGTGCGCCCAGTTGTAGACCCCGCGGGCGGGCTCGTGCGCGGCCCACAGAAAGTACTCCACGGCCCACGTCGCGCCCATCTGCCGCGTCATCTCCCAGGTGCGCTGCACCTTCCACGGCTCGACCTCGTCTGTCAGCCGCGTGTGCACGCCGATCTTGGGGTTGACCGAGAGGACGCGCTGCGGCGGGCCGAACTCGACCCAGGGCCGCTGAGAGCGCGCGGGCAGCAGGCCGGCGATCAGCAGCGCGAGCGCGAGCAGTGGATAGCGTCGAAGATCAGAGTACACCCATCCTCCCTTTGCGCGGCTCTGCGTTCTCTGTTACAATGCGCCTGGCTGTCAAACCTGCAAGGAGGCTGCATCCGAGATGACCACCCTGGAAATCCTGCGTGACATTGCGATCGTGCTGCTGGTAATAGAGGCCTTTGTGCTCAGCCTGATACCGGCGGCCATCCTCTTCTTGTGTGTGCGCGGCATGTCTTGGGTGCTGCGCCAGGTTCGCACGAGTGCGCCGGTGGTGCAGGGCTACTTCAGCAAGGCCGCAGGGGTCGCCGATCAGGTCAGCCAACGGATCGCTGGCCCGGTCATCGCCGTCAGCGCGCGCGCTTCACAAGTGAAGCGAATGCGTTCAGCCCTCTTCGCATTCTTTAGAGTCTAGCCAGGAGGTTTAGCAATGTCCCCTCGCAACAAGATGATTCTGATCGGCGGATTGGTCGGCGCGGTGATCGGCGCCACGGCCATGTGGGCCCATGCCAAAGCACAGGAGGGCAAGCTGCCGGCCGGTCAGACGTCGCTTCGTCTACATGCCGGCGCGCCCGAGTACGTCAAGATCGCCTTGTCGGTGCTCTCGCTGGTGCGTCAGGTAGTGGACCTGTTCAAGCCGGTGTGAGCACCAGGGCAGGCGCAAGCCAGGGCAAGCGCAAGCACACCAGGGCAGGCGCAAGCCAGGGCAAGCGCAAGCACACCAGGGCAGGCGCAAGGCCCTGCCCCTACTATATCACAGATTGCTGGACGAGCGCGAATCACCCGGCAGGTTCTACCTCTGAACAAAGGAGCAGGACATGTCTTCCATCGCGGGCTACATTGACTACCAACGCCGCGAGTATTGCAAGGAGATCTCGTGTCCGGTCCAGCTTCTGCTGGACCAGGCCGTCCCCGACTCGGCCGATTACAACCGCATCCGGGGCATCTGTCAGAACTCGTGCATCCATACCACCTACGAATTCCATCATTGGCTGATCAAGCAGGGCTATCTGCTCGTCCGTCCCGCCTGATCTGCTCAACCTCAACCCTAACCTCAACCTTAACCTTAACACAGGGAGGCACAATCATGGACTGGGGAAAGCGCAATCGCCTGGCGCGGTTGCTGGGGCCTGACGGCAAGTGTTTCTTCATGCCGATTGACCACGGCTACTTCCAGGGGCCGACTACGAATCTGGAGCGGCCTGCGGAGACCATCGCGCCGCTCGATCCTTACTACGACGCGCTCTTCTGCACGCGCGGGGTGCTGCGGGCGGTCATCAATCCGGTCGCCAGCAAGCCGATCATCCTGCGCGTGTCTGGCGGCACGAGCATGGTGGGACACGATCTCGCGGATGAGGTGCTGACGACCTCGATCCAGGAGATCGTCCGCGTGAATGCCTCGGCCGTCGGCGTGTCGGTCTTCATCGGCACGCCTTACGAGAAGCAGACGTTACACAACCTGGCCACGCTGGTCAACGATTGCGAGGAGTACGGCATCCCGGTAATGGCTGTGACGGCCGTCGGCCGGGAGATGGAGAAACGGGATGCGCGCTACCTGGCTCTCTGTTGCCGCATCTGCGCCGAACTGGGCGCGACGGTAGTCAAGACCTATTGGTGCGAGCACTTCGAGCGGGTGGTGCAAGGCTGCCCGGTGCCCGTGGTGATCGCGGGCGGGCCGAAGTGCGAGACGGAGCGCGAGGTCTTCAACTTCGTGCACGACGGGATGCAGCGGGGCGCCATTGGCATCAACCTGGGCCGCAACGTCTGGCAAAGCCCGCAGCCGGTGGCCATGGCGGCCGCGCTTCACGCCATCATCCACGAGAGCGCCGGCCCCGACAAGGCGCAGGCAGTTTACGACCAGGTCGTCCACGGCGAAAAGTAACAGGAATATGCAGCGTGGTTCCGGGCAGCCACGAATCTGCACAGAGACGCAGAGTTCACACAGAAACAGGCTCTCTGCGTTCTCTGCACCTCGGCGGTGATGAGTCAGCGTGCGTCTGGAATACAGGGGGTGAGCCGGATGACGACCGTTTGGGATGAACAGGCGGCGCCTACGCGCCAGAAGCTGGCGCTCCTGCGGCGGGAGCTCGCGGCCAGGGCCGGAGCAAGCATCC
>VGOD01000158.1 GCA_016876015.1 Chloroflexota bacterium
CCCGACACGTCAGGACCACACATGACCGACAAACTCCTCATCACCGTCGCGCCGGGCATCCCGCCCTACATGGCCGCCCAAATCCCCGGCATCGACCTCTCCCCGGAAGGGATCGCGGCCGAGGTCATCCGGGCGGCCCACGCCGGCGCCAATGTCGTCCACCTGCACGTGTGGGACGAGCGCGGCCAGCCGACGATGGAACTCGCTGCGTTCGAGCGCACCCTCCGGCTGATCCGGGCCGGCTGCGACATCGTCATCGAAGGCTCGACCGGCGGGGTGAACACCCTGACGGCCGCCCAACGCTGCGTCTCGCTCCAGGCCGATATCGAGCTGGCATCGCTCAACCCCGGCTCGGTGAACTACGACAAGGGCGTTTATGTCAATTCCCCCGACGACATCGCCTACTGGGCGCAGGAGATGCGCCGCCGCCGCATCAAGCCCGACATCGCGATCTTCGAGGCGGGCATGGTCGCCAACGCCGTCAGCCTGGCCGAGCAGGGTGGATCGCGCGGCCGATGCTGTTCGGCTTCGTCCTGGGGCAAAAGGGCGCGCTGCCCGCCACGCCGAAGAATCTGCTCTTCCTGAGCGAGACGATCCCGGCTGGGTCGCTGTGGGGCGTGGTCGGCCACGGCGGCAGCGATCTGCGCCTGTCGGCCCTGGCGCTGAACATGGGCGGCCACGTGCGCGCCGGCTTCGAGGACAACCCGTTCTATCGCCCCGGCGAGCCGGCGACGAGTAACGCGCAGTTGATCGAGCGGTTGGTGCGCATCGCCCGCGAGGTGGGGCGCGAGCCGGCCACGTCCGCCGAAGCGCGCCGGATGCTTGGGGTGGGGTAGCCACGAATTCACACGGACCCGAAGGAACGGACACAGTGATCACACGCACCGAATTTGCACAGGCGCGCGCGCGCGCCGTCGAGCTTCTGGGGAAAACCGGGCTGACCTTCCGCCCCGATGAATTGGCGAGCATCGAGGTCGCCGATTTCGGCCTGGGCGAGCTGGCGACGAGCGGCGCGCAGATCTTGACGCTGGTGAACACCGACAAGATTGCGGCCAAGCTGCTGGCGCTCACGCCCGGCCAGACATTGCCGGAGCACGCGCACCCCCGGCTCGGCGCGTATGAGGGCAAGGAGGAGACGATCCGCTGCGCGTGGGGCGAGCTTTATCTTTATGGGCCTGGCGAGCCAACGCCGAACCCGAAGGGTCAGCCGCCCGCCCATCGCCGCACCACCTACACGATGTGGCACGAAACCATCTTGCGGCCGGGCGACCAGGTCACTTTTCCGCCCAACACGCCGCACTGGTTCCAGGCCGGGCCGAATGGGGCGGTCGTGTGGAGCTTTTCCACCAAGGCGGTGGATGTGCAAGATGTGTTTACCGATGGGCAGGTCGCACGGCAGACGGTGGTAATGGAGGATTAGGGAATCAGGTGTGAAGCGTTGGCAACAGGTTGTCTGTTGCCAACGCTGGTACGCGACATCATCACGCGGCAGCCGGCAAATCCAGACGTTCGTCAATCCAATCGCGAAGCAATGCGCTGATAGATTTCCTGGCGGCGATCGCCTCCGCGTGAAGGATACCCTTGAGATAGGGATCAAGGTGAACCGTTACTGACTCCGAGGCTGCCGTGCTGTCTGATACGAACGGTTCGAAATAGTTCTTGGGATAGAGATAATCTTCTCCTGAACCATCAATGACCCGCAACATGTCGCGGTCATTTTTCTCAGGCGGCACGACCTTATAAACGCGACCCGAGATCAAATGCGGCGCAAAGTTCCCAGCAGCATCGTCACCGAAAAGGATTCGATTTTTCAGACAACGGACATAGATAGTCATGCCAATCTCCGTATATTGCGCTTCACTTTCTCCAGACGCCTTCCGATACCATGCGCCTCGTACCAATGGATCTCCGCTTGCCATATCTCGCCGTTTTCATATTCCACGCGAGCGATACCTTTCAACTTACGCCAGTTACCTCGTCCAAAGGTGTGGTTCAGGTAGTGATGGATATCAACACCCGCCCCCTTGGCGATAGTCACAACATCGGTGATGTCGCTAATTCGTTCGTATTCCGTGAAAGGCACAACACTCAACCTCCGGCAAGGTTCGCTAACCTGTATTATATGCCGAAGATGCAGCAAGTCAACATGTCCGTTGCCGCCGCTCGCTTGGCCGATGGCGCAGCCTGGGGTATAATGGTGGCCCGGTTTCGCCAGCGACCGAGTCCGTCTCGTGGAGACGATCATGTCCCAGCCACTGCGCTCGCGCCGCGGGCCTGGCGTGCTTAGCCGCCGGGTCGTCCTGGCAGGCGCCGTCCAATCGCTGGCGTTGTTGGCAGCCTGTTCAGCCCTGCCGCCCACCCCATCGGCCAGCCCTGAGCCTGCACCGACCGGCGCCCCCAGCCCAACACCGCCGGCAACCCCGGCCCCGCCCAGCCAGAGCCGGCCGTGCGTTGTGACGCCGGTCGTGCGGCCGACCACGATCCCCTACCCCGGCTATACCAAGATGGAGCCCTCGACCGGTCTGCACGTCACCGGGCTGGCCCAAGAGGTTGATCCCGTCGCCTATCGGCTGAAAGTCATCGGCCAGGTGGAGGCGCCGCTCAGCCTGAGCTATGATGACATGCGCTGTCTGCCCGTCACCCAGGCCCACACCTGGCTGACGTGCCCCGGCTTCTTTACCGATGAAGCCGACCTGGCCGGTTTCACCTTTGCCGACCTCTTTGCGCTGGCCCGGCCGCGAGCGCAAGCGACCCGCGTCCGTCTGACCAGCGTGGAGGGCTACAGCGTGCTTTTCTCATTGGACGAGGTGTTGTCGCCCGGCGTTTTCCTGGCCTATGAATGGGAGCGCGAGCCTTTGCCCCCCTCGCATGGCTTCCCGCTGCGCGGCGTCTTCCCGCTGAAGTCGGGCGCCAACTGGGTCAAGTGGGTGACGCAGATCGAGTTGAGTTGAGGCGCTTCGCTTGCAGGCAGCAGCTGCGGAACAGACGGATTCGACTCATCGGCTTCTCCTCTCGATGGGGTTACAGAGCTGGCAGAAGGTGGGCAGGTGAGGCGTGCAGCGCCCCTCTTGTGGATCGGCGCTGCACGCCTTCTCAACGAACGAATTGGACTTCACTGTGCGGCCAGCAACTCCTGGATGGCCTGCGCGAACTGGTCGAACGGCAACGCACCCGATAGGTTGCGGGTCGTCTGCGTCTGACCCTGGGCGTTCACTCTGACCAGCAGAAAGGCCGGCGTGCCGCGCACGCCCTGGCTGGCGCCCTCCTGCAGGTCACGCTGGATGAGGGCCTCGGTCCTGGCATCCTGCACGCACCCGTCATACTGGGCGCTGTTCACGCCGAGCGCCAGGGCCTGCTTGCGGAATTGGTCGGCTGCGTTCGCTGCGTTGGACCACACGCCCAAGTTGGCGAAGAGCCAGTCGTGCAGAGACCAGAACAGCTTCGGATCCTGTTGCCCGGCGCAATGCGCGGCTTTTGCAGCCGGCATAGCGTTGGGGTGAATGCTGGTCAGCGGGAAATTCCGGAAGACCTTGACGACCTTTCCCGCTGCGACATACGCTTCATCCAGAAGCGGGCCCGTCTGGATCGCATGACGGGCGCAGTAGGGTCACTGGAAGTCCGAGAACTCGATCAGCTTGACCGTCGCCTTGGGATCGCCGCGATAGAAGTTGCCGTTGGCGTCAATGCCGACCGGCAGGCTGGCCAGTTTGGCCGCGGCGATCGGCGCGGGCGCGGTCGGCGCGGACGATTGGGCCTTGAACATCGCCTGGATCGCGTTCTCGAATTGGTCCAAGGGCAGCACTCCCGGAATCCGCTGCCCCGTCTGCAGTTTTGGATTCAGCAACAAGAAGTAGGGCGCGCTGCTGATCTGCAATTGCCCGGCCAGCTCATCGTCTTTGGCAAGCTGCGTTTCGCCCGGCGCTTCAGCCAGGCACTTCTCGAACCTCGCGGCATCCAATCCTATCCCTTGGGCCAACGCCCTTAAGGTCTTGGCGTCGCCCTCCTGCCACTCATTCGGCCGGGCGAAGAGCGCGTCGTAGTACTCCCAGAATTTGCCTTGATCGGCCGCGCACAGCGACGCGAGTGCGGCCTGCGGGGCCTCATTCGGCAGGAACTTGAGCACAAACCGCAATTGGCCGGTCTTGACATACTTCTCGCGCAACGTCGGCTCGACCGTCTTGGCAAACGATGCACATTGTGGACAGCCGAAGTCCTGGAAGGTGATCATGATCAGCGGCGCATCCGCCTTGCCCAACGATGGGCTGCCATCGTAGGTGCGGCCGGGCCGGGACGGATCGGCGTCATACGGCGCGACGCCGGCCGGCAGCGGCGTCGGAGTTGGAGGCGGCTTCAGTCCTTGCAGCGCCTTCTCGATGACTTTCTGGAACTCGCTGAACGGATACGCGCCCGACAGGAACCAATCGTTGACATAGAAGGCCGGCGTGCCCTGGATGCCCATCTGGGCGGCCTGCGCCATGTCGCTTTGGATGGCGGCCTCGGTCCTGGCATCTTTCATGCACGCGTCGTACTTCGCGGCGTCCACGCCTAGCGCCAACGCCTGCTTGCGAAACTGATCCGTGGCGTTGCTGACGTTGGACCAGCCGTTCTGGTTGGCGAAGATCCAATCGTGCAAGCTCCAAAAATGCTTGGGGTCTTGCTGACCCGCGCAATAGGTGGCCTTGGAGGCCGGCATGGCATTTGGATGGAAATCCAACGGGTAGTGGCGAAAAACGTGCAACACCTTGCCAGTGGCGACATACGCTTCATCCAGAAGCGGGCCCGTCTGGATTGCATGACGGGCGCAGTATGGTCACTGGAAGTCCGAGAACTCGATCAGCTTGACCGTCGCCTTGGGATCGCCGCGATAGAAGTTCCCATCGGCATCCACGCCGGCCGGCAAGCTGGAGGTCTTGACCGACGCGATCGCCGCCTTTGTCGGCGCTACCGGGCCGCTCTTGGGCGCCGTGGCCGTCGCTGCGCTGGCGACAGGGGCCGGCTGGGTCGCTGCCGGCCCCGGCCGGGGAGTAGCCGTCGCACCAGGCCTACAGGCCGCGACGACCAACGCTACGGCCGCGACGACCAACGCCACGGCCGCCAGCGCCAACCACGCCAGCCGGACGCGGGAGAAGTGAAGCCTCATTTAGAAAACCTCCTTTGGAAGGTGGAGTGCGTCAACCGTGAAACGTCAAACGTCAAACGTCAAACGTGAAACGTGAATGAGCTTACGCAGCGCGTTTGGTGTTTTGGAGCAGAAAGGATTCCAGCAACACCAGGACTACGGCCAGGGTGGCTGCGATGACCCAACTGAAGAGGCCGGCGATGCGCAGCCAGACGCAGGCCGCAACCCACAGCCCAAGCCAGCCGCTGGCCCGCAGCGCCAACGCCGGCCGCTCGCCGATGCCCCGCGCGCGCAGCCGGCGGACTGCCAGCCACACGAACGGCGCAGCCGTGCCGCTCACGGCCAGGGCAATCAGCGGCAGGAGCACGATCAACCCCAGCACCGATGGCGGCAAAACGCCGCTGACAAATACCACGCCAAGCCACCCACAGACGGCCAGCGACAGGCTCAGCGCCCAGAATCCTCGCACCGACATAGAACCTCATGGGTGTTGCTGCGTATTGCTCAGTGCACAAGATGGGCGCGATTATACTATACCCCGGTCTTTCTGCCTAGTACGCACGCTTACCTGTAGCGAATGCTGCTGTGGCCCGTGGCCGCGATTTACCGCGTCTCCGCTCGGTGGTGGTATAATGTATGAAGTCTTGGAGCAACTGATTTCCGATGTCTCTACTGGTTGGAACGAACCTGGGCAAAGCCTTTGGCGCACTGGACGTCTTCGGCGGCGTTGACCTGCGCATCGAGGCCGGCGATCGCATCGGCTTTGTGGGGCCGAACGGCGCCGGCAAGACGACGCTGCTTCGCATCCTGGCGAACGTCGAGCCGCCGACCACCGGCGAGGTCGCTCGCAAGCGCGGGCTGACCTCGGGCTATCTGCCGCAGGACCCGCCGCCGGCCGGCGTCGCCACGCTGTGCGAGGCGATGCTAGAGGTTTTCGCAGATCTGCGCAGCCAGACCGCGGAGTTGGCCGAGCTGGAGCGCCAAATGGCGCACGCCGCGGGGCAGCAGGACGATCACTACGAGACGCTGCTGGCAACCTATGGCCAGGCGCAGACCGCATTCGAAGTCGCGGGCGGCTACACCTACGAGACGCGCATCCGCCAGGTGCTCGGCGGCCTGGGCTTCAACGAGGACATGCACGGCATCCCGTTGGCGCACCTCAGCGGCGGCGAACGAACGCGCGCGCTGCTTGCCCAACTCTTGCTGCAGGAGCCTGATCTGCTTCTCTTGGACGAGCCGACCAACCATCTCGACCTGGAGGCGGTCGAATGGCTGGAGGAAACGCTTGTGCACTGGAAGGGCGCGTTGGTCATCGTGGCCCACGACCGCTACTTCCTGGACAAAGTCGCCACACGCATCTGGGAGATGAACTTCGGCTGGCTCGAGACCTATCGCGGCAACTACAGCGCATATCACCTGCAACGCGAGATGCAGCGCGAACGCCAGCGTCGCGAATGGGAAGCGCAGCAAGAGCAGATCGCGGACACCGAGGAGTTCATCCGCCGCAACCTGGCTGGCCAGCGCACGCGCGAGGCCCAGGGCCGGCGCACGCGGTTGCAGCGGTTTCTGGAGGAAGAGGCAGTCGAGCGGCCGCAGGAGGACAAGCACATCCGGCTGGGGCTGACGACCCAAATCCGCTCCGGCGATCTCGTGCTGGCGACCAAAGACCTGGTCGTTGGCTACGATGAGCCGCTCTTCGCCTGCCCGGACATCGAAATCCGCCGCGGCGAGCGCGTGGCGCTGATCGGGCCGAACGGCGCGGGCAAAACCACGCTGCTCAAGGGGATCTTGGGCCAGACGCCGCCGTTGGCCGGCAAGATTCGCATCGGCGCCAGCGTGCATATCGGCTATCTCGCGCAGACTCAGGCCGGCCTGCGCTCCGACCAGACGGTGCTGGACACGATCCTGGATCTCAAGAACCTGCCGATCGGCCAGGCGCGCAACTTCCTGGGCCAGTTTCTCTTCTCCGGCGATGACGTCTTTCGCACGATCGGCACCTTGAGCGGCGGCCAGCGCAGCCGCGTGGCGCTGGCGCGGCTGACCTTGCAGGGCGCGAACTTCTTGCTGCTCGATGAGCCGACCAACCATCTGGATCTGGCGTCCCAGGAAATCCTGGAGGACGTGCTGAAGCGTTTTCCGGGAACCGTGCTGCTCGTCAGCCACGATCGTTACCTGGTGCAGGCTTTGGCGACGCACATCTGGCGCGTGGACGGCCGCGAGCTGCGCGTCTACGAAGGCAACTACGACGAGTATCTGCGCCAGCGCGCGGCCGAGAGCGCGCCAGGGAATGACGCGGCTGCGACCGAGGCCGCCGAACGCAGCGCGGCCATCGAACGCAACCGCGAACGCATGCGCGAGGAGCGCCGCCAGCGCAAGGTCGCCGAGAAACTGGCCGAGCAGACGAGCGCGCTGGAAACCCAAATCCATGCGCTGGAGACGCGCTTGTCGGCGCTCAGCACCCAGTTGGAGGCAGCCAGCGTCAGCGGCGATGTGGCGAGAGTAGAAAGACTTGGCGTGGCGTATCAGACGACGGAATCTGAACTGCACGAACTGATGGCGCAATGGGCCGAAATGGCGTGACGGTCGCCATGGCTGTGATGGTACAGTCCGGGACATGAAGGCTTCGATTGAAGCTCTGAGATCGAACGCAATGCAGGCTGCCAGATAGGAAGTGAAGTCATGAAACTTGCTGTATTGGTTCATAGGGCTGAAGAGGGAGGGTACTGGGCAGAGGTTCCCGCCATTCCAGGCTGCGCCACGCAAGGCGAGACGTTCGAGGAGTTACTGCAGAATCTGTATGAAGCGGTCGAAGGTTGCCTGTCGGTGCCGCTTGAGAGCCTGCAGACGCTGCCGGGAGCCAAGGCCATGGAAATCGCGATATGAAGACCATGTCCGGAAAGAAGCTCGCCAGGACTCTGGAAGGTCATGGCTGGTCTCTGTTGCGGATCAGCGGCAGTCACCATATCTATGGCAAGCCAGGCAGCTCGGTGCGGCTGTCGGTACCGATCCATGGCGACAGACCATTGAAGGTTGGTCTGTTCCAGCATTTGCTCAAGATGGCTGGTCTCAGCGAGGCCGACCTTGAAACTTGAGGATCAGGCAGGACAAATGGTGAGCAGCCAGGGCGGTTCACTGGTAATTGGCCTTACCGGCGGCATCGGAACCGGGAAGAGCGCCGTGTTGAAGATTCTGGCGTCCCTCGGCGCGGAGGGCATTGATGCCGACCTGACGGCGCACGCAGTGATGGCGCCGGATGGCCCGGTCCACGAGGCCGTCGTCGCGGCGTTCGGGCCTGAGATCCTGGCGGCCGATGGGACGATTGATCGCCAGCGGCTGGGAGCGCGCGTCTTCACCGATCGGGCCGCGCTCAGCCGGCTGGAGGCGATCGTCCACCCGGCCGTGGCGCAAGCCATTGGCCGGCGCATCGCAGCATCGCGCGCGGCAGCAGTCGCGATCGAGGCGATCAAGCTGCTGGAATCCGGTCTCAGCCGGCAGTTGTGCGACCAGGTGTGGGTCACGCGTTGCTCGCGGCGCCAACAGATCGCCCGCCTGTCGGCCGGCCGCGGCATGTCGGCCGAGGAGGCGCGGCGGCGGCTGGCCGCGCAGATGCCGCCCGCGCAGATGGCCAGGGAGGCCGATCGCATCATTGACACAAACGGCTCGCTGGCCGAGACCGCCATGCAGGCGCTGACCGGCTGGGTCGAGCTGGGGCTGCCTTTGCCGGCCGTCACCCTGCGGGCTGCGACCGCGGCCGACGCCGCCTCGACCGCAGCATTGCTCAACTCGGTAGTGCGCGAAGGCGGGCTGACGGTTGTCAATCGCACTTTCACGGTGGCGCAAGAACGCGCCTATCTGCGTCGCCTGCCGCCGCGCGCGCGCATCACGCTGGCCGAAGTCGGCGGGGTAGTTGTCGGCTTTCAATCTTTGGAACCGTATTCGCCGGTCTACACGACCGCCATGGATCATGTGGGCGTGGTCGGGACTTTCGTCATCGCGTGTCTGCGCGGCCGCGGGATCGGCCAGCTCATGGGCCAGGCGACCGTGGAACATGCCCGGCAGATGGGGTTCACCAAACTCGCCATCAACGTACGGGGCGACAATCAAGGGGCCCAGGCGTTCTATCGCAGTCTCGGCTTTCAGCCGTGCGGTCGGTTGACCGACCAGGTTTTCATAGATGGCCGCTACGTGGATGAAATGCTGTATGAGATGTTCATCAACGCCTAGAACACCGGTCAAGTCATCCGCCACGGGCGACCGAGGTCGCTGCAACCCCTGCGAAGTCGCCCTGCGGCGACTGAATTCAGCCGTCAAAGGATCGGCTTTGCGCTGGTTGCAGCGGTCTCTAACCGCCCGATAGCAGAGAGGAAAAGTATGGCTCAGCTTCGGAAACTGTGGAACGCGCATCCTCAACTGGTCTCCTGGTTCATCCTGGCCGTGGGGATGGTGATCATCGTGGTGGTTGCGGCGTGGCGCGTGGGTTTTCAGCCGGGCCAGTGGGCGGCGCTGATCGCGGCCACGGTGGCTCTGGCCGGGTTGTGTGTTTGGATCGTCAGTTGGGAAGATCGTGAGGCAGAAGAGTAAGCAGTAATGAGTAAACGCGACTATTATGAGGTGCTCGGCATCCCGCGCGATGCCGATGAGTCGGCGATCAAGAGCGCGTACCGCCGGCTGGCGCGGCAGTATCACCCGGATGTGAACAAGTCGGATGATGCTGAAGAGCGCTTCAAGGAGATCAATGAAGCCCACGAAGTGCTCAGCAACGCCGAGAAGCGGCAGATGTACGATCGCTTCGGCCATGCCGCCGCGCAGGGCGGGTCCGGTCAGGCGGGGCCAGGCGCTGGCTTTGGCGGCTTCGGCGGCTTCGGCGACATCTTCGAGGAGTTCTTCGGCGGCTTTGGCGGGATGCGCGCGGGCCCGCGCGGCCCCGAGCGCGGGGATGATCTGCGCTACGACATCGAGATCACCTTCCAGGAGGCGGTCTTCGGAACCGAGAAGGAGATCGAAATCCCGCGCCTGGAGACCTGTCCGGTTTGCCAGGGCTCGGGCGCGGAGCCAGGCACCAAGCCGATTCGCTGTCCGCAGTGCAACGGATCGGGCGAGGTGCGGCGCACTCAACAGACCATCCTCGGCTCGTTTGTCAGCGTCAGCACCTGCCCGCGCTGCAACGGCGAACGTGAGATCGCGCCTACGCCATGCACCAACTGTCGCGGCCAGAAACGCGTTCGCGTCACACGCAAGCTTTCTGTCACCATCCCGGCCGGCGTGGATGATGGCATGCGCATCCGTCTGGCTGGCGAGGGGGAACCCGGCGGCCGTGGCGGTCCCGCGGGCAGCCTCTACGTCGTGTTGCATGTCCGTCCCCACCCGCTGTTTCAGCGCCAAGAGGCCGACATCCTGCTGGAGCTGCCGGTCAACATCGTCCAGGCTGCGCTGGGCGCAGAGATCGAGGTGCCCACCCTCGACGGCAAGACCATGTTGACCGTCCCGACCGGCACGCAGCACGGCGCCGTCTTTAGGCTGCGCGGCAAAGGCGTGCCGATCTTGCGCAGCACACGTCGCGGCGACCAACTGGTCACGGTGCACGTCGTCGTGCCCGAGAAGTTGAACGACAAGCAGCGCAAGCTCCTGAAGGAGCTGGGCGAGACGCTCGGCCTGGAGTCGTTGGGCAAGGACACGCGCGGCCTGTTCGAGAGATTGCTGGATGCAGTTGGAGATGCGTTTGGTTGAGTCGAGCCCAGACCGTGGAATGGATTGAGATAGCAGTGCGCGCGGACGGCGAGGCGGCCGAAGCCGTCAGCGAGCTCTTCAACCGCCTGAACAGCCGGCCTGACGGTCAGGGAGGCGCGGTGACGGAGATCGGCGGCTTCGATCCCATCGGCGAAGATCACCGTCCAACCCTGGTCGTCAAGACCTATCTGCCTGCGGACGACCCCCAGGCCAACGAGCGCCAGCGACAGATCGAAGAAGGGCTGTGGTTCCTGGGCCGCATCCATCCCCTGGGTCAACCCCAGGTGCGCCGGCTGGCCGAGGCCGATTGGGCCAACGCCTGGAAAGCCAGCTATCGGCCGCTACGCATTGGCCGGCGCTTTCTGGTCATCCCTGCGTGGCAGCAAGCCGAGGCGCGGCCGGCGCCGGCCGATCTGCCGATCATCCTCGACCCCGGCATGGCATTCGGCACCGGGCTGCACCCCAGCACACAGCTTTGTTTGATTGCACTCGAAGATGTGGCGCCGGCCGCCGGCCGCGTGTTGGACGCCGGGTGCGGCTCCGGCATCCTCAGCATCGCGGCGGCCCGCCTGGGCGCGCGTCGCGTGGACGCCTTCGACATTGACCCCATTGCGGTGGCCGCAGCCCAGGAGAACATCAGGCTGAACGACCTGACGACGCCCATCGCGGTCGTCGTCAGCTCAGGGCCGGACCGCGGCGCGCTCTGGCGAGGGGCCGACGGCTCGCGGCCCGCGTGGGACGTGATCCTGGTCAACATTCTGCCGCACGTCATCAGCGGCCTGTTGCAGGCCGGCCTTCACCGCTACCTGGCTCCCACAGGCCGCATGATCCTGGCCGGCATCATCGCGGAGCGAGAGGCGGAAGTCCGCGCGGTCATGGCCGGCCATGGGCTGACGGTCGTCAGGCGCTTGATTGAAGGGGATTGGGTAGGATTCGTTGCTGCCGGGTGACTTGGCGGGAACGTCCCCAGCACAGCCGTAGCGAAGTCGTAGCCGACGCCTGTGCGGTCGTCGCGCCGACGAAGATGCTGGGCGTGTGCTCCATGGCGACCAACGCCGGCAAGATGGCCTGTTACGCGCCGATGCATAGCGGAGTGCGGATGCGGTTTGGGGACGTGGTGCAGTGTTTGGATGCGGCAGTGACGGGGGAGTGGTGGGGAACGAATAGCGAATCAGCGAATGGCCGCGGATTAGCTTTGGGAGCTGTGCCGATATCTTTCGATCGTTGACTGGTCAGGTTGATTGGGCTATAATGATGCTGCGCAAAAGGAAACCATTACATGGCGGCATTACTTGATGCTTCGCTTGATACTCGGATGTCGCGCGAAGAATCGCAAGAACTAACTCGTCTCAGCGCGCAGATGGCCGCATCCGAAACGGCATTGCTGCGCCAGTGGATTCGTGAAGTCTGCGTGCTCAGAAAACTGAGTTGGCCATTCGGCGTTACATGCAGCGCGAGGTAGATTTGCGCGGCGGGGCGGCGGTAGCAGGGGTATCGTACAACCGCTTCTTGCGCGAAGTACAGGCGCGCAATGTGGTTATCCTGGAGGAAGATGGGTTTCTAGATCGCCTGGCATTTTTGGCCGAGACGATGGGCGACGATCCTTTACGGATTGTGGTTGAACGGGCGCTGACCCAGGTGGCGTCGCAGCCCGAAGCATCATAGCCACTCGATGGTGATGTGGACCAACGTGGGTGATTGGGTTGGGGCTGTAATATGGATGAAATCCGACAACTGACCCGGCGTGTGCCGCAGCTTCGCGATGAACCGCGGGTCATCCCCGAAAAGGGCGCTGAATCCGATGAACTGGTGCTCTGGGTGCGTGAGCAGATGGCCCCGTATGCGGTCGAGACCCATCCCATGCGCGATGATGACCTGTTTCTGGGTGGAATGACGGTCGGTGAGTATTTTGCGCTGCCCGACCAGGAGGGGAACGTGTCTGGGACGAGTTGTACGCCGAGGCCATCGAATCCGCGCCGGAACGCGAGATGGCGCTCATGCTGTTGGCAAACTGACGAGATAGCGGTATAATCGCGGCAAAATAATACAAGAATTCATCTGGCCTGAAGATCATCGCATTGAACCCATCGCATGAGTTTCATTGCAGGATAGGTGTGATTGCACGCTGGAGGTGCCGTATGTTATCGGTAAGAGGAGTCTATCAAGACAACATCGTTCGTCTGCCGCGGCCGATCGCCGCACGAGAAGGGCAAGATGTCATTGTCGTTTTTCTGGACGAAGCCGTCGGCGTCGCGCCTCGTGTCCACGCTCATGCCGCCGAGGAAGCGGATTGGGATGCCTTTGAGCAGCTTACAGAGGCGCACACGGTTCAAACTGGCATCAGCGACCTGGCACACCAGCACGATCATTACCTGTATGGCAAGCCGAAAGCGGAGTGAGTCATGCCGAGGCCCAAGGTTTTTGTGGATACGGCAGCCTGGATCGCGCTCCTGAACGCCGACGACGCGTTACATGAACAGGCGCGGCAAGTCAGAGGAATGCTGGCCCGGCGCAAGACA
>VGOD01000159.1 GCA_016876015.1 Chloroflexota bacterium
TGATAATGTGCGCGAGTGGCATCCATATCAGGCAGATGGCCGCTGTTAAGAGGAGCGTGATCCGAACGATCGGGGCCACAGTCCGGTCTTGCCGTTCACTCGTCGAATCCCCGAAATGGGCGAACCCGACCGTTTGTGTGGCGACAGAAAGCTGCAAGGTGATCTCACTGTAGGAAGTTGCGATCGTGTACAGCCCGGTAGACGCTTTGCCCAAGAAATAGCTCACCAGAAAGAAGTCCAGTCTGTAGTTCAGTGTCTGGGCGAACAGGCCCACCGCCGCCTTGCTGCCGTAGACCACGGAACGGAGGGCCGATTGCCAAACCCCCTCCCAATTCGTTGAGAATCTGATCCCGCCAAGCATCACGAAGATGACCAGTTCCACGACTAACTCAAGCAGGTAGGTCGCTATACCACCCCTGACGCCCCATTCCAGGATGAGACAGAACAGGATGCTCCCGGCGAGATATGAACAGCCTCCCACAACGTCTGCGATATTGATCGTGCGCATCGCGCCATGCCTGACCGCAAGTGGCCGTGCCAGGGTCACCCAAAAGCTAAGCGGCAGACTGACGCATGCCAACGCAAAGTCCATCGGCTCAATCCCCTCGAATACGCGCAATCCTATCTGACCTACAAACGCCAACAAGACACCGACCGGCATGCCAACGGCCAGGGCATAACCCGTCACAACCGTCCACAGGACCTCGCGGGAGATGGCATCTTTTCCCGTGAAGAACCACATAGCCTGAACCATGCCAGACGTCAAAACGCCCTGGGTGAGGGTAACCGTGAGAATGACAATCGCTAAGGCGCCGCGGCTGCTTGGTCCGAGAGAACGCGCGAGGATCACCCCCGCAATTGTCGTGGTAAACATGCGAGCATACTGCGCCCCAAAGCGGGTGATGGTCTCTCTAGCGAATTGTTCTGAACGCATCTTGCGGCTGGCCATTCCACATGTAACGAAGCTTCCTACTCTGCTTGCCGGTGTGAGCGTCATTGTAATCCATTCCGTCGCTCACTACAATCCGGCCCGATGACTGCATCCCCTGCATTGCGGGTGAATCGTTGCGTGGGTCTACAAATTGGCCTTTTTCCTCAGCACCAGGGAGAAGGTCTCTGCCGCCTGTTCCCTGTAGAAGACCCAAAACGCCACAATCCAAAGTCGCCAAATCAGGTAGAGCGGAAAAAAGAACGAGAAGTAATGACTGAAATAGTAGTAACGCTCCTCTGCCGGGAGCAGGCCGACACGACCTGCCAGTTCTTTGATATCGGACGGCGTACATCTATCATAGTAAGAGGGAAACCCTTGTCTGGACTGGTCATCTGGAAAGACCGCATACAAGACACGCCGTTTCAGGTTTTGTGGCATGATCATGTTCCATCGCGCATAGATCGCGTTTCTGCTGGGCACAAAGATAAGCGCCAGTCCGCCGGGTCTTAAGATGCTGGATATCGCGCTAATAGCCGCCTCGGTGTCTTGTACGTGCTCCAGTAGCGCCTGACAGATGACGATGTCAGCGTCGCCGCGGCCCTCATGCTGGGTGATATCGTCGCAGATCGTTTCGTCGTAGGCGCCTTCGGGAGCTCGTGCCAGTTCATTCATGTCAATGTCCAGGCCAATGACCTTGATATTCAGGTCCTTCTTTGCTTTCGGGCTGAGATAGGGCGTTTTTCCTCCCCCGATCTCATAGACCGTCAGGTTGTTCAGCAAATACTTCGGTACCAGAGACCAAAGAAAGTCCTGGTTTCCGTGGATCCTGAAGTGCGCTGGCAGCAGCCTGTCAAACCTGCTACACAACCACATTTGACTCTTGACTAAAGCTCTCCACATACGACCGGACTCCTGGGACGGCGACTGCTTCGACCAGCGAATGCGTTACGACTTTGCCTGTGAAGATGGGATAAAGCGGAATCCAGGTTCCGGGGGCCGCGGCGGTCGCTCTTGTTGGGCGATCGTCCCGCAGCCCCATCCGTTCGGCCCGGTTCCAGAATAGCCCTGACAGTGTCTTCTGCCTGAGATCATCCATGGCTCGTAATCCGTTGCCGCACCTCAGCGGCGTTAGCGACTGCGACGCGCAGGATGCCACAGACCGTCTCGATATCCTCTTCGCTGACGGCCGAGCCGGTCGGCAGCACCAGGATGCGGTCGGCGACCGCTTCGGTTCGCGGCAGGGTCGCGGCGGCGTCAGGATAGAGCGTGCGATACGGCTCCATGCGATGGCAGCCGGGCCAGAAGTAGCGCCGCGCCAGCACCTTTTCGGCGTGCAGCACCTTGATCAGGTCGTCACGCCCGATGCCGGCTTCTTGCGCGTCCACTTCCACGGCCATGTATTGGAAGTTGCCCCGTTCGCTTTCGTCGTAATGGATCAGATGGAAGCCGGGCAGCGCGTCCAGCTCCCGGCGGTAGGCGTGGTAGTTGCGCCGGTTGATGCGGACGAAATCGTCCAGCGAACGCAGGTTGGTCAGGCCCATCGCGGCGCAGACTTCGGTCATCTTGCCGTTCGTGCCCACCTCGACCACCCGATCGTAGCCCGTGAACCCGAAATCGCGGATGATGTTGGCGTGGCGGGCCAGGTCATCATCGTTGGTGACGATGGCGCCGCCCTCGAAGGTGTTGAAGAATTTGGTGGCGTGAAAGCTGAAGACCTCGGCGTCGCCGAAGTTGCCGATCATGCGGCCCCGATATGAACACCCGAAGGCGTGCGCCGCGTCGAACAACAGCTTGAGCTTCCGGCGCGCCGCGATTTCTTGCAGCGCCTCGATATCACACGGCCGGCCCCACAGGTGCACCCCCACGATGCCGGTCGTCCGGGGCGTGATCAGATGCTCCACCTGGGCGGGATCAATGGTGTGGGTGGCCGGGTCAATATCGCAGAAGACCGGGGTGATCCCCTGCCAGTGCAGGGAGTGCGCCGTGGCGATGAAGGTAAACGCGGGCACGATCACCTCGCCGGCCAGCCCCAGGGCGCGCGCCGCGATCTCCAGCCCGATGGTGGCGTTGCAGACGGTCAGGCAGTGTTTGACGCCCAGGAAGCGGCACAACTCCCGCTCGAACTGCCCCACGAACGGCCCAAAGTTGGTCAACCAACGGTTGTCCAAGATCTGTCCCACAGAGGCCATGAACTGCTGGCGGTCGCCGATGTTGGGCCGGCCGACGTGCAGCGGCATTTCGAAGGCGGGTGCGCCACCCAGAATGGCCAGTTGCGTTATAGACACAAATTTCTCCTTGACTGCTCCCCACATACTGCACGGCTCAGGGAGAAGGGGCAAGTTCCAAACTGCCCAGGGCCGAGAACCGCTTGGCAAAGTCATCTACCTGGAGCGTCTGTTGCCCGAACATCAGCAGGAAATAAGTTGGATTGACTCTCACACTACCGATGTAATGAAAGCCGAGGTCTTGCACTTGATCGGACGTCAGTTCCTCATATCCCCTGAGATCTGTCAGGCCGTGATTTGAATTGGAAACAAGGAAGACGAGATCAGTGCCCCCATTCGCAATCTCCGCAAGTACAACGGCTGGCGTAGAGTTCAAGGCGATTTGCCGATTATTCAACCCGGCAAGGTCAATCACTTTGAAGTCGGAGTAGAAGGGGATTGCCCCGCAATCGTTCACGGCAATGGTTAACGGGCGACCTTGGGCAGCCACTTTCATATTCTTGCCGATCCGAATAGCCTCGATCACAGCCTTCGCGTTTCGGTCCACGTAGATCACTTTTGCCGACGAGTAGGACACGACGTTCGAGATCACAAATGCGATCATCAATCCGATGGCCGCGATCCTGGCCGCGCGCCAGTGATGCGATTCCTCAAAGGCATCCCAAATCAAGACCGCACCGAGGCACGCCAGTGCGATCATAAGCGTGTGGATAGGCTGAAAGAAACGGAATCCCATTCCCATAACATGGCGAATGGTCAAGTAGTATGCTCCCTGAATGAGCGTGGCTATCGTGATGATGGCGGGAATCAACCAATCGAGCCGTTCGTGTTGCCGGTATGATCGCACGAGCCACAGCAGAACAAATCCTGCGAGGGGGAGCAGGAAAAAGATCTGCCGCAGATAGGAGTACATATCCCGCCAGCCGGATAGTCCCGTTGTGCCCTGTTTCAGATAAAAGGGCAGCGGGAACGGCAGGCCGTAATAGAGAAACCGACTTGTAAAGTATATCGCGCCCAGAAAGCAAAAACCCATCAGGGCAAGCCGAACAGCGCGCTTTTGGCGGGGAGCGACCAAGGATGCAATGACAAACACCGTAACAACAAATAAGGCCCATTCAGGTCTGAGCAAGGGGACCAATAAACCCATAAGAGCAAGAATGCCGGCGGAATAACCAACCAGCTTTTCCGTCTCTTGCGTCAGCAGGGTCAAGAGGTACGACACAAACAGCAATACCGCCATCACAGCCAATGCGGTTTCCATGCCGGAAACCGCATTGCCGGCCACATACGGATCGCTCAGGAATATCAAAATGCCGAGACCGCAGATGACTGCCATGTGGTTTCCGGGCAACTTTACCAATTGATTGATGAGCCGGCGGATGATTGCGAAGAGCACGCCACAAGAAACAGCGGTAGCCGCAATCCCCAGCCACTTGGAAAACGACAGAACATCCAATCCGAAATAGATCGGGATAGCTAACAAGGCGGCGTAGAGCGGGCTGGTGATGCCTTCGGCTCTCGGGTACTCGTTTGCGTTGAATACCATGCCGTGCCCATTGACAAAGTTCCGCGCATAGCGAAAGGTGATAAAGGCGTCATCCATCGTAAAGGGTAGGAATTGTAACATGTACAGCGCGAAGATCGAGACACCCACCAACACAAGAAACAGGGTCAGGGCAAAGGAAAGATTGCCACTTGCGCCGCGTGCGTTGCAGGAAGGCTTGACAAGGATCCTATTCATGCTGACCAGCCTACTCTTGTCCCAGGCGCCACGTATCCAGGTAGCGCTTGATCTGCTCCGGTGCGTTCCACATCATCACGTCAATGATAGACATACCCGGCTCAAACTGATGGTACTTGCCGCAGGTGTACGTCATGTTTGCAAAAGATTGAAAGGTGAGTTTGATACCCCGTTCCCGGTACCCCGTTTCATCTATGAATCCAGCCCCGCCCGGCCGGTTGATGAACTCATCGGCGCCGACCGCCTGCGCGATGGCCCAGCCCCAATCGCCCGGAGTGATAATAGGACCTTCCAGGACCAGCGTCATTTCGGAGAGAACGTGGATCGGTCGTTCAATTCCCAATCGCCCGGCCACCTTCCTGAACAGCGTCGTATTCACCTCTGCCAGATTGTTGGACAGCCCCGAAAAACACTCCTCGAGAAATGCGATGACCTCGGCATAGTAAGGGGCGTCCTTTTTGTAGTGTTGCAGTTGCCTGAAGATCCTTGTGCGCCAGTCAACGTCATGCGATATTTCAATCTGGTTGATTGGCGTAGTGAAATGGTGTTTCTTTAGTGGAACGGTGATATACCACCAACCAGAGACGGGATGCAGGACACGGTTGCGGTTGACCCAGCCATGGCGGATATACTGCGCCACATCAAAGACAATCCACTCATCAACGATATTGAGCAGGTCGAAATATCCCAAATAAGGGAAGAAGTAAGGTTGCATGACGGCGAGTTTCATCTGCTTCCTGTCAATCCCATCCGCTCAAATGACCATGCGCTCATCTATGCCTGCAAAGGCCGGCGAGACCAGCGGGGCGATTTTCCGGTCATCCCCCTGGTTGGTGATGGGACATGAAGAGGCGCGGAACAGACCGGGGCCAAAATAATGATCTTCGAAAAACAAGAGCGTCCCCACCACGTAATCCTCACGCCGTTCCTCCTCGCCCACCCAGCCGTGGAACCTGGCCTGGGGAACGTAGGGCTGTAAGGTCAGGTCTTCGACATCGGCCTGCGAAAAAACGGCCTGCCATTCGGCTTCAGCGGTGAGGCAGCCCGCCTTGACCCCGATGCCCATCCCCAGGGCGCGCGGCTTGATGACCCAATCCTCCTTGTGCTGGCGCGCCTGCGCCCAGAGGTCACGCCTTTCATGCCAGCCCCAGGTCGGGACAAGGTGAGCGCGAAAGCGCTCCGCATTGGCTTTACTCAACGCGGTGTGGAGAAAGTCGTCGTTACCCAACACCGCGAAAAAGCGTTTGTCGTGGATGAGCAAGACCGTGCGCAGGTCATTGATCAGGTTGGAGTGGATGATGCGCTCCACGACAGGCAACGACAAGGCGCATAATTCATCGTGGCGCAGTTGACCGATGACAGCCGCATGCTCCAGCAGGTCGAGACGGGCCGGAATATCATCCAATTCGAGCACGTGAACCGGGTAGCCGGCGCTTTGGAAAAGCAGTTTGAGATACCGACCCTCGTTGAATTTGTCATCCTTCAACAGGCAGACGTGCGAAAACGCTCCGAAATACGCCGCGAGTTCATCGAAGAACGCCGTGTATGGGTCAATTTTGACAACCTGCGGGTGCTCTTGGATGAACCGGTCGGCCAACAGGTGGAAAAACCCGCTGCGCAAAAAGCCGTTCAGGGCAAAGCGGCAGGTGATTTCGATCAGCCGAATCCGCTTGTTTTCGTCAATCAAAAAGTCGGTGCGGTAGGTTCCGGGGCGGTACGGCACATCCTTGCAGAGAGACAATATAGCCGACACTTGCTCTGAAACCGGCATCAGGTGACGATAGGCATCGTAATTCTCCACAAAATGGCGGATGGATGTGTACATCGCCTTTTGCAAAAAGCGCATCGTTTCGTTTGTCTCCTGGGTGACAATCATCGGATGTGTATAGGTCCACTGCCCAAAGTAGGGGACAGCGGTCTTGGCGAGTTCAAGGAAATTCGTGTAAAGCTCATTCATACTGATCGTCTTTCTTATCGGGACGCTCGGTCACATTGAGAGTTCAAATATCCTGAACCAGATGGGACATGATTAATATCTCCGTCATAGTAATTTCCTTTATGAAAGGGGGCTATCCGCTATGCTGCCTGCCGCAAGCGCGATTCATCCAGATAGCGTTTGATCTGCTCCGGCGCGTTCCACAGCATCACGTCAATGATGGACAGGCCGGGTTCGAACTGATAAGGCTCGCAGGGATAGAGCATGTTCGTAAACGATTGAATGGTCAGTTTGATATGGTGTGCGGCGAATTGGCCCTCGTCGAACAGCGCCGCGCCGCCGGCAGGATTGACGTACTCGGCGGCCCCGGCCGCACGTGAAATGACCAGGGCCCAATCGCCTGGGCCTTCGATGGCCCCTTCCAGGGCAAGGTTCATCTGCGAAAACACGCGCATGGGGGTGGAGATACCCAATCTCTGGCAGGTCTTCTTGAGTGTCGCGAGATTTGTCTCGGCCAGGCTGGCGCTCGCTTCCGCAAAGCACTCCTCCAGGAAGCCGATGACTGGCTTGTAGAAAGGCGCCTTTTGCCTATAGTGCTGCAACTGCCGCAGAATCCGCCCGCGCCAATCCTCTTCCATGGCGATCTGAACCTGGTTGATTGGGATTGCCTGAGCGTGTTTCCGGAGCGGCACGGTGATGTATTGCCAGCCCGCGTTGGGGTGCAGGATGCGGTTGCGATTCATCCAATGGTGCCGCATGTATTGGGCCGTATCGAACACGATCCACGCATCCACCTGGTTGATCAGGTCAAAATGGCCCAGGTACGGGAAAAAGTATGGCTGCATGATGCCGAGCTTCACAAGTATCTCCAATCGTATTTGTTTACCGCAGAGACGCAGAGGGCGCAGAGAGCTCTTGTCTTTCCTCTTTCAGACCCAGGACGCGTCTGCGGATCCCCTGCTTCAACACAGGTACATTGAAGTTGATGAGTAACCCGACCGTCCAACCCCCCAGTTTCAGATAAGTCAAGAGCTGAGCTTCATGCACAGGCAACAGGCTTTCAACTGCTTTGACTTCCACGACGACCCTATCGCTTACTAACAGGTCGAGACGGTATCCACAGTCCAAACGTAGCCCCTTGTATTCTACAGGTAGTGGCCGTTGACGCTCAAAGGTAATGCTTCGCAAATCCAACTCTCGGCACAGACATTCCTCGTAGGCAGATTCCAACAACCCTGGTCCAAGGGCGCGATGCACCTCTATTGCCGAACCAATGATGGCCTCTGTGAGTTGATTGATCTCCATTGCTTCCTCTGCGTTCTCTGCGTCTCTGCGGTGTATCTGAGATGCGGTAAACAAATACCTCCAATCAAAGTGCGCGCCCCAGCCAGCGCACTGCGTTCTGCGCGAAGCGGGAGTTGTCGCCCTGGTCAATCAATCCTACGCCGGGGAAGGTGGTTCCTGCTGTGCCGATGAACCCTGAATCCGCCACCATCACAACCCTGCCCCTGGCAACCTTCAGATTGTTTTCCAATGCGATGGCAAAACACCGGCCCTGGGAGGAAAACCCGTTGCGATGGTCTATCATCCGATCGGTCAAGCGAATCAGTGGAGCGCCATCCGGCGAAACGATGCTGCAGCAGTTGTTCGTCACCAGCGAGCGCACCGGCGCTTCCCCCGCCGCGCCGCGCAGGATCGGATGCCCGGCCAGCAGATCCGCTTCGCCAAACTCGGATAGCCGGCTTGGTTCAGGATGGGAGAAGAAGGCGTTTTCGATCTCAATGCCGAACGCACGGGCCAGCAGAGCGTCGCTGCGGGTCATGTCCAGCGGGTGACGGCCGGGCACATCGCCGTGATTGGACAGCAGCAGCAGCCCGCCGCCCTGACGGACGAACGCCGGGATTGAGTCAAGCTCCGTTAGGGTGTAGGGCGAGGTTTGCCATTTACGCGTCGTGATGATCAACACGTCCTGCCCCGCCAGCAGCTCGGCGGTCAGCGGCGCCTCGGGGCTGACGCTGACGCGGCAGGCGGGCAGGCCAGCCAGCAAGGCGAGAAAGGTGTCCAGACGCCGGCCGTCCTGGGCATGGGCACGCGCCTGTAAGCCGTTGCCATCAACGATGACGTTCATGGTTGGCTATCCATGGCCGCGATCTCTGCCAGCGCCGCCTGGAAGCTCATCCGGCGCTCCGGCGACACTCGCAGACCGGTCGCTGCTTCGAAGCGCTCAGGCCCCTGATACGCACCCTCGAGGGCATGCCCTTGCGCCGCCAGTTGCGCGCGTAGCGCCTCCCAAGACCCGGCCGGATCCTGGCAAAAGCGCTCGTAGTCCACCGCCATCTTGCGGGACTCGGCAACCTGGGCCAGCCCCTCCGCCACGGCCTTCGAGATGAAGTGCACCTGCCCCGCCACCTGGCGAACCGGGTCGAGATCTTTCAGCCAGCGATACTCGGGTGGCCTTAACGAATACCACCGTTCTTCCGTGCCGAAGTTTTTCAGGCGTCCCTCCATGATGGATTGCATCACCAGGAGTGGGTCGCGCTGCACGTGAACGAACAGCACCCGCTCGAAGGCCGCATCCAGGAAGGGGATGTGCTGGTTGAGCAGCATCGCTTTCATCGCCAGGGGCTTTGCCAGGGCCGCTTCCAGGGTCGCCAACTCGGCGTTGAGGCGGGCCACGTCTATCTGCGCCAACGCCTCCGGGGGTACGACCTCGCAGTCTTCGCTGAACGGGAAGAAGCGCCGCCAGAAGTACCAGAACTCGTGCGGCGCGGTTGCGCCTTTTGTCGTCCCCAGGGAGGAAGCATACGGGTCCGTTTTCTGAAAGTCCGTGATCTGATGCTTGTAGTCGTGCTCGACCAACACCTGCTGGACGCGCGCGCCGATGTACGGCGCGCCGAAAAACCAGGAGATGATGTTGGACGGATAGCCCCATTGCTTGCTCTCGGCCAGCCATTGCAGGAACAGGGTCGTCCCGCTGCGCGGCAAGCCCACGATCAGGACCAACGGGAAGCGCGGCCGCGTGTACTGCTGGTTCATCTGCGCCTGGCAGCCCGCCAGCAGGCCGTTCAGCTCTGCCAGGAGTTGCTCCAGTGTGGCGCTCTTGCGAAACTCAGCCGTCCGGTGCGCCTCGTCGGTGCGTCCCGGGTCGTAGAGGGGAGGGATGGTTGGTTGCGTGTTCATCATAACGAGATTCTTCGCTGGTTTCACGCCGTAACGAGAGATTCAAGGGTAGACCCGCTCAGAATGACGCTGTTCCCGACAAGGCCTGATCCCGAACGCAGCGGACGCTGTAACCGTAGGGCTTGTTCATGTCCCAACGGTTCACAGTTCCGCCGGTGGTCATTTGTCGGCACCAGGCGCGCAGCGGCGAGGCTTCGGTCGCCGACCACCAGTAGCCCAGATCGCCCAGCCGGTAGAACCCGCCATAGGTGCTGCGACCGCCCGGCAGGGCTGAAAAGTCAACCAGATCGGCGCCGCAGCGCGCCGGCGCGCGACTGACAAAGTTCCTCACCATGCGACGGATAGCCGAAATAACAGACGCATCGGCGCCGAGGTCTGTGTGATCGGATTCCCAGCGCGGATGCTCGGTCGTGTTACAGTCGTCGCCCAACGGCGAATCCACTTGCCGGCAGGACTTCAGAGCATAGCCCACATTCGCTGCGGTGATTCGCTCATCGCTGCTGATCACGAAGCCCGTTAGCTCCGACCATTCCGCGTCACTGGGCAGGTGCCACCCGGCCGGGCAGGCCGTCAGGGCCGCCGGCCAGTTGTAAAGCACGCCGTAATTCCGGTAATTGGCGGTGGCTTTCGCCTCATGCACGCTGTCGCCCTGGTAATCGTAAACGTAGTACATCGCCGAGCCGTCCGGGGTGCTCGTGGCCGGGCAGACGGCCGGCAGGTATCTCAGATTCTCGGCCAGCCAGCATTGGTTGCCAATTCGCACGGTCCGGTAGACGTTGCCATCCCTGAGGTCGGTAAAGGTGGACATGAATTGACCTGATGAGTGTTTGCGCAACGGATACAGCTTTCTTGCCACGAATTGTACGAATTTCACGAAGACGAAGAGGCAAATTCGAGCAATTCGTGTAATTCGTGGCTCAATCCGTCCTGCTCAGTATCTCTAGTCCCGGACGCAACGGACGCTGAGACCAGCGGCTTTGTCAAAGCTAGAGCGGGTCACGTCGCCGAACTCGTGGCGCATGAACCGGTACCACGCGCGCGTGGCATAGCACTCGGTGGAAGTCCACCAGAAGCCGATGAAGCCAAGCTCCGTGAATGCGCCGTAGGCGTAGCGGCCGCCCGGCAGAGCTGAAAAACCAACCTCATCCGTGCCGTACTGCTGCCCCACATTGACGGCTACGGTCTTCCGCTCCGGCGGCGGGGTATGGATCGAATCCCAGCGCGGGTGCTCGGCTGGGTTGCCGGCATTGTTCAGCGGCGAATCAATCTGGCGGCGCGATTTCAATGCATTGCCGGCGCAGTGGGTATGCACCCAATCGTTGTGCAGGCCATATGCTTGCATCAAGTAATCCACCAACTGCGTCCATTCCTCATCGCCGGGCAGATGCCAGCCCGGTGGGCAAGCCCCCATCGCCGCCGGCCAGTTGTACAGCACCCCGTAGTGCCGGTAGTTGGCGGTGGCTTGGGCCTCGCTGACCCGTCTCCCCGGATAGCCGTACACGTAGTAGTACGGGCGGATTCGGGAATTGTTTTGGACGTGCCGCCACAGTCTACGTGGAGAACGCGCTGAGATGGGCGATACGGACGGCAGATACCTGAGGTTCTCAGCCATCCAGCACTGGTCGCCGATGACCATCGTGCGATAGGTGTTGCCATCGCGTTCGTCTGTAAGCATGTCGATAGTATTTTTCATGTTTCTTGTTCACCACAAAGGACACGAAGGACACAAAGAAACTGTCAAGGAATAGCGTTGTGTCCTTCGTGGTGAAAATAAAAAACTGTGCCTGTTGGCAGTAAGGACACTATAATCAAAGCACAATACGGCGGATGCCCTCTTTCAAATGCGGCACATTGAAATTGATGACGAACCCCAGTCTCAGACCGGTCGCTTTGAGGTAGGACATCAACTGGGCCTGATGGACAGGATGAATGGCATCCACAGCCTTGATCTCAGCGATGACCAGACCGCCGATCAGCAGGTCAAGGCGCTGTCCTTCAATCTGGAAATCCTTGTAGGGCACAACGATCGCTTTCTGTCGCTCGAACGGCACATGCCGGAGTGTGAGTTCGTGGCACAGGGCCTCCTCATAGACCCGTTCTAAAAACCCGGCGCCCAAGAGGGTATGCACCTCGAAGGCGGCGTCGAGCAATGCTTTGCCCCAATGCTCTACGTCCTTTGGAATCAGCTCGTAATTTGCCATGTTCTTCCCCGCATGTCTATGGTACATTTATCCTTTGTGTCCTTCGTGTCCTTTGTGGTTTACTTGAGCGCGGGGGAGCGTAAACAAATACGTTCATAGGATAAATGGCGATTTTAGCAGACCGGGCTGCTCAGTCACAAAGGCCGCGACTTTGCGGTCATCGCCCTGGTTTGTGACCGGAAAGGATGAGGCCCGGAACCGACCAGGGCCGAGAAACTCATCCTCGAAGCACAGGAATGAACCTACGACGTAATCCATATACATCCGACCTTCGAGCGGGGCCACGAACTGCTTTTGCCGGATGAAGGGCTGGAGCACCATCTTCTCGATATCGGGGGACTGGAAGGCTGCCTGCCAGCGTTCCTCGTCTGTGACCCAGCCGGCCAGTAACCCTGCGCTTTTTCCCAGCAGATAGGGCTTGAGCAGCCAGCACTCCTGGTCGCCTTGGGCCTGCGCCCACAATTCGGGGGCCTGGCTGCGGGTGTAGGTCGGGATGACGTGCCGGGTGAGAAAGGCGCTTTCGTCCTCGTTCAGGAAATGCGCCAGGAAGGCGCGGTTCGAGAGCACTGACAGGAAGCGCTTGTCGTGGATCAGGAACTTGGTGCGCAGATCGTTCAGGCTGTTCGCCGCGGCCAGCTTCTCGATGACCGCATCGTCGAGCGTCTCCAGATCCATCTGGTTGAACTCATCAATTACGGCCGCGTCGGACAAAAGTTCGGGCTGCGCGGCGATCTCGGCCGGCGTATGCACAGTGCAGGGGATCCCCGTCTTCTCGAAGATCTGCGTGTAGAGGCGCAGATCCATCGGCCGGTCGGCCGGGCTTTTCAAGGCGCACACCCGCTCGAACGGGCCGAAATAGCCGGTCAGGTGGTCGAGGAAGCGCCGGTAGTGGGCCGGCGGCTGATCCACGCCCAGCCCCGCGGCCAGCCGATGGGCGATCAGCTCCGTGACGCCGGCGTTGAAGAAGCCATCCAGCGGGAACCGGCAGCCGATCTCGCAGACGCGCAGCTCCCGATCCTGGCCGATGACGAAATCGGGGCGATAAGTGCCTGTGCGATAAGGACGCCATGAGGCGATTTCGATGATTCGCCGGCCTTTCGGCGATAGC
>VGOD01000160.1 GCA_016876015.1 Chloroflexota bacterium
CCGGCGGCGACCGCGGCCGCGATCGCGTTCGCGTTTTCTGGCTTCATGATCGTCAGCGTCAACTTCACCATGGTCATCGCCGCGGCCGCGTGGCTGCCGTGGATTCTGGCGATGATCGAGCTGGCGCTGCGCCGGACCACAGCCGATGCCTCTCGGCGCGAGGGCTCTCCCGCGCCCTACGTGATCCTGGGCGCGGTTTTCCTGGGCGTGCAGGTCCTCGCAGGGCACGTCGAGATCACTTACTACGTGCTCATGGTCAGCGCGTTCTACGCTGTCTGGCGTTTGGCAGGCATCTGGCTGCGGGGGCGCGGCGACAGAGCGCAGCCTCCCCGTGGGACGGCGGAGGAAAAACAGGTGGGCTGGATTCGAGGCTTTAGCCGGTTTGGTGGTCGGCGGCAGAAACCGGCTGATCCTGAAAGGAGGCTTCGCACAGCCTCGAGACCAGAGCGGTGGGCGGCGATTTTCAGGACAGTTGTTCATGCCGGCCGCGGCGCCACGGCGGATGAAAACGTTCGTAGTAACGACTTCAGTCGTTCGGCGCGGGCCACGGCGACTGAAGTCGCTACTACGAACCCACCTATTTTCAGGACAGTTGTTCATGCCGGCCGCGGCGCCACGGGGGATGAAAATGTCATTGCGAGGAGCGTAGTTGGCGGTTGCGAGGCACGAAGCAAAGCAATCTCCCTCGTTAGCCGGGAGATTGCTTCGCAAACTGCGCTCGCAATGACCGACGGAGGGATTCTCAGGGCAGGCGCGTGGCTTCTGGTCATGGTCGCGCTGGGATTGGCGCTCGCCGCGGTGCAACTGATCCCGCTCTACGAGCTGGTCAGCCAGAACTTCCGCGAAGGCTCCGCCAGCCTGCAGCAGGTGCGCGATTGGGCCTGGCCCACGCGCCAGATCATCACCTTCCTGCTGCCCGACGCCTTCGGCAACCCGACCCATCATGCCTATCTCGACATCTGGAGTCGCCAGGCGGTCCCCGTGACGCAAAACGCCCTGGGCGAGCCGCTGAACACGATTGACTGGGGCGTGAAGAACTACGTCGAGGGCGGCAACTACCTGGGGCTGCTGACGCTGCTGCTGGCCGCGGTAGGGGTCTTGAGCGCCTGTCGTCAGGCCCTGCGGACCATGCGACGGCCGGCGCCGGGCGCGGCCCCTGAAGCGCCGTCTCCTGCTGGCGACGCGGCCCGCGCATCACGCGGCGCTCACCATGCTCTGGGCTTCGCAGTGTTGGCGCTGCTCTCGTTGTTGTTCGCCTTCGGCACGCCGTTGTATGCCGTGCTCTACTATCTTGTGCCCGGCTACAGCCAACTGCACTCCGCTTTCCGTTGGGTGTTCCCGTATACATTGAGCATGGCTGCGCTGGCCGGATTCGGCCTCCATGCACTGCTGGAAGGTGGTCTGACGCCCGGCCTGCGCAGTCTGGCGCGCATGTTGGCCGGCGTCAGCGCGCTGGCGGGTCTGGCCGGCCTCGCGATCGTGACGCTGAGCATTGTGGTCCCTGGCCCGTTCGTGGCCCTGGGCAGCCGATTGCTCCTCTCTTCTGATCTCGCCCAGGCGCGCGGCTTTGCCTCTGGCGAGATGGCCTGGAGCTATGAGGCGCTGGGTATCGCGCGCTTTGGGATCATGGCGCTGCTCGCCGGCATCGTGCTCTGGTGGGCGGCGGGCAAACCGGCAGGCAGGGGAACCTCACCCCCTCACCATGTCACCTTGTCACCATTTCGCCGCCGCTTCTGGCCGCTCGCCATCATCGTCCTGCTCAGCGCCGATCTCTGGCTTTTCGGCCATAGCTTCAACCCCGCGACCGCCCCCAGGCTGCTGGACTTCAAGCCGCCAGCGATCGAATGGCTGCAAGACCACCAGGAACCGGAGCAACCGTGGCGGTTGACCGCGTTCAACGCGCCGGGCGAGAAGACGCTGAACCCCAACTCGGCGATGCCGTTTGGCCTGGAGGACATGCGCGGCTATGATTCGATCATCCCGCGCGCCTATGTGTCCTACGTGCAGCGCATCCAGCCGCAATGGGATCTGCTCTACAACAACATCTCGCCGATCTACACCCGGTTGGGCGACAGGCCGAACTACGACGCGCTGGACAATCCTCTGCTCGACTTGCTGGGGGTGCGCTACGTCGTAACCACCCACACCATACCCAACGCCGGCTATGAGCTCGTCTACGACCGCGAAGTCAAGATCTACGAGAACCACGGCGCATTTCCGCGCGTCTTCATCGTCCCGCAGGCGGAGCTCGCGGCCAATCAGCAGGAGGCATTGGACAGGCTCCAGGCCGCCGAGCCCCGGCAGGTTGTCGTCGTCGAAGATGTCGAAGGCTGGACGAGGCGTGCGGATTCGGTCGTACCGGCCGAGCAATGGCTGCCTGCTTCGCCGCAGGTGCGTGAGGCGCGCATCAGCCGCCGCGGGCTGCGCGAGGTTTTCGTGGATGTCAACGTCAGCGATCGCGGATGGCTGGTGTTCACCGACGCGTATTTCGACGGCTGGAAAGCGTACCTTCGACCTTTCGGCGCGCAAGGAGAAGGGGTCGCGGCCACGGGCCAGCCGATCGAGCAGCAGTTGGCGCTCTACCGTGCGGACGGCGTCTTCCGGGCGGTCTATATCGAGAAGGCCGGCCAGTGGACCGTGCGGTTCGTCTACTCGCCGCACAGCGTGTTGCTCGGAGCATATGCCAGCTTCCTCGCGGCCGTCATGCTGCTGCTGCTGGCAGGTTGGTGGGCCTGGCGGCGCTTCTATCACAGCAAAGGCGGCGAGGTGGGTACGGTCGCCAAGAACAGCGCAGTGCAAATGGCCATGTCGCTGTTGGGCAAGGTGATTGATTTCGCCTTTGCCATGTTGCGGCTGCGCGTGCTCAGCCCGGCCGGCGAGGGGAGCTACTATTTCGCAATCACGTTCTACGGGGTGTTCGAGATCGTCACGCGCTTCGGGCTGGGCACCTTACTCACGCGCGATGTGGCTTGCGATCGCGACCGCGCGGGGCGCTATCTGATCAATGTGGCGGCGCTGCGCGTGGGCCTGTGGGCCTTGAGTCTGCCGATCATGGCCCTGGTGGGGCTGGCGTATCACAGCCGCGGCAAGTTACCCCCCGATGTGGCCCAGGCCATCGCCATTTTCGCGGCCGCGCTCTTCTTCGCTAACCTCGCCGATGCCATCAGCTCGGTCTTCAACGCGTTCGAGGCGATGGAGTATCCCGCGGCGCTGGCCACGGCTACGAATGTCGCGAAGGTTGCGCTGGGCGCGCTGGCGCTCTTGCCGCCGTTCGACCTGGGCTTCGTCGGCCTGGCGTGGGTGTCGCTGATCGTGAACGCGGGGCAGGTTGTGTGGCTCTATGTGGTTATGCGCCGGACTGTCTTGCCTCGCGAACATGGGAGCGGCAGGGAAGAGGCGCAGGGCAGTTTTGCTCCCGAACCCCAGGTCCCAGCCGCTCACCGGCCGCGCCTCGGCCTGGACTGGGCCTTGCAGAGGCACATGCTCCGCGAATCCGGGCCGTTGATGCTCAATCACCTGCTTGCGAGCGTCTTCTGGCGCATTTCCGTGTGGCTCTTGCAGGCGTTTCCCGGCGAAGCCGCGGTGGGCATCTTCTCGGCCGGCGTGAAGTACCTGGACGGGCTGAATGTGATCCCGGCGTATTTCAGCCTCGCCATCTTCCCGTTGATGAGCCGCTACGCGGTTGCGGGCAAGAACTCTTTGGCGAAGGCGTATCGGTTGGCCGCGCAACTCCTCTTCATCGTCGCACTGCCCATCGCCGTGTTTGTCAGTTTCGCGGCTGCGCCGCTGATCGGGATTCTGGGCGGCGCCGCCTATTTGCCCGACTCGGCGATCGCGCTCGCGATCATGATCTGGTCAATCCCCATCGGGTTCATCAATTCGGTGACCCAATATGTGCTCATTGCGGCCAACCAGCAGCGTTTCCTGACCATCGCCTTTCTGATCGGCGTATCGGTCACGGCGCTGGCGAACTGGTTCTTCGTGCCGCGCTATGGCTATCTGGCCTCGGCCATCATCATGATCCCGGCCGAGTGCGCGCTCTTCGCGCCGTTCTATTGGGCTGTGCGTCGGCACGTGACCATCATGCCATGGGTCAGGCTGATGGGTGGGCCGCTCCTGGCGGCCGGGCTGGATGCCGCCGCGGTGTGGGGATTGCAGCGCGGCGGCGCGCCGTTGTTCGCGGCGCTGCTCGTCGGCGCAGCCGCCTACCTGTTGGCGCTGTCGGCGGTCGGCGTGTTTCGGGGCGACGATTACGCGGTGCTGTGGGCGCGGCTGCCGTCGTTGCGCTACCTGGTCGTGCGGCGGCTGTGTCGAGGCCGATAGTCAGCGGCCTGAAAATCACCCTCCTTGCGGCTACGCGCCGCATGAACACCTACTCGCGTGTCGCCGCGGCCGGAAACGCCTCAAGAACCTCTGCCAACCGCGCAATGTCCAACCGGCTGACCGCACCGATCACCTGACCGTTTTCGACCACCACGCCTACGCTGGCCTGTCTCTGCGCCAGCCGCTCGGCCGCGAGGGTCAGCAGGTCATCGGGACTGAATTGCACCACGTCACGGCGCATGTACTGGCTGATGCGCGCCCCTGGCCCGCCCTTACGAACAGCGCCCAAGAGCTCATGCCGGCTCAACATACCGACCAGCCGGCCGCCATCTGTCACCAGGTAGGCGACCTGCGGCCCGATGCCCACGCGCCTGATAGCCTCGCCCGCGGTCTCTAGCGCATACAGTTGCGGGCCGATCGGCTGGGTCGCCTGGCGAACCCGCACGCCGGTCAGGCTGGCGTAGGTGAGGGTCTGTTGGCGCTCTTGCCAGGCCGACAGGAAGACGAAGAGCCCGATCAAGACGAGCAGATAGGCGCCCGGCGACACCAGCCCTGCCACGATCATGACGACCGCTAGCGATTGGCCAAGCATCGAAGCCACGCGCGTCGCCTGGGCGAACGGCATGAACACCGCCAGGAACGAACGCAGGAGGCGTCCGCCATCCATGGGGAAGGCGGGGATCAGGTTGAACAGCACCAGGCTGGCATTGTTGAAGGTCAGCAGGAGGAGCAACGACTGTCCGTCCATCACCGCCATCGCGCGCGTCAGCAGCCGCGGGGTCAACAAGGTGCGCAGCAGGGCATTCGGTCCGATCCAGGCAAGCGCCAGCGCGCCCAGGGCCAACGCCAGCGTCACATTGACGGCCGGCCCGGCGGCCGAGATCAGGAACTCTTGATAGGGTCGCTCCGGCAGCTTCGACATCCGCGCCATGCCGCCGATGGGCCACAGCGTGATGTCCTGCACCTGCACGCCGAAGAGTTGCGCCACCAGGCTATGTCCCAGCTCGTGGAGCACGACGCAGGCAAACAACAGCAAGACGAAGATGACCATGAAGGCCGCGCCGTGCAGCCAGCCCACGCCGGCGGCGCCGGTCAGGGCGCCTCGCTCGGTGAACCCGATGTAGGCGGCCCACAGCACCACCAGCAGAAAGCTGGCGTGGACGCGGACCGGAATGCCGCGGACAGTGAGGAGTTTGAGTGACCAGGACATGGTTGCCTCGGTAGGGAGTAGATTGGTAGCTTGGTAGCTTGGGAGTTGAGTGTAGGGGCCTCCCAGTCTACCAATGTACCAATCTACCATCATACCAACTAACCTTCTTCCCAACGAAATTGCAACGCATACATCCGCCGATAGAGCCCGCCTTCCAGCGCCAGCAACTCGGCGTGGGGGCCTTGCTCGACGATCTGGCCGCCATCGAGCACGATGATCCAATCCGCATTGATGATCGTGCTCAGGCGGTGTGCGATCACAAATGTCGTGCGGTCGCGCATCAGGCGTTCCAGGGCTTCCTGCACGGCCAGTTCCGATTCGCTGTCGAGCGACGATGTGGCCTCATCCAGGATGAGGATGCGCGGGTTTTTGAGCAGCGCACGGGCGATCGCGATGCGTTGGCGCTGCCCGCCGCTCAGCTTGACGCCTCGCTCGCCCACCGGCGTTGCGTAGCCCTCGGGCAAGGCCAGGATGAAATCGTGCGCGTTGGCCGCGCGGGCCGCTGCCTCGATCTCCTCTTGCGTTGCATCCAGTTTGCCGTAGACGATGTTATCCTGCACGCTGCCAGAGAAGAGCGCGGTCTCCTGCGGCACGATGCCGATCTGTTCACGCAGGCTGCGCATCTGCACGCGACGGATGTCGTAGCCATCCACCAGAATGCGCCCTTGCGTAGGGTCGTAGAAGCGCGGGATCAGGTTCACCAGAGTTGTCTTGCCCGCGCCGCTCGGCCCGACAAGCGCCGCCACCTGCCCAGGTTCCACCTCCAGGCTGACGCGCTGGAGCACCTCGCGGGTTTGATCGCTGTCGCCATAGTCGAAGCTGACCTCTTCGAAGCGCACCTGGCCCGTGATCGGCGGCAGAGCGACCGCGTCCGACGCGTCGCGCATCTCAGGAGGCGTGTCCAGCAGCTCGAACACCCGCTCGCTGGCGCCCAGAGCCTGCTGAAGCTGGCTGTAGAGCGCGGTGAACGCGCCGAGAGGCGAAGCGATCATCATGGTGTAGAGCAGGAACGAGACCAGTTGGCCGGTGGTCAGCCGGCCGGCGATCACCTCGCGGCTGCCGAACCATAATACCACAGCGATGGCCGAGAACGCCAACAGCCCGATGAGCGGCCCCAGGATCGCGCGCGCTCTCACCCGCCGCAGCGCGATGGCGAAGAGCCGCTCGAGGCCGTCGCTGTAACGCTGCGTCTCGTAGGGTTCTCTGGCGAACGATTTGACGATGCGCACGCCGGCCAATGCCTCTTCGGCCAGCGCGGCCAGGGCAGCCAGCGCGTCCTGCGCCTCCCGGCTGATCTTGCGGATCATCCGGCCCAGCAGGATCATGCCGAGCATCGCCAGCGGGACCACCGCCAGCATCAGCAGCGTCAGACGCCAGGCCATCAACAGGATGATCACAACGCCGCCGACGAACAGGATCAGTTGCGACAGCAGGCTGAGCAGCGTTCCGGTAACCGCCTCCTGGATGGCGGCGACATCGTTGCCCAGCCGCGAGAGCAGGTCGCCGGTGCGGGCGGCCGCGAAGAAGCGCAGCGGCATCGCGTGCAGGTGCGCGTAGAGGGTCCGGCGCAGATTCGTCACCACCCGTTCGCCCACCCAGGCGATCAAATAGCTCTGGCCGAAGCCCAGAACCGCCTGCACCAGGAAGATCGCCAGCAACAGCCCGATCACGCGGTTCAGCTCGGCCATGTTCGCCTGTGCGAACGCCGTGTCCACGATGTTGCGCACCACCCAGGGCAGCGCCAGGCCGAGCAAGGCGTTGGCGGTCAGGAAGACCGCGGCGATCGCCAGCAGCCGCCAGTACGGCTTGACAAAGACCAGCAGCCGGCGATACCCCACGAACAGGTCGTGCAGGAAGCGACGATCGGGCAGAGGGGTATCGGCGAAGACGCGCGCCATGGGCCCGCCGCCGCGCCGCAAAGCCGGCCGGTCGCCGCCCGCCGCGGCAATCGCGGGTGAACGGCTGACCCGGCTGCGTCCTTCGGTCATGCTGCCTCCAGTGTGCAGAACATCCCAGCTCCTGGCTCCCAGTATACCCCAGGGAGGATGAGCGGCCAAGTTCGACTCGATGTTGTGGCATGTCCGCACTTGCGTTTTCCACCGTTTTGCTCTAGAATTCTCCTTCAGGTGGTGGGTGTGAGGCGCGGCGCGGGCGGGTCAGGACTGCGAACGCCTCACAGGTTGAGACGCCTGCGGGATCGCAAGTCTGGCGTGGAGAGGAGGTGAGTGCAATGATGGATGCGGCCATCACCATCGAAGGCTTCAACGCATTGCTGAAGTCGGAGCAGCAGGACAACTCGCTGTTGGAGACCCTGCGCCAGCTCACCAAGATCGAACTGCCCGAAAAGGTGCGGGCGCTGAAGGCGGAGACCATGGCCGGTTGGATGGGGTGGGGTTGGTGAAGCGGATGAGATAGCGCATGAGAGAGCTCATCACTGAGGCCTGCATCCGAGACGTAGTGTGTGGGCTGCCGGAGATGGCAACCTGGCCCGAAGCGGCCGAGCTGTTGGCGTCCAGAGAAGATTGGGTGCGCTACGACTGGGAATTGCCGATGATGGCCAGCCGGGCGGCCGGCGGCGAGGAGGGGGCAGCGCTGCCGGGCTGCGCGGCAATCGCCTGTCTCCAAATCAGCATCATCCTGGCCGACGACATGCTCGACCAGGATCCCCGCGGCCAACACCATCGCATGGGCGGCGGCCGGGCCGCCAACCTGGCCCTGGCGTTCCAGGCGGCCGCCTTTGCCCGCATCGGCCGGGCGCCCTTCGCGGCCGACAGACGTGCAGCCGCGCTCGCGGCGCTGGCGCAGGCGGCCCTTGCCACCGCGGCCGGGCAAGAGCTGGATGTGCGCAATCTGCACGGGGAAGAGAACTACTGGCGGGTCGTGCGGGCCAAGAGCACGCCCTTCTATGGTCTGGCGTTGCAGTTGGGCGCGCTCGCGGCCGGCGCAGACGCGGCTGTGGTCCAGGGCCTTTACGATCTGGAGGTCCTGTTCGGCGAGATGATCCAGTTGTACGATGACCTGGTGGACGCCTTCGAGACGCCGGCCAACCCCGACTGGGGGGAAGGCCGCAACAACCTGGCGATCCTATACGGGGGAACGGCCGACCATCCGCAGCGCGACCGTTTTGTGCGTCTGCGGCCGGCCGCGGCCGACCTGCAGATCCTGGAAGAGGCGCAGCGGATTCTGATCGAGTGCGGCGCGGTCAGCTTCTGCGCCTATCAGATACTTCAACGCCAGCGCGCCGGCCGGGAACGGCTGGCGCGCCTGGCGTTGGCGAACCCCGCGCCCCTGCGCGAGATGCTCGATCGCCAGGCGCGGCCGCTGGCGTCCTGGTTGGCCGGCCTGGGCGTTTCCCTTCCCTCTGCGCTGCCCGGAGAGCCGGCATGAGCGCGCCAGGCGACGGGGCCGGCCAGAGGCCGGCGGGCTGGCTGATGACTCTGACGGCCGCGGGCGCGCTGGCTTTCTGCCTGGCCTATCTCTTCGCCTACGTGTTTCTGGCGCCGTATCCCGGATTCGACTACGACAGCCAGTGGCACGTCTTGGGCTTCGATGTAAAGTGCTGGGATCACCCCGACTGGTGCGCGGCCAACCAGGACAGCCTGCGGGTGGGCGATCGGCTGCTGGAAATCGGCGGCCTGACCCACCAGGCCTACGAGCGCAGCCGCACCGAGACCCCTTTCGCCGGTTACGCGGCGGGCGAGCGCGTGCCCATCGTCTTCGCCCGCGACGGCGTTGTCGTGCGCGCCGATTGGCTGATGCTGGGTCCCACAGGCGCAGCGCTCCTCACACGTATGGGCGGGGGCCTGGCTCTGTTTCTACCCTTCTGGCTTGCCGGCACGACCGTGCTCCTCTTTCTGCGACCCCGCAACGCCCGCTGGTATCTGCTGATCGCCTTCAACTACATCACCGCGGCGTGGGCTGCCGTCGGCGTTCCTTCGACCTCGCAAGTGCTTGCATCAGCATCGGGCCTTCGAGCACTTTCGTGGCTCCTGGTCCCTGTTTACCTGCACCTGCACCTGCACCTGCTTCTGCCCACCTCCCTCTTGCCGCCATCCCGACGGTATGTTTCGGTTCTTGCTTACACGCTCGCGGCGCTGTTGGCAGTCCTGGCGCTCCTCAATATTCACATCGTTCCTGCAACTGTCACACTGCTGATCGCCATCGGCGGCAGCCTGGGCCTGCTGCTGCTCCGTGGCCTCGGCCGCGATGCCTCCAACATACGGCAGGCCGCCCGGCTCATGCTGTTGGGAGTCAGCCTGGCCCTTGGGCCGGGGCTGGTGCTGTGGGTCATCCCGCAACTGCTGCGGTTTCCGGCCGCGGGACAAATGTTTGTTACCCTCTCGACGCTCGCCATCCCGCTCCTGCCGTTCTTCTACGTCTATGCGCTCTACAAGCAGCACCTGGGCGGGCTGGAGTTCCGCGCCAATCGAGTCCTGAGCCTCTATGGCTTCCTGGTCCTCTTCGTCACCGTCTTCATCGTGGTCTTCATGATCGGCGCCGGTCCGATTCAGACGTCGTCGGGCATGTTGGCGTTCGCCCTCGTCTTCTCGACCGCAGCGGTGATCGCCGCGCTGTTCCTGCGGCCGCTGTTCCAGCGCTTCGTGGACCGGCTGGCCTACGGCACCAGCCACAATCCCAACGACATCCTGCGCGCCTTCGCCAACGAAATCCCCAGGGCGCTCAGCCGGCCGGACCTGACGCGCCTGCTGACGCACGCGGTGTCGCCCAGCCTGTTGATCCGCCAATCCGCGCTCTATGTGATTCGAGATGGCGCAGCGGAGTTGTTCTATGCCGATGGAGCGGCGCTGGACCCGGACGACGATGCCATGCCGCAGCTCCAAGAGGTGCTCCACGGCGCGGGCCGCTATCGTCCTCCGCTCGTGACCGATGGGGAGCCGTTCGCCTGGGTTCGCCTGGCCATGCGCATTGAGGTCCGGAAGAAGCTGGTGGGCCTCTGGCTGTTGGGCCAGCGCGACCCTGATGACTACTACCCGCAGCCCGATGTCGAGCTGCTGGCGGCCCTGGCGAATCAGATCGGCGTGGCGCTGGAAACTGCGCGGCTCTTCGAGAACCTGCAGCGTCGGATGGCCGAGTTGGAGGCCGCCTATCGCAGCCTCCAGAAGCTGGATGAGCTGAAAGACGAGTTCGTCCAGACCATCTCTCACGAGCTCCGCACGCCACTGACGTACGTGCGCGGGTATACCGAGGCGCTGCTCGACGGCACGCTTGGTGAGATCACGGCCGAACAACGGGAAGCGCTGGAAACGATGCACGATCGCGCGCTGGGACTGATCCGTCTCGTCAATGATGTGATCAGCATCCAGCAACAGGCGCTCGAGAAGCTGGAGCGAGAGGAGGTCTATCTGCCCGCGCTGGCGCGCTCTTGCGTCTTGGCGGCCGAGCTGGTGGCCGGATCGTCGCAGCCTGTGGGGCGGCATTTCTCGTTCGCCCTGGCCGTATCCGAGAATGTGCCGCCGATCATGGGCGACCGGCGACGCCTGGCCCAGGTGCTAGACAACCTGTTGGAGAATGCGGTGAAATTCAGTCCACAGGGCGGCGCGATCACGGTGCGGGTGCATCCACGGCGCTACCTGTTCGACGGTCAAGAGCCAGACGCCCAACCGCAACTCGCGGTCGAGTTGAGCGTCAGCGACCAGGGCATCGGCATCCCGGCCGATCAGCTTTCGCGCATCTGGGGGCGTTTCTACCAGGTGGATGGCTCCAGCACGCGGCGTTTCGGGGGTATGGGGCTGGGCCTGGCGATCGTGCAAGGGATCGTCAGGGCGCACGGCGGCGTCATCTGGGCCGAAAGCAGCGAGGGCGCCGGCGCGACGTTTCGCGCCGTGTTCCCGGCGTCGCCAGCAGCCGATCTTGGCCGCGAGCCGGTTTGACAGCCAAACGGCGTTGTGCTAGACTTGCACACAAAGCGATGATGGAAACGAGTAGGCAGATCGCCGGACGCCCAGCGAGTCCGGGCCAGGTGGAAGCCGGACGCGCCGACCCTGCCGAAAATCCTTCCGAAGTTGCGACCCGAACCGCCATGACGGCTCAGTAGGCGTCGCCGGGTGCGCCCGTTAGCTGCGCAAAGGCGTGTTTGCGCCTGAAGGGAACGGGTGTGATTTTGGATTTTTCGGTAGTCTAAAATCCGAAATCCAAAATCCGTTAACCGGGGTGGTACCGCGGGAGTGGACGCTCTCGTCCCCAGGGGGATGAGGGCGTTTTTGTTTGGGGTATGTTGCGAGGTTCTCATGACCGAATTACTCTACCAAACCGATAGCTATCTGCGCGAGTTCGACGCGACTGTCATCGCAGTGGACGCGGCGGGTGGCCGCGTCGCGCTCGATCGCACGGCGTTCTACCCAGGCGGGGGCGGCCAGCCGGCCGATCTGGGCGTGTTGATGTTTCCGGGCTCCCAGACCGGTTCTCAGACCTTTGAGGTCTCGGAGACCTCAAAGGTCTTTGCGGCGGTGACGCAGGTGAAGAAAGAAGGGACGCTGGTGTGGCACTACCTGACCCCCCAGTCCTCTTCCCCGCCAGCGCAGGGAGGCTCCCCCCATCTCCTTGCAGGAGAGGGGTTGGGGGTGAGGTCGGGGTTGGCGGTGAGGTGCTCCCTTGACTGGCCGCGGCGTTACGCGCTGATGCGCACACACACCGCATTGCACATCCTCTGCGGCGTCGTCTGGCGCGACTACGGCGCCCAGGTCACCGGCGGCAACATGGATCCTGGCGCCGGTCGTATGGACTTCGAGTTCGCCACCCTGCGTGGGGAGCTGGTCGGCGAGATCGAGGCCCGTTGCAACGCGGAAGTCGCGGCGGCCCGCGATGTGCGCGTGAAGATCTTGCCGCGCGCCGAAGCTTTCCAGATTCCCGACCTGATCCGCACCAAGATCAACCTGCTCCCCGAAGGCATCCAGGAGGTGCGCACCGTGGAGATCGTCGGGCTCGACCTGCAAGCGGATGGCGGGACCCATGTGGCAAACACGCGAGAGGTCGGCCGGATTCGGGTGACGGACTACAAGTCGAAGGGCGCGATCAACAAGAGGATCTACATCGAGGTGGTGGACGGGTGATGGGGTGACAAGGTGATGGGGTGACAGGGGGACAAGGTGACAGGGTGATGGGGTGACAAGGTGACGAGGAGGTGAGGGTGAAACCGAGACGGGGACGGCGGCGTCTTGAAGGCACTCTCTCGAGAAAGGCGATAGCAATATGCGAGCTGCACCGCACCGAGATCCTGTGAGCGCGCCCGGCCGATCTGTCTCAACCTCAACCTTGACCTTAACCTTGACCTCAGCCTCAACCTGCCTCTACGCGCTGTTTGTCGTCGCCTGGTATCTGGCCAGGCTGGTGTGGGGCGATCGTTATTGGTGGCTGGCGGGGTTGAACAGCTTCGCCGCGTTGTTGTTCCTGCCCGCGCCGCTGGCACTGATCGTGGCGGCTGTCCCACGGGGAGGCTTCGCGCTGGCGCGACGACGGGCGATCTACATCGCGGCGCTCGTTCCAGTCGTGCTGTGGGTCGGGTTGTTCGGGTGGCGTTTTCTGCCGCGGGCGCCTCGCGTCGCGGGGAGCGAGGCCGCGCTGCGGGTCATGGCGTTCAACCTGCTGGCCAGCAACGGGAACGTGGATGGCATCCTTGCCGCCATTGAGGCCGGCCAGCCTGATCTGCTCGCACTTTCCGAACTGACGCCCGCGATGGATGCAGCCCTGACCAGCCGGCTGGCCGCGACCTTTCCGTATCGCACGCAGCAGACGCTGACCGGCGCGTCGCTTGGCGTCGGCATCTAC